>JAYTTT010000182.1:0-8265 GCA_043744895.1 Gemmatimonadota bacterium | reverse complement strand
CCTGGAAGACCGGCGAGCCCGGGGTGTTCTTCATCGACCGCGCCAATCACTACAACCCGGTGCCGCACCTCGGATCGTATGAAGCCACCAACCCCTGTGGCGAGCAGCCGCTGTTGCCCTACGACGTCTGCAATCTCGGCTCGGTCAACCTCGCCGAGTTCGTGGCCGACGGCGATCTCGACTGGGCCGAGCTCCGGCGGGCGGTGCATCTCTGCACCCACTTCCTCGAGAACGTGATCGACGCGAACAACTACCCGCTCCCGGAAATCACCGCGCTGGCCCAGAAAATCCGCCGGATCGGCCTCGGCGTCATGGGTCTCGCCGATGTGTTCGTCCGGCTCGGCCTGCCCTACGACTCAGCCGAAGCCGTCGAGCTTGGGCGCACGGTCCAGCGCTTCATCGACAACGAGGCCAAGGTCGAGTCGGAACGGCTCGCGGCCATGCGGGGCGCGTTTCCGGAATGGGAGCGGAGCATTTGGGGCCCCGACGCCACCGGTGCCCGCGATGCCGACGGCAAACGGATTCGGCCGATGCGCCGGCTCCGGAACTGCAATGTGACGACGGTCGCGCCGACCGGGACCATCTCGATCATTGCGGGCTGCAGTTCCGGGATCGAGCCGCTGTTCGCCGTGGCGTTCATGCGAAATCAGGCCGGCGTCTTGATGCCCGATGTCAACGAAGATTTCGTCGCCATAGCCAAACGCGAAGGATGGCACTCCGACGACCTGCTCAAGCGGGTCGCCGAAACCGGCCATGCCCGTCATCCCGAGGTCCCTGAAAAGTGGCAGCGGGTCTTCATCACCGCCAACGACATTGGCGCGGAATGGCACGTCCGGATGCAGGCTGCCTTCCAGGAAGCGAACGACAGCGCGATTTCCAAAACCGTCAACTTCGCCAATCACGCCACCGAGGCCGAGGTCGAGAAGATCTATCGGATGGCGTTCGAACTCGGATGTAAAGGCGTCACGGTGTACCGGGACGGCAGCCGCGACATGCAGGTGCTCTCGTCCGGCTCCACCGCCAAGAAAGTCCAAGAAGACGCCACCAAGTCCGGCAAAGCCGAAGCCCGCGCCGATCTCAACGCCATGATGCTCACCGCCGAGCAGCCCGCGGCCGCGGTCCCCCGGAACGACAGCGCCGATCTCCATGGCGAATTGGCCGAGCTCCGCTCCGAAAACGATCGGCTCCGGAAGGTTGTCCACGAACTCGAGTCCGAAAACCTTCAGCGGCGCCAGAAACGTTCGCGGCCCGAATTGCTTCGCGGGTCGGTCCGCCGGATCGAGACCCCCCTTGGCACACTCTACGTCACCGTCACCGAAGACGACAAGAACCAGCCGTTCGAAGTGTTCATGAGCCTCGGCAAGGCCGGCGGCGCCCTCATGGCCGACGTCGAAGCCCTCGGCCGGCTGATTTCCCTGGCGCTCCGGTCCGGCATTCCGATCAAGGAAATCCATCGCCAACTCCGCGGCATCAGCTCCGACCGGACCATGGGCCTTGGCGCCAACAAGGTCATGTCGGTGCCCGACGCCGTGGGCATTGCGCTCGAACGTTGGATCCAGGAAAAGCAGGGGATCCAGCAGGAACTCTTGCCCGGTCCCACCACGGTCGGTTCGATGGCCGAGCCGGTCGGTCAAGCGGTGGTCGTCGGCAACGAGCAGATGTCCCTCGGCGGGATGCCCCAGACCCTGGCCGGTTCCTGTCCCGATTGCGGCTCGCAGCTCGAATTCGCCGAAGGCTGCGTCAAGTGCCACGTCTGTGGTTTCAGCGAATGCGGCTAAGTTAGACCGATGCGCGGCTTTGTCTTTGTGGTGGCGGCGGCGGTAGCGGCCGGCCGGCTCGAGGGCCAGTTAATCGATCGCGGCACCATCGGCACAATGCCGGCGAGTGTCGAGGCGGCGGAGCGCGAACTCGTCGTCTGGTTCAATCTGGTCAAGGATGGCAACCCTCGAGCCGCCTGGGATCGAGGCAGTCCCCATTTTCAGCAGTTCGTGCTCCCGGAAACCTGGGAGCAAGTCTGGTCGGGCGTTCCCGGCGCACTCCAGCCGGTGATCAATCGCAAAGTCACCTCGCTCCGCTATGTCCCGGTCGAACCGAACCGCTACCCCGAAGCCGTGATCTTCGACACCCGGATCGAATTTCGAGGCGGGACCTTTGGCGGTGAGACCATCATCATGGCCCAAGAAGCCGGCGTCTGGCGAGTCTGGGAGTACGCCGTCTCCCCCTCGACTCAGTACCTTGCGCCAGGCGCCAACTACACCGAACTCCATGGTCGAATCGTCGGCGCCGTTCCGCCCCCGCCCCCCCCGACCAACCCCAACACCAACCGAGTAGCCCCCCGCCCAAGGCCCCCGGGCGCCTAGCACCGAGCGCCGACAAGTGCCGAAGCCGATGCCTGACGGGCGATGCCCCCCGCCATTCGGGTCGATGACGAAGTTGTAACCGTCTACCATAAATAGAGTTACGTGTTGTGGAGTGGGGCAGCGGCCAGCTGGCGCGTTTTCTGCCTCTAATCTCCACGCCATGTCTCTGTCCGAGCTCAATTCCGTCCGACCTGAGGGAACCCCGTGACCGGAGTTCTCCTGCCCGCTGCCGCGCCGATGGCGCCGCCGGTCGTCGGCTTTTTGACTCACTTGGCCGTGGCCCTCCACAAACAGCGGGCCTATCCCGCCAGCCACCCGATGCGGCACGCCGCGCTCGCCGCCGCGCACCAATCGTTGTCTGCCCTCCTCCAGGACAGTCCGGCCCTGAGGATCGGGGTGGCTCGGAATCAGCTGGTGGTCGACGATGCCGTGACCGATCCGGCCCATTTCGTCATTCGCGACTTCGCGGCTCGCCTCCACCGGATCCAAGTCGGAGCCCTAGTCTTTCAGTCCGGTCTGACCCTCGCCGAGTTCACGGCGGTGACCGAGCGCCTCGTGGTCGAGCCGCCGGGCCGGGGTGACCGCACGTTTGTCGGACCCGGCTTTGAAGGCGAGAACGCCGAAATCGTCCCGATTGCGTTCGATGCCCTGACCCTCCGCGGCGAGGATGACGTCGGCGGTCAAATCGACCACCTGTGGCAGGACCTGGCCCACCTCGTGGCCGGGAACGCCGAGTATGGACCCGTGGGTGAGGTCGGCTCGCCGGCGTTTGTCTCGATGATGCTCGAACGGCTTGGGGCGCCGGAAAGCCGCGCGGCGGTGGCGCAAGCGGTGGAACGGATGGGCCGCCTCAATCTGACCCTCGACGGCGATGCCCGGGTCCATGCCGATCTCCGGCTTCGGGATCTGTTGGCGACCCTTCCGCCCGAAGCGTTAGGCATGTTGCTCGACATCGACCTCGGCCGGGACGGCCTCGACGCCATCCGGCCCGCCTTGGACTGGCTCCCCGCCGCGGCGTTGATCGAATTGGTCGAGTCCGCCGCTCGCGCCAACCGGAAGGAAATGTCCACGGTCCTCCTTCGGCTGCTCCAAAAGATGAGCCGGAACGGCCGCGGGGGGGCCGGGGTCCGGCCGGCGGCCGATCGGGATGTCCGCCAGATCGTCAAGGGCCTCCTGGAAGACTGGACCTTGTCGGACCCGAATTCCCGCAGTCATGCCCGGCTCCTCGAAACCTTGGCTCGGTACGAACAGGCCACGACCTCCGAGGGGGCGCCGAACGAGGAGTGGCTTCGGGTCATCCAAATTTCGATCGAAACCGGCGGGGCGGGGGACCACGTGGTCCAGGCGGTCGAGCAGTGCCTCGCGGAAGGCGAAACGGCGGCGTTGGTTGAATTGCTTCAGTCGGTCGGTTCGGATCCGGCGGCTGCTCCGGTCTGGAAAGAACTGCTGGCCCCCCAACCACTCCGCCGGATCATTCACGACGAAGCCCTCGGTCCCGACCTGATCGGGCTGGTGGTGGCCCAGGCCGGCCCGTCGGAGGTGCCGGTCCTGACCGACCGGCTCCTGGCCCTCGAGTCTGGGCCGGTGCGTCGTCTGGTGGTCGAACGGCTCGTTGCGATGGGATCCGGCGTATTCGAGCAGGTGATGGCCCAGCTCGATCGGGGTAGCACCGCCGACCGATGCCGGCTGCTCACGATGCTGGGAGACTTAGCGGCGCTGCCGGCCGGATTCGATCTCGACGGGTACCTCGCCGCCGAAGACCCGGTGGTTCGAGTCGAGGCCTACCGGCTGATTCTCCGCGATCCGGCGCGGTACAGCGATGCCTTGCACGCGGCCCTGGCCGACGATGACGAGCGGGTCATCGACATGGCCATCGCGGCCGGCGGCCAACGGTTACCCCGGCAGTCCCTGACCCGGCTGCTTCTGTTGCTCAGCAACGGCAAGCGCAGCGTGGAACTCCGAGCCAAAGGGGTCCGGATTCTTCAGCAGTTCGATACCCCAACGGTCCGGGACTGGCTCCTGGCCCATATGACGACCCGACCGTCGTGGTACCGGCGCCAGCGCTTAGTCCCCAAATCGCCGATCGTGGTTGCCAAGCTCGAGGTGCTCGCCGGCCGATGGGCCGGAACCCCGGACGCCGATGCGGTGCTCCGGCTGGCGCTTCGGTCCGGCGACGCCGATCTGATTGCGGCCTGCAGCGGAGCGTTTACCCAATGACCCCCGAATCCAGCTTCTTGATCTCGTTAGGCCAGGCCCTCGCGACCATGAGTCTCTACAGCGAGGGTCATCCGGCTCGCGAGCGGGCCCTCGACGCGTCGTTCGAACAACTCCTGACCATGACCGACGCCAACCCGTGCGTCGAGTATTCCTTCCTCGGCGGCGAATCGGTGGTCGGGACCCGGGTCCTGACCGAACTCTCGACCTGGGATTGGGCCTCGAAGCTGTCGGCGGCCCGGATCGAACGGATCGAGATCGATGCCGACGTCACCCGCGAGTCGTACCTCGAATTTGTCGAGGAATTATTCCGCCAGGTCTCGGGTCGGTGCTTCGATACCGCCGAAACCCGGCAGCTGGTCCGGCCCCCGATTCGGTTCGGCCAACTGAAAGTCAAGGATCCGGGCACCGGCGGGGAGGTCGGGCCTCGGCTAACCGATCTGAAGGACCGGGGCATCCGAGGACCAGGGGTGGCCGGGATCGCCGTGGACCTGACCGAGGAGGTCGCGGCGGTTCGATGGATCCACAATGAGGTCCAGGAGGGCGGGGGGATCCCGATGGCCGAGGTCGAAGCGGTGGTCCGGGCCCTCGCCTCAACCATGCATCAGGGCGAGCAGATGCTCGTCCCCCTCTTGGTGCTGAAGCAATACGATCAATACACCACCACCCACGCCTGCAACGTCTCGGTGCTGGCCATGGGCTTGGCCGAGCGGCTCGGCTTCTCGCCGGCGGAGACCCGGGCCGTCGGGGTCGCGGGGTTGCTTCATGACATCGGCAAGGTGGCCATTCCCCACGAACTCCTGGTCAAGCCCGGGCGGTTCACCGACGAGGAGCGAAAGATCGTCCAGCGCCATCCGGCCGACGGCGCCCGCCTGATCCTCGAACGGGAGCGGGGCCTTGGGCTGGCCGCGGTGGTGGCCTATGAGCACCACATCTTCCTGAACGGCGGGGGCTATCCCGCGATGCGGTTTCCCCGGGCCTGCCACTACGCCAGCCGGATCGTCCACGTCTGCGACATCTACGATGCCCTCTGCACCGACCGACCCTACCGCCAGGCCTGGGAGCCCGAGCAGGCACTGACCTACCTGGTGGAACAGTCCGGGAAGGAACTCGATCCCGAGATCGTCCAGGCCTTTTCCGAGATGGTCACCGATGCTCTGGTCGAGCGCCTCGATGTCGGCGCCCCCCGAAATGTGGAGCCGGCCGAACCGGAGCTGCCGCCGACCACTTGTGCAACGGAGCCGATAGCGCGAGCGTAATAGGACGAGCGATCCGCTACCTTCACAAGTGATGGAGTCCACCAATCCGATGGCCGACGAAGAACAGACCCCGATTGCGCCCGCCCGCGTGGCCCAGGAGCTCACGGCGCTGAGCGACGGCCGGAAGGCCGGCAAGTTCAACGAAAACGAGTACGAGCACCGGTTTTCCCGGATGATTTCGGAACTGCGCGACCGGCGGATTTCCGGGACCCGGGCCGAGATCATGGCGACCCTCACCCCTCTCAAGGTCGCGGGCACGGTCAGCGACGCCGATTGGATCCGGCTGGTCAAGCAACTCGGGCTGGCCTAACCCTTATACTTCTCGCATGGCCATAGCTCCCCGCCGCGCCACGCCGACAGTCCGAGTCGGCGGGGTTCCCGTCGGTTCCGCCCATCCGGTCATGGTGCAGTCCATGACCAACACCGATACCGCCGATGTCCGGGCCACCGTCCAGCAAGCGGCCGCCTTGGCCCGGGCCGGCAGCGAGGTGGTCCGGGTGACGGTCAACACCGACGAGGCGGCCGCCGCGGTCCCGGCCATCGTCGAGGAGCTCGACCGGCTCGGCGTGACGGTGCCGATCGTCGGCGACTTCCACTATAACGGTCACTTACTCCTGACCCGGTACCCGGCCTGCGCTGGGGCGCTCGCGAAGTACCGGATCAACCCCGGGAACGTCGGCGGCAAGCGTCATGACGAGCATTTCCGGGCCATCATCGACGTCGCGCTCGCCCACGACAAACCGGTCCGGATCGGGGTCAACTGGGGCTCGCTCGATCCACAGCTCCTGACGCTATTGATGGACGAGAACGCCGCCAGCAAGGCTCCGCTCCCGGCCCGCGACGTCACCATGAACGCCATGGTGGAAAGCGCCATCCGGTCGGCGGCCCAGGCCGAGTCGTACGGCATGGCCTACGACCGGATCATCCTCTCCGCCAAAGTCTCCGGCGTCCAGGATTTGATCGACGTCAACCGGATGCTGGCCGCCCGCGCCGACTATCCCATCCACCTGGGGCTGACCGAAGCCGGCCTCGGCATGAAGGGCATCGTCGCCAGCACCGCGGGCCTGGCCGTCCTGCTCCAGGAGGGCATCGGCGACACCATCCGGGTGTCCCTGACCCCGGCCCCCGGCGGCGACCGGTCGGAAGAAGTCCGGGTGGCCCAGCAGATCCTCCAATCGTTAGGCCTCCGGAGTTTCCTCCCCCAAGTCACCAGCTGCCCCGGCTGCGGCCGCACCACCAGCACCTTTTTCCAGTCGATGGCCCAAGACATCCAGGACTATCTCCGCGACCAGATGCCCGAGTGGAAGACCACCCGCCCCGGCGTCGAAACGATGAACGTGGCCGTCATGGGCTGCGTCGTGAACGGCCCCGGCGAATCCAAACACGCCCACATCGGCATCTCCCTCCCCGGCACCGCCGAAGACCCGAGGGCCCCCGTCTACGTGGACGGCCACCTCCTAAAAACCCTCAAAGGCAACACCATCGTCCCCGAATTCCTCACCATCCTCGACGCCTACGTCGCCACCCGCTTCCCGAGTGCCCCCCCGAGTGCCCCCCCGAGTGCCGAGCGCCGAGCGCCGAGTGCCGAGTAAGAGTGCCTAGCAACGAGCTCCTTTCTTCGCCGCTAACCGCCCTCCCGCTCCTCTTCGGCGCCGGCCTCGTCACCAGCCTAACCCCCTGCGTCTACCCGATGATCCCGATCACCGCCGGCGTTCTCGGTGGAGCCGGCGCCATCGGCCGCTCGCGGCGCCGGACCGTTGTCATGAGCCTGGTCTATGCCCTGGGCCTCGCCACCGTCTACGCCTCCCTCGGCCTGGTGGCCGGGTTAACCGGCACCCTGTTCGGAACCATCAGCTCGAACCCCTGGGCCTACTTCGCGATGGGGAATCTCCTCCTCCTCGCCGGCTTGGCGATGCTCGACGCGATCCCGATCCTGGTCCCCGGCCGATTCCTGGCCTGGGCCGGCAAGTTCGGAAGCCAGTCGTTAGGCGCGGTCTTCCTGATGGGGGCTACCTCCGGCCTGGTGGCCGCCCCGTGCGGTGCCCCCGCCTTTGCCGCCGTGCTGACTTTCGTCGGCTCGACCCAGAGCGCCGGCCTCGGCTTCCTTTATCTCTTTGTCTTTAGCCTGGGGATGACGGCGCTCTTGATTGGGATTGGAATCTTTTCGGGAACCCTGGCGGCGCTGCCCAAGCCCGGCCGGTGGACTGTGTGGGTCAAACGGGCCGCGGGCGTCCTGATGCTCGCGATGGCCGAGTACTACTTCGTCAAGATGGGGCAGGTGTGGATATGAACTCGGCACTCGGCGCTCGGCGCTCGGCACTCGGGGCTCGGGGCTCGGCACTCGGGGCTCGGGGCTCGGTACTGGGGGGGGTGGTTGGGATCTTGGTGGGGGCGGCCCCGGTGGTGGGCCAGTTCGACGCTGGGATTCCGGT
>JAYTTT010000181.1:0-8300 GCA_043744895.1 Gemmatimonadota bacterium | reverse complement strand
CAGCCCGATCTCCTGGGCCAGCCGCCACCGAACCCGGGGGATGAACCCGACCACGGCGGGATCGCTGGCCACGACGACAAGAGCCGGGCCCACCGCGGCCGGCTCCTGGGCGGCTCCGGTGACCGAGGCCCGAGCCCACCCCCCTGCCACCAGGGCCATGAGGCGGCCGGGTCTCACGGCTCCAGGACGAGCTGGTACGTGATCGGAATATCGGGATTGAGCGACAGCAGGACCGAGCAGTATTTGGTGAGCGACAGGTCGATGGCCCGCCGAGCCTTGGTCTCGTCGAGCCCATCGCCGGCCAGGGTGATCCGGAGGCTGATCGAGGTGTACCGCTTCGGCTGGTCGGGGGCCCGAACCCCTGTGACCTCGGTCGTGAACTTCCGGAGTTTGAGCTGCATCTTGTCCAGAATGCTGACCACGTCGGCCCCGCTGCATCCGGCCCCGGCCAACAACAGGGCCACCATCGGGCCCGGTCCGGCTTGGGCATCGGCGTCGATCGTGATGGCGGGGCCACCGGGGGCGCCGCCCCGGAACCGCATCCCACCCTGCCACTCCACCGCTACCGTTTTCACATCGCTCATCTCGGTTTCCCACCCTTCACAAGGTTCGATGTTGCTGGCGTGCCACCAAGACGTAGTCGACAATGGCATAGGCCGCCACCGCGCCGGTGGCCCAGGCGATCGGCCGGAATAAGCTCGAGTCGAGCAGAAACGCCCAGAGCACCAACAACTGGCCGATGGTGACGATCTTCCCCGCCACCCGCGCCGCGATGGCCGAGGGCCTCCGGAACGCGACGGTGGCCAAGAAGGCCAGGGTCGCGGCGATGTCCCGGGCCAGGACGGCCACGACTTCCCACCAGGCCAATGCCCCGGCCATCAAGACCACCCCGAACGCCGAGGCCACGAAGATCTTGTCCGCCACGGGGTCGAGGACCGCACCGAGGCGCGAACTGCCCCATTTTCTGGCGGCAAACCCGTCGAAAAAATCACTGATCCCGGCCAGCCACAGGAACGCCAGCCGCCAACCGGTATGGGGCACCAGGACGAACGCCACCGCGAGGGGGATCCGGATGCCGGTCAGGAGGTCGGCGAACGTTGGGTGCTCGGCGCTCGGCACTCGGGACTCGGCACTCGGCACTTGGGGGGTTGGGGTCATGGGCCGCGGACTAGGCCCTCGGCCCGGAGGTCGGGGTCGAGGTAGCGGGCGGACACTCGCTGGAGGTCGGTGGCGGTGACGCGGCGGTAGACGGCGGCGGGGTCGTCGAGGTCGGCGAGGCCGGTGCCGAGCAGGAAGGCGTCGACGATCTCCGAGGCTTGGGCGGAGGCGGTTTGGCGCTGGACCGTCGATTGGCCGGCGAGGTAGTTCACCGCCCGGCTCAGTTCGTCGGGGGCGACGGGTTCGTTCCGAAACCGGGCCAGCTCCTCCAGCATCGCGTCGCGGGCTTCGGCTTCGCGTTCGGGCGAGGTCGCGATATAGGTGACGATTGCTCCGGCCTTGAGCCGCTGCCAGCTCGACATGATCACCGTGTAGGCGAGCGAGCGCCGGTCCCGAAGAGCATGGAACAACCGGCCGCCCAGTCCGCTCGCCACGGCGGCAAGGACCTCGGCGGCGTGCCGGTCCGGATCGGACCGCGACGGTCCGGGAAACACCATCGCCAGGGCGGTCTGAGATTTGGTTCGGCGCTCCGACCGCATCGGTTCGACCCGGGTCCAAGGCGCCGAGGACGGAGGGCGCCCGGCCGGTACCGGAGACAGGTCGGCCAGAATCCCGCCGAGCCGGTCGAGAGCCTCGTCCGGATCGAGATCGCCCACGGCCACGATCAGGGGCCGGGACCCGTCGAGCTCCCGGCGGTGCCAGCGCACCACGTCATCGACCGTCAGGGCCGCCAGGGTGGCCGGGGTCCCCTTGACCGGAAGGCCGTACCCCCGGTCACCGAACGCGGCGCCGAGTGCCAAGTCGAGGGGCCGTCGGAGCATGTCATCCGCGGCCTGGACCGCCTCGCCGATCATCGGGTCCCGTTCCCGGCCCAGCTCGCCGGGATCGAACCGGGGGGCCTGCACCACCTCCCGAAGGGTCTGGAGAGCCCGATCCCGGTCGGCGGCAAGGACTGAGGCCCCAAAACCGAACCAGTCGGACGCGGCACTGGTGCCTAACGTTCCGCCCAGGGCCTCGAAGGCCGCGGCCAGTCCAGCCAAATCGAACGGGCCGGCGCCTCGGGCCGAGGTCCGCACCGCCAGCGCCCCCACCCCCGCCCTGGCCGGCGATTCCGATTCGGACCGGCGCCGGTACCATCCCAGGGTCACCAGGGGGACGCTGCGCTTGGCCTTGACCAGGAGATCGGCCCCCGGCAACGCCAGGTGGGCCACCCCCTCCGTCCGGGTCACCCCGGCGGACCGAATCGGCCGGGACATTGGAAGCACCGGCATCCGCGACGACGGGTCGGCCGATCGAGGCGCCACCGCGAACGACCGGCGGAGTCCGTCCACGGTGAGATCGGCGCCTGCCTCGTTCGGCAAGTACCCGACGGCGGCCACCGACGCGGGGGTCAGATAGCGGCCGACCGCGTCCCGAACCTCGGCGGCGGTGACCGCCAGGAATCGAGCCAAGTCCTCGTCGATCGCGGCAACCCCACCAAACGCTTCCGCGGCGGCGATCGCGGTGGCCCGCCCATCGACCGACTCGAGCCGCCGGGCCCAGTGAGCCGACGCCAGAGTCTTGACCCGCTTCAGATCCTCATCCGAGGGCCCCGCCGTCGCCAGCCGGGCCACCAGACCGCCGATGATCCAGAGCGCCTCCTCGATCCGGGCCGGCTTAAGATCGGCCGAGATCGAGAACACCCCCACCTCGGTCGGGGTGTAGTGGTAGGCCCCCGCCGAGGTCACGATCCCCGGCTGCCGGAGATGGCGGTAGAGCCAGCTCCCCCGGCCCGACGCCAGCACCGATGACGCCAGGTCGAGCGCCGGGGCGTCGGCGTGACCGTAGGGCACCCCTCGCCAGCCCACCGCCAGATCCGCTTGGCTGACGTCACCCCGGAGCGTCCGGACCCGGACCTCGTGGCGCCAGGGCTCGGCGGGCGAAGGATCGACGGCGGCCGCCCCGGCGAGCCAATCGCCGAAGAGTTCCTCGACCGCCTCGAAAGCCGCCTCGGTCTCCACCGCCCCGGCCACCGACACGATGACGCGCTCCGGGAGGTACCGGGACCGGTAGTACCCCGCCACGTCGTCGCGAGTGAACCCGGCCAGCATCGGCTCGAGCCCGATCCGCCACCTCCGGATCCGGTGATGGTCGAACAACACCTCGTGGAGCGTCTCATGGGCCCGGGCCGACGCGGTGTCGAACTTCCGTTTCGCTTCCTCGATGATGACTTGGAGCTCGCGGGTGAGTTCGCCCGGGTCGATGGCCGCGTTCCGAAGGGCGTCGGCCTGGATCTCGAGCGCTTGGCGGAACCCGTCAGGGGGCAGGACGACGTAGTAGGTGGTGGCGTCGTAACTGGTGGAGGCGTTGAGATACCCGCCCAAGGCCTTGGTTTCCGACGCGATCTGTCCGACCCCGCGGGTCGGAGTCCCCTTGAAGAACATGTGCTCGAGCACATGACTGATGCCCTGCCACCGATCCGGCTCGTCGAAAAAGCCGGCCCGAACATGGATCACGACGCTCACGGCGGGGGCGGAAGGGTCGGGGCTGATCAGGACGGTGAGGCCATTCGGGAACACCCGGCGAACGACCCCGGCGGACCACTGGGTTGCGGTTGTCATCGGTCAGTGAACGATCCGGAGCACTCCCGCTTCGGCAGAGCCTCGGATGAACGCCTCGGCGTCGGTGATCGGGATCACGATGCCGGTCTCGTGCCTGCCCCGCTCGGCCTGGCCGGCCATGAATTCGGCCACCGACTGGGTGGCGGCAAACCGGTCCGACGCTTTCAGCTGGGTCAGGATCTCGTCCCAGGTACCCCGCACCATCTGCCCGCCTAACGTCCCGACCTGATGCAGATCCGGCCGATGGCCGGGCTTCCGGAGCATTTGCTGCAGTTCCGTCTGCATGGTGCCGAACAGTTCGAGTTGGGTCGGGTCCCGAACCGAGCCGTCGCTTTGGATGGCCTCGATTTCGGCCAGCAGTTCATCGACCGGGTCCGGCTCGACGGTCAGCTCCGTCAACCGCTGGTACCACGGTTCAAGCGACCCGTCGTCGTCGGCCAGGCGGAAGAAGGTCTTCTTGAGCTCGATGGTCCGGAACAGGCCGAGTTCGTCGCAGTGCTCTTCCGGATCGGTCCGCTCGAAGTGGATCAGGGCGGCGGCCGTTTCGCCCCGATCGTAGAGCATGTTGGCGAGGTAGACCCGCGGCTCGGCAAAGGTGGCGTCGATCGCGAGAGCTCGCCGGAGCCAAAACACCGCCGAGCCGTCGCGGCCCAGGCGGTGGGACACGTAACCCATGCAGGCGGCGGCCTCTTCGCACTCGGCTTCGGCGTTGGCGGCCAGCTCGAAGAATCGATGGGCGTGGACCAGCAGCCCCTGGCGAAACAGCGCCCGGCCGATTTGGAGCATCAGGTCGTGATCTTCCTGGAACCCAAGTTCGATCACCCGCTCGAAGGACCGGACCGCCGCGGCCTGATCGCCGATCCGGAGCAGGGTCTCGCCCGATCCGACGAGGGCGTCTTCGTGATCGGGTTCGAGGTGGAGGGCCCGGGCAAACGCCTCGCGGGACCAGGCGTATTCCTCGCGGGCCAGATAGGCGTACCCGGCGCCGACATTCAGTTCGACCGACGACGGGTAAATCGAGAGCCCGTCCTTCAGGATGTCGAGCGCTTCGTCGTAACGGCCTTGATTGTAGAGCTGGTGGGCTTGCTCGTCGAACTCGTCGGAGCTCCGGAATACTTCCGACATCCGGCGGTGTCTCCCGTGAAGGTTCCCGTAACATAGGAGAACGCGCGCCACCGACACAAGGGGTTTCGTTCGCTCGGACGGCCACACCCGCGCCCTACGGCACAGGCCGCCCTTTGAGGTATGCTAGTGTAGTGTCGCCAAAGTCGCGTTGGCTTTGCCGACCTTCTTCAGAATATGGCGCACCGTGGCCGTCCAGACAAACGGGGTCGGCTGTTGGTTGCGATGGTCGATGGAGGCCGTGATGGCGGCGATCAGTTGCGCGACGCTCGTGACCGCGAGGCGGCGAATCTGACGCTCGGTCAGCTCGCCGAAGAAGCGCTCCACCAGGTTGAGCCACGAGGCGGAGGTCGGCGTGAAGTGGAAGTGGACCCGCGGATGGCGGGCGAGCCAGCGCTTCACGGAGGGATGTTTGTGCGTGGCGTAGTTGTCCAGGATCACGTGAATCGCAAGGGCCGGGGTCACGCTCCGTTCCATCTGCCGCAGAAACGCCAGGCATTCTTGATGCCGATGCGGGGGCCGGCCGGCCTGCAGGATCGTGCCGGTGGCGACATTGAGGGCGGCGAAGAGCGTCGTGGTGCCATGGCGCTTGTCGTCGTGCGTCATCGTACCCGCCCGGCCTTTCTTCAAGGGCAAGCCGGGCTGGGTGCGGTCCAGGGCTTGGATCTGACTCTTTTCATCGAACGCGAAGACGACCGCGCGTTCCGGCGGATTCAGGTAGAGGCCCACCACGTCGCGGAGCTTGGCGACGAACTCGGGGTCGGTCGACAACTTGAAGCGCTTCACGCGGTGCGGCTTGAGCCCGTGGGCCCGCCACATCCGCGCAATCGTCGCGTGATGATGGCCCGTCACCCCCGCCATGAGCCGGGTGCTCCAGTGGGTGCCGCGCGGCGGGGCGGTCTGCAGCGTCCGCGCGATGATGGCCGCCTCGGCCGCGAGGGTAATCTGCTTCGGCCGCCCGGCCCGCGGCCGATCCGCTTGGAGCCCGGCCCACCCGTCGGCAGCGTAGCGGTCCAACCAGCGCGACACCGTCGGCCGCGACACCTGCACCTGCGTGCCGATCGCGCGGCCGGCGGTCCCCGCTGCCGACGCCAGGACGATGCGGGCGCGCTCGACCACGCGCTGAGGCGTGGTCCGGCTCCGGACGAGGTGCTCCAACCGGCGGCGGTCACCCCGCCGCAACACGACGCGTCGAATGGGCAGTGGCATGCACCCAAGCTACCACACACCTCATCATATTATGCACGGTACTTCAGCGACACTACACTAGCTCTTCGGTCGTTGCGTCGGGACAACCGGCTGAGCTAGCCCTCCCAAACCGCATTTTCTTGCTCTTGCTCGCCGGCCCCCCATTCTCGACCTTGGGGGATGCCGCCGAAATCCTTACTCCTGCAAGCCGTCCGGGACCGCATCCGGTATCGCCATCTCAGCCCGCGCACTGAGCAGGCGTACACCAGTTGGATCCTCCGATTCGTTCGTCACAACCGCCTCCGTCACCCCAACACGATGGGCGCCGCCGAGGTGGCCGGCTACCTGACCTATCTGGCCACTGAGAGGCAGGTGGCGGCGGGAACTCAGACCCAGGCCCGGAGCGCGCTGCTGTTCCTGTACCACGAGGTCCTCCGGATCGATCTCGGCGATCTGGGTGAGTTCACCTGGGCCCGTCCGAGCTCGCGATTGCCGGTGGTGTTGAACCACGCCGAGGTGGCGGCGTTGCTGGAGCAACTGGATGGGGTCGCCTGGATCATTGGATCCTTGCTCTACGGCTCCGGTCTCCGGCTCTTGGAGTGTCTCACCCTCCGGATCAAGGACATTGACGTTGGGCGCGGCGAAATCAAGGTTCGGGCCGGCAAGGGCAACAAGGATCGGATCACGATGGTGCCCGAAGCCCTCAAACCCAAGTTGCGACAGCACTTGGAAGCCGTCCGCGGCCGGCATCGCCGCGATGCCGCCGACCAGATAAGCGTGGCTCTCCCGGGTGGCCTGGGCCGCAAGTACCCGTCCGCCGATCGGGAGTGGGCCTGGTATTGGGTGTTTCCCGCCCATCGCAGCTACCGGGAGGAGGCCACCGGCAAGACTCGCCGTCATCACCTCCACGAGTCCGCCGTTCAGCGGTCCATCAAGCGTGCGGTCAGGGCGGCGGCGATTCCGAAGCGGGCCACCTGCCACACCCTCCGCCACTCATTTGCGACCCATCTTTTGGAGTCGGGATACGACATTCGCACGGTGCAGGAGCTCTTGGGTCATTCCGACGTGAGCACGACGATGATCTACACCCATGTCCTGAACCGGGGCGGGCGAGGGGTCTTGAGTCCGATGGACGCCTTGCTGAGCGGTCGGGGGGACACGAAGCGGGTGTAAAGTGATATCTTGCGTGGGAAGCAGTGTTTGGGGCGGCGGGTCGGTCCACCGGCCGTCTACAACAAGTTAGCCAGCTTACCGGAGTTCCGTGAGACATCACGTCTTCATTGACAACTCAAATATCTTCGGCGGCGCTCAGCGTACGGCAGCCAAGGTTGAGGCCCATATCCCCTGGCCGGCGGTACGCCTCTACACGCGCAACTTCATCGCGCTGATCGAGGGTGGGCAAGAGATCGGAGCCCGCGTCTTTGCCGGATCGGTGCCTCCGGGCAACGACGAGCTGTGGCAATACGCCAGGGACATGGGCTACAACACGGACCTCCTTCGCAAGGTGGAGCGAGACGACGGCCGGCTCGCGAGCAGGGTGTTGACGAACTCCTGCATCTGAAAATCGCCAACCTTTTGCTAGACATTGAGCCTGCGGAGACCTTGGTCCTTGCAACCGGCGACGGCCGTCTGTCCTCGTACGGGACTGGATTTGCCGCCCAAACCGAGCGTGCCCTCAAGCGGGGTTGGCGTGTTGAGATCTGGTCCTGGGCGGAACAGCTGTCCGGCGTCTACAGGCGCCTCGGAGAGCAGTACGCCGAGAAGCTCCGAGTTCACGAGTTAGACCCGTTCTACTACTCGGTAACCTTCGTTCAGGCTGGGACTTACACGCCGCCCGCTGTTGCATCAACCGCAACCGTGGCCGCAAGGGTTGTCAGCCCGCTCTTGAATGGCCTGAAGGTGTACAAGTAAGCTGGCTAACCCGTGCTTGCAGTCGGACGGGCGCCCAAAGTTCCGTTTGACAAGTCGCGGCCGCTCAGCCCCGAGTGGCGCCCGCCGCTGAAGCACAAGTCGTTATGCCGCAGTTCACGCACCTCGCTCCCCCAGACTTGATCACCGTACTACCCAGTAGTACATTGGAACATGACCGGGGACCGACGCGGGCTGGAGTTCGTCTACACACCAGTCTTCCTGGCGTCTACGCGCGGCCTCCTTGACGACGAAGCGCTCCGTCACGTGGAGATCACCTTGCTCGTCGATCCCCGTACCGGCGATGTGGTCCCCGGTGCTGGC
>JAYTTT010000180.1:0-8341 GCA_043744895.1 Gemmatimonadota bacterium | reverse complement strand
CAGGTCGCGGTGCTGGTTCCGACGACCGTGCTGGCGGAGCAACATGGCCGGACCTTTGCCGAGCGACTGGCCGATTTTCCGCTCAAGGTCGAGGTGCTTTCCCGGTTCCGCACCGCCAAGGAACAGAAGCAGGTGTTAGGCGAGCTCGCCGCCGGCAGCATCGACATCGTGATCGGCACCCACCGGCTCCTGTCGAAGGATGTCGAGTTCAAGGATCTCGGCCTCCTCGTCATCGACGAAGAACATCGGTTCGGCGTCAAGCACAAGGAGATGATCAAGGCCCTCAAGTTGGCGGTGGATGTCCTGACCCTCACGGCCACCCCGATTCCGCGGACCCTCCACATGTCCCTGGCCGGGATCCGCGACTTGAGCCTGATCGAGACCGCACCCCGGGACCGGTCGCCGATCCTGACGTTTGTCGAGCCCTGGGACGATGGCCTTCTCGAGGAGGCGTTTGCCCGGGAACTCGACCGGGGTGGCCAGGTGTTCATGGTCCACAACCGGATCGAGACGATCGAGACGATCGCCGCCCGGGTTCGCTCCCTGGCCCCCCGCGCCCGGGTCGGCGTCGGCCACGGCCAGATGTCGGCCGACCGGCTCGAATCGGTGATGCAGACCTTCGTGGTCGGCGATCTCGATATCCTGGTGTCCACGATGATCGTCGAGTCGGGGCTCGACGTCCCCAACGCCAATACCATGGTGGTGCACGACGCCCATCGATTCGGTTTGGCCCAGCTCTATCAGCTCCGGGGCCGGGTGGGACGAAGCCACCGGCGGGCCTACTGCTACCTCCTGACCCCTGATCTGATCGACCAGGAGGCCGAGGAACGGCTCAAGGTGCTCGAGCATCACACCGAGCTGGGGGCCGGCTACCGGATCGCGCTCAAGGACCTCGAGATCCGGGGGGCGGGGAACCTGCTCGGGAGCGAGCAATCCGGTCACGCCCATGCGGTGGGCTTCGATCTCTACCTTCGGTGGCTCGAGGAGACGGTCAAGTCGCTCCGGGCCGGCGGCGGGATTGTCGAGACGCCGGCGCCGCCGGACGTGGTGTTCGACCGGCCGGCGCAACTGCCCGACGACTATGTCGCGGACGACGATTCCAAGCTGGATATCTACCGGCGACTGGCGCGAGCGGCCCGGCCTGATGAAATTGATGAGCTACGCCAGGAACTTCGGGAAAGATTCGGGGTCCTGCCGGATGCCGCCGAGCATTTGCTCGACTTGACCCGGCTTCGGGTAATCGGGGCTGGACTCGGCATTCAGCACATCCTGGTGCGGGGCGATGAGGCGCGGGTCAGTTTCCGCGCCGGGACCACGCCGCGAATGGCCCGGCTGACGGCGGCGCTCGAACACGTCCAGCTCGCGGCGGATGTGCGCCGCACGGTGCCGTTGTCGCTCCGGCTGGTTCGTCTCGGTGGGGAACAAATCATTCCGGCCCTGGTGCGGGCGCTTCGCCAGGTGGGAGCCGACAAATAGCGCGACGGTGCAATGGCATCCGTCATCCAGTACCAATGAACGGGAGTGGACATGAGGCGTTTGGTCTTTGGGTTCGTACTTGGGGGCGCGCTGCTCTCCGGTTGCGACAAGTTCGCGGCGCGGTCAGATGTGGCGGCCCTGGTAGGGACCCACGAACTAACGGCCGCCCGGGTGGCCGAGATCATGGGCAAGTCGGGTGGCGGTCCGACCATTCAGGCCGCCGAGTTCATCTCGAACTTGTGGCTCGACTATTCGCTCTTCGCCCAGGCCGTGGCAAAGAACGACATCAAGACCGATTCGGCCAGCGTCGAGTCGGTGCTGTGGCCGACCTACGCGTCGGCCCTTGCCCGGATCTGGCAGGACTCGGTTCGGGCCCGGCGGTCGGCGTTGTCGCCCACCGCCGTCGATAGCGCCTACAACGGTACGGGGGGCCGGATCGTCCAGCACATCATTCTGATGCCGCCCGGGCAGACCGCCGCCGATACCGCGGTCGCCAAGAAGCAGGCCGAAGACGCCTTGGCCAAGCTGCGGGGCGGGGCCGATTTCGGTCAGCTCGCCGCCCAGATCAGCGGCGACGGCAGCAAGACCGACCAGGGCTACCTGCCGTTCGGTCCCCGCGGTCAGTTCGTCAAGGAGTTCGATGACGTGGCCTGGAATCTCAAGCCGGGCGAAATGAGCGGCGTGGTCAAGAGCCAGTTCGGGTTCCACATCATCCGCCGGCCGACCCTCGATGAGGCCCGGACCCGAATCCACGCCAAGCTGGCGGAGCAGACCGCCGGCAAGACCGATTCGCTCTACATCGGCGAGTTGGTCAAAGCCTACGGGATCAAGGTGGCAAGCGGCGGACCGGTCGCCATGAAGGCGGCCGCCGCCTATCCTGAGGACGCCAGGAAGTCGAACCGCACGCTGGTGACCGTCAAAGGCGGCGACCTCACGATGGCCGATTTCGTGAAGTGGACCGCGATGTTCCCGCTCCAGGCCAAGATGCAGATCCGGAACGCCCCCGACAGCTTGCTCAACGAATTCGCCAAGGACTTGGCGGTTCGGACCTTGATGGTCAAGGCCGCCGATTCGGCGGGTCTCAAGATGCAGCCCCAAATGCGGCAGTTCGCGACGATGCGGTACACGCAGTCGGTCGAACAACTCCGCACTGAACTCGGGCTCGGGGTGCCGGAATTGGGTGCCGAATCGAAGCTGGCCGCCGCGGACAAGTCGAAGCTCGCCTCTGAAAAGGTCGAGGAGTTCTTCGGCCGGTTGCTGGATGGGAAGGCCCAGATGCAGGTCGTCCTTCCGGAACTCGGTGACCACCTTCGTGCCACGGGCGGCGGCAAGGTGAACCAAGCTGGCGTGGCTCGGGCGGTCGAACTGGCCACGGCGAAGTTCCGGCGCGACTCGGCCGAAGCGGCAGCGAAGGGCGGTCAGCCGGGTGGGCCCCCCGCGATTCAACAGGCTCCCGGCGGCCCGCCGATCGGCGAGCCGGCGAAGAAGAAGCCATAGTGTCGCTCAAGACGGTGGGATTGGCGGGGCTCGCGGCGGCGCTGGTGACGGTACCGGCGCTGCTCAAAGCCCAGACGCGGGATACCGCGAATGCCCTCGACCGGATCGTCGCGGTCGTCGGGACCAAGACCATTCTTTCGTCCCAGCTCCAGGAGCGTCTCTTCACCGAACTCCAGGGGCGCGAAACACCCAAAGATCCCAAGGTCCTTCGGCAATTATTGGAGACGATCCGGACCTCACTCGTGGACGACGAGCTGGTGGTGCAAGAAGCTCAGCGCGACACGATGATCAAGGTCATCGACGAGGAGGTGACTCAGTCGGTTGACGAGCTCTATCGCAACATTCACGGCAAGTTCAAGTCGGAGGAACAGTTCCGGGCCGACCTCCAGCGAGCCGGTTTCCAGACCTTGGAAGAGTGGCGGAGTTACAGCTCCGATCAGCAACGCCGGAAGTTTCTCGGCGACCGGTTTTGGCAGCGGCTGAACCAGAGTCAGAAGATCAAGGAGTTGCCGCCGACCGACAATGAGGTCCGCGAGTACTTCGATCAAAACAAGACCTCGTTCCCGCCGCGGAGCGAAGGGGTGTCCTTTCGGCAGGTGATCGTGGGGCCTAAGCCGACCGAGGAAGCGAAAGCCAGCGCCCGGCGGGTGGCCGACTCGATTCTGGTTGAGCTCCGCAAGGGTGGCGATTTCGCCACCGCCGCGCGGCGGTTTTCGATGGACCCAGCCACCAAAGAGCAGGGCGGGTCGCTCAACTGGATTCGGCGGGGCCAAGGCTATGACCCCAAGTTCGAGGAGGCGGCGTTTTCCCTTCGCCCCGGCCAGATCTCCGATCCGGTCGAGTCGTCGTTCGGGTATCACTTGATTCAGGTCGAGCGGGTCCAGCCGGCCGAGGTGTCGGTTCGTCACATCTTGCTCAGTCCGGTCATCGACTCGGTCAACGCCGACAGCGCCCGCCGGGTGGCCGAGGCCGTGTATGTGGCCATCAAGGCCGGAGCGTCGTTCGATAGTCTCCAACGGCTCTACCACGACAAGATCGAAGAGCGGGAGGTCAAACAGTTGCCGCTCGACCAACTGGCCCGGCAGGCCCCGCCCTATGCCGAGGCCCTTCGTGACGTCAAACAGGGCGAATTGGCGCCGTTGTTTCGGCTCGACTCGCCGGATCCGAACCGGGCCAAGTTCGCGGTGGTCCAGGTTACCAGCCGGATCCCGGCCGGCGAAACCCGGTTCGAGGACGTTCGGGATCAGATCCGAAACCGGCTGGCCACGGTGCTCGGCCGCCGAAAGCATCTTGACCGGCTCCGCCACGCCACGTTCGTGGAGGTCCGCCCGCTGTGACGACCGGGCCCGCCCGCCTCGCCGTCACGTTAGGCGATCCGCGGGGTATCGGGCCCGAAATTGTCGCCAAAGCCCTGGCCGGCCTGACCGGCGCCTCGATCACGCTGATCGGGGCCGACGACCAGATCAACGCCATTCCGGCGGATCATCGGATTTCAGTGGGTGGATGGAAAGCCGGGTCCGGGGCCCGCCCGGAGGATCGGCCGCGAGTGGTGCGGGCGGGGCAGCTGGCCGGCCACGCCGTCGAGCGGGCCGCCGCCCTGGCGCTCGCGGGCCAGATCGATGCGATCGTTACCGGACCGGTTGAAAAACACGCCCTCCACCTGGCGGGCTTTCGGTATCCGGGCCACACCGAGTGGCTGGCTCATCTGGCCGGCGACGTCGAGGTGGCGATGATGCTGGCGGCCGAGCGGCTTCGGGTGGTGCTGGTGACGACCCACGTGGCGCTCCGTGACGTGCCGGCGCTTCTGACCACCGACCGGATCGTCCGAACCGGGAAGGTGACGATGAAGGGGCTGCGGGACTGGTTCGGGATCGCCGAGCCGAGGCTGGCCCTCTGCGCCGTCAATCCCCACGCCGGCGAACAAGGCCTCTTCGGCGACGAGGAAACCCGGGTCCTGGAACCGGCCGCCCGCGCCCTCGGTGCCGCCGGCCCGCTGCCCGCCGACACGGTTTTCGTCCGGGCCATGAAGGGCGAATTCGACGCCGTGCTCGCCCCGTACCACGACGTCGGGATGACCGCCATCAAAGTCGCCGCCTTCGGCGAAGGGGTGAACATCACCCTCGGCCTCCCGTTTCCCCGGACGTCTCCCGACCACGGCACCGCCTTCGACATCGCCGGCCAGGACCGCGCCAACCCCGCCAGCATGCGCCAAGCCCTTATCCTGGCCGCCCGCCTGAGTCGTCCCTAACCCCCTCGCCGAGCGCCGAGCGCCGAGTGCCGAGCGCCGAGATCTTTTTAACCCTTCGACCCTCCATGGCCACGATCTCGAACACGTGGTCGCCGGCGGTGACTCGGTCGCCGGGCTGGGGCAGCCGCCCGAGTTGCCCGAACAGGTACCCACCTAACGTGGTGTAGTCGGTGTCGTCGAGGCTGGCATCGTGAGCCGCGTTGAAGGCCGAAATCGGCATCGCGCCGTCGAGCAGGGGGGCGGCGCCGGCCGCCGCGACCCGTTCAACGGCATCGTGCTCGTCGAAGATCGGCCCGACGATTTCCTCGAGCAGGTCTTCCATGGTGACCAGCCCCGCGGTGCCGCCGTACTCATCGATGACGATGGCCATGTGGACCTTGAGCCGCTTCATGTCGGCCAGGACGTCCTCCACTTCCCGGGTGCTGGGCACCAGGAGGGGCGGCCGGACGACCGAGCGCACCGGCGCGTCGGGGGTGGTGCGCAAGACCCGGAGGAGATCCTTGGCGTGGACGATGCCGATGATGTCGTCGAGCGAGTCAAGGTGGACCGGGTAGCGGGAGCGCCCGGCAGCGGCCACGATATCGGCGGCTTGCTCGACCGTGAGGCCCGCTTCGAGGGCCACGATCTCGGTCCTCGGGGTCATCACATCCTGGGCGGTCTTCTCGGTGAATTCAAAGACCCCCTCGAGGAGCCGGGCGTCCTGTTTCCCAAGCTGGCCGCCCTCCTGGCTCTGCTCGACCAGCATCCGGATTTCCTCCGGCGAGTGGAGTCGTTCGTGAGAGCCCGTTGCTTTGATGCCCATCAGCTTGAGGAGCCAATTGGCCGTGCTACTGACGATCCGGATCGGAACCGCCATGACCCAGGCGAAGGCGATCAGGGGACCGGCCATCCAGCTGGCCATGAGTTCGGGGTAGCGGAGGGCCAGCGCCTTCGGCAATAGTTCGCCGATGATAATCAGGGTATAGGTGATGAGACCAAAGCTGATGACCGTGGCGATGGTTTCCGTCTCGACCGGGCCAATCCGGGCCGGGAACGCCCGGAACGCCCGGAGGACGATCCCCGATAGGACGGGCTCGCCGAACCAGCCGAGGCCGAGGGAGCAGAGGGTGATGCCGATCTGGGTGGCGGAGATGTAGCGGCCCAGCGATTGATGGACGCGGGCCGCCAGCATAGCTTTGCGGTCGCCGTCGCGGGCCATTTCGTCGAGCCGGGTCTTCCGGGCCCCGACCAAGGCAAATTCCGCAGCGACGAAGAACGCGTTCGCCCCGATCAGGGCAAAGACCGCCACGAGGCCAAGTAGCATGGTCCCAGTTGCTGGAGGCTCCATAGTCGAGAACGTTAGTCACCCGGCGCCCTCTCAGGGAGAGGCCGTTTCGAAGAAGCTGATCCTCGTCCTTGTTCTCACCTCGATTTTCATGGTGATCGAGGCGGTGGCCGGCTGGGTCAGCGGTGCCCTGGCCTTACTGGCCGACGCGGGCCACATGTTGATCGACGTGGCGGCGCTGGCCTTATCGGCGTTTACGGCGTGGCTGGTGCGGCAGCCGTCGGCGCCGTCGAAGACCTACGGCTATCTCCGGCTCGAGATCTTGGCCGCGGTGGTCAACGGGGCGGCTTTGATCGGAATTGCCGCGGCGGTCATCGTGGAGGCCTTCGACCGGCTCGGCCATCCCCAGCCGATCCGGGTGGACATCTTTCTGGTCGCCGCCGGGGCCGGCTTGCTGATCAATATCGCCAGCCTCCGGATCCTCCACAGCCACCGGCACGGCGGTCTCAACATCCGGGGTGCCTATCTTCATGTCTTGGGCGATACCCTGGGGTCGGTCGGGGCGCTGATCGCGGCCCTGGTCGTCATGTACACCGGCTGGACGCTGATCGATCCGATCATGTCGATTTTGCTGTCGTTACTGATCCTCGGCGGGGCCTGGCAGCTCCTTAAGGAGAGCACCGAGATTCTCCTCGAAGCGGCCCCGCCCCACGTCCCGATGAAGGAGGTCCGGGAGCGGTTGCTGGCGGTGGCGGGGGTGCAGGACGTGCACGACCTGCACGTGTGGACCGTCACCAGCGGCGTCGTGGCGATGAGCGGCCATGTCGTGGTGCCCGAATTGACCAGCCATCCGGTGGCGCTGAAACGGCTCCTGAGCGAGTTGGAAGACCTGGGCATTCAGCATTCCACCCTGCAGTTGGAGGTCGAGGATCACTGTGAGGGGCTCGATTGTTTGCGGCGGGAGGGGAGGGCGGCACACGCCCACCACGACCACCCCCACTAGCGAGCCGGGGCTGGTTTTGGCCCCCTCCTTGCGCCCATCCGGCTCCCCGGCCTATATATGGCCCGCCGAAGGGGGCTAAAGCTTTGCAGATTCGTAACATTGCCATCATTGCGCACGTCGACCACGGAAAGACCACCTTGGTGGATCAGATGCTCCGTCAAGCGGGGGTCTTCCGGGAGAATCAGCACGTCGAAGAGCGGGTGATGGACTCCAATCCCCTGGAGAAGGAACGGGGGATCACGATTCTGGCCAAGAATACCTCGGTCCATTGGGGCGACACCAAGATCAATATCGTCGACACTCCGGGCCACGCGGACTTCGGGGGCGAGGTCGAGCGGATTCTCCGGATGGTCGATGGGGTTTTGATTCTGGTTGATGCGGCGGAGGGGCCGATGCCCCAAACCCGGTTCGTGACTCGCAAGGCCTTGGCGCTCGGTCTCAAGCCGATCGTGGCCATCAACAAGATCGACCGCCCGGACGCGGAACCGTACCGGGTCCACGACGAAGTCCTCGGCTTATTCATCGATCTGGAAGCGACCCACGAGCAACTCGACGCGCCGTTCCTGTACACCTCGAGCCGCCATGGGCACGCGACGACCGAACTTGAGAAACCGGGGACCACGCTGACCCCGTTGTTCGATTCGATCGTGGCTAATGTGCCGGCGCCGACCGGCGATCCGGACGGCCCGTTTCAGATGCTGATCTCGACCCTCGACCACTCGTCGTTCCTGGGCCGGCTTGGGATCGGCCGGATCGAGCGGGGCCGTCTCAAACTGGGCGACACGGTTGCGGTCCTGCCGCTCGGCGAGCCTGGGATGGTCACCGACGAGGTGATCGACCGGGGCCGGGTTAC
>JAYTTT010000179.1:0-2163 GCA_043744895.1 Gemmatimonadota bacterium | reverse complement strand
GGATCTTGGTCGGATCCCGCCGCCCCTGGCTCTCCGACGCCTTGGCCACCTGGTCGTAGGGGATGTAGGTCGACCCCCAGCCCTTGTCCGCGCTCACCTTGGTCAACGCCGCCGTCAACGTCGTCTTCCCATGGTCCACGTGCCCGATGGTCCCGACGTTCACGTGCGGCTTGGTGCGATCGAATTTTGCTTTCGCCATGGCTCAATGCCCGGTTGAGTTCCCTGTATTGTCGGTGAGTGGGTGCGTCGGTCCACTCACCTACCGACTTACCGACTTACGTCCCTCGAGAGCTCGCGAGCGGGATTGAACCGCTGACCTCATCCTTACCAAGGATGCGCTCTACCAACTGAGCTACGCGAGCGACCTCAAGCGGGCGACGGGACTCGAACCCGCGACCCTCAGCTTGGAAGGCTGATGCTCTACCAACTGAGCTACACCCGCATTCCCCTCGGTCCCACCAACCTGCCTGCCCACAGTGGTGGGGGTAGGATTCGAACCTACGTAGAGCGTTGCTCGGCAGATTTACAGTCTGCTGCCATTAGCCACTCGGCCACCCCACCATGCCTAACGAACGCATAGGATCCGAAACGGAACCCCGCTCAACCGAAAGCGGGGTTCGTGTTCGCCGGATTGTTGTCGTTCTGCGCGCTCTCAAGCTGACGAAGGGACTCGAACCCCTAACCTGCTGATTACAAATCAGCTGCTCTACCAGTTGAGCTACGCCAGCGGAACTGGTCCGCAGAATCGACAGACCCTTATTCTACACTGACTTAGCCCATGCGTCAACGGTCCCCCAAACTCCGAACCGGGGGCGGGGCAGCCTAATTCGGATTTTCCTCGGTCGGCCCCGGGGAGACGCCGCGGTCGACCAACTCGGCGCTCCCGTCCCGCCGGTCCCGAATGTCGAACCGGAACTCGGCCAGCCGCCCCCGGATCCGGTCGGCCTCCTCGAAATCGCGCCGGCGCTTGGCCTCCGAGCGCCGGCTGGCCCACCGGGCGGCCCAGAGGAGCCGCCCGGCGGCGGCGGACGTCGGCGGGGCCTCGGACAGCGGGGCCGAATCGCCGTCGACAGCCGAGGCGGAAATCTCGGTCCGGCCTAGGGCCCGATGGGCAGCACCCAGGACCCGGCCGGCCAGATCCCAGGCAGCTTTCGCGGCGGCCGACGGAGCCACCCCGCCGTCGAGCAATCGGTTGGCCTCCCGAACGAAGTCGAAGACGGCGCCGACCGCCTGAGGAGCGTTGAGGTCGGCATCGAGGGCGACCCGGAAATCCCGCTCCAGCGCGGCGGCCAGGGGAGCCCAAGCCGGCTCCCCCGCCCCCTTGCCGACACCCGCCCGCTCCAGCCGGTCGGCGAACTCCCCCAGCCGGCGAGCCCCCTCCCGAGCCGCCGCGAGCCCCTCGTCGGTGAGGTCGAGCTGCTGGCGGTAGTGGGTTTGAAACATCAGCAGCCGGATGGCCGCCGCTTCCACGCCGTCGGTCCGAAGATCCCGCGGGGTCGTGATATTGCCGAACCGTTTTGACATCTTCGAGCCCTGGATGTTCAGGAACTCCCCGTGAAGCCAGTACCGAGCAAACAGCTTTTCGCCCGTGAAGGCGCAACTCTGAGCGATTTCGTCTTCGTGGTGGGGGAAGATCAGGTCGACCCCGCCGGTGTGGATGTCGAGCACCTGGGCCCCATAACGCTCGCCAATCAGATTGAGAGCCATGGCCGAGCATTCCAGGTGCCAGCCCGGGCGCCCTCGGCCAAACGGCGCGTCCCACGCGGCCTGGGCTTGCTCGTCTTCGGGACGGGCGGCCTTCCACAGCACAAAATCCTGGGCGTTTTCCTTGGAGTACTCGTCGGCGCTGACCCGGCCGCTCGCGCCGGTTCGGAGTTCTCGTTTCTCGAGTTGCGACAACTGGCCGTAGCCCGGGAACCGGTCGATCCCAAAGTAGACCGACCCGTCGTCTCCCCGATAGGCGGTGCCATTCTGGAGCAATCCGCTGACCAGCTCGATCATCGAGCCGACGAAGTCGGTGGCCCGAGGGTAGACGTGCGCGGGGACCAGGCCGAGGTAATCCCGGTCCTCAAAGAATGCCGCCGCGTAGGGCGTGGTGAGCTCCCGGATCGAAACCCCCTTGGCCGCGGCGGCCTTGATGATCTTGTCGTCGACGTCGGTCAG
>JAYTTT010000178.1:0-8382 GCA_043744895.1 Gemmatimonadota bacterium | reverse complement strand
ATCAAGTACCGCAACATTGACAACGTCGGCCCGGCCGGGTCGATCAACTCCAACGTGATGGACATGGCCCAGTACATCCGCTTCCACCTCCGCGACGGGAGCTACCAGGGCAACCGGCTCGTGAGCCGGAAGTACCACGACGAGATGATCACGCCGCAGATGATTGCGAGCGGCGGGCGCGACTCGATGCTGCCGATGGTCCATTTCGACACCTACGGACTGGGCCTCTGGCTCCGCGACTACTACGGGAAGAAGCTGGTTTCCCATGGCGGCGGGATCGACGGCATGCTGTCGCAGATGGCCTGGGTGCCCGAGGCCGACGTGGGCGTAGTGGTGCTGACCAACACGGACGGCCAGACCCTGCAGAATGCCCTGACCTACCGGATCATCGACCAGCTGTTAGGCGCCCCGCCGCGGGACTGGAGCGGACTCTACCTGGCTCAGGCCCGCCAGAGCCGGCAGCGGGATGACTCGGCCCGCGCCGCGTTCAACGCTGCCCGATTGTCCGGCACCAGGCCTTCGGTGCCGCTCGATCGCTACGTCGGCAGGTACGACCATCCGTTCTACGGACCGCTCCGGATCGAGCGGGACGGCGACGGCCTGGTCCTCCGGCGGAGCGCGGAGCAGTGGGGCCGGATGGAGTATTGGCACCTCGACACCTGGCGGGTCGAGTGGAACACGACCCGGACACCCGGTGTCGCCACGTTTGCCATCTTCCGGGTTGACCCGAACGCGGTGGTCCCGGTGCTCGAGATGCGGGGACCTCCGTTCGCCACCCCATACGCGGCCACGGTGGAGTTCGTCCGCAAGACCGGCGCACCGTAGACCCGAAACGCTGCTGTTGTTGACTTTCGACAACAAGAGCCGTAACCTGGTGTCGGAATCCGACACCAGGGACGGCCCGTGCGCCAGCCACCAACCAACGACGTTCTCCGCGGCACTCTCGATCTCCTGATCCTCAAGTCGCTCGCGCCCGCCCCCGAACACGGGTGGGCCATCGCCCAGCGGATCGAGCAGCAGTCCGCCGAGGCGCTCCAGATCGGCCAGGGCTCGCTCTACCCCGCCCTTCAGCGCCTCGAGCAGAAGGGCTGGATCGACAGCGAATGGCGGGCGACCGAGCAGAACCGCCGCGCCAAGTACTACCACCTGACCGCCGCCGGACGCCGTGCCCTTGCCGCCGAAACCGAGAGCTGGCGGCGCTACGTGCAGGCGGTCGAATTGATCCTGAGCCCCGTCTGAGCGGGAGAGACCACGAACCATGGGCCTGATCACGGGACTGGGAAAGCGACTGCGCGCCGCCCTCCGGCCGTCCGCCGCCGACGGCGAGATGTCCGAGGAACTGGCCTTTCATCTCCAGATGGAGACCGAGAAGTACATCCGGGCCGGCATGAGCCCCGCCGAAGCCCGGCGGATGGCCCGGATCACGTTCGGCGGGGTGGAAAGCGTCAAAGAAGACCTCCGCTCGCGCCGCGGCCTGCCCTGGCTCGCCGCGCTGGCTCAGGACCTGCGACACGCCGTCCGCGACATCCGGCGTGCGCCCGGCTTTGCCGCCGTCGCGATCGCCACGTTAGGCCTCGGCATCGGCGCGGCAACGGTCATCTTCAGTGTGGTGAACGCGGTCGTCCTCGCCCCGCCGCCCTTCCCGGAGGCGGACCGGCTGATTCACGCCTGGGAGACCAACCCGGAACACGCCGACTTCAGCACCTCCGAGCCGAATTTTCTCGACTTCCGCGCCCGCAACCGGACCCTGGCCGACCTCGCGGCCTATCGGGTGGACAACCTGAGCCTGACCGGCAACGGCGAGCCCCAGAGACTGGTGGCCGTGGCCGTCACGCGCTCCTTTTTCCCGGTGCTGGGCGCCTCCCCGATCCTTGGCCGCACCTCCTCCGCTGAGGAGGATCGGCCCGGTGGGGCCCGGGTCGCCGTGCTCTCGCACGCCCTCTGGCAGCGGGCCTTCGGTGCTGATTCGTCGGTCGTCGGTCGGGCCATCACGCTCAAGGCCGAGTCGTTCACGGTGATCGGCGTCATGCCGGCCGCCTTCCGTTTCCAACCGGCCGACCTCTGGGTGCCGATCGCGCCCAGCCCCGCCGCCGACCGTGGCGATCACTGGCTCGGGATGATCGGCAAGCTGCGTCCGGGCGCCACCGCGGCCCAGGCCCAGGATGATCTGGCGCGGGTGGCGGCCGAGAACGGCGTGACGTACCCAGGGAACACCGGCTGGAGCGTCCGGGTCTCGGGGCTCGACCGCTGGCTGGTCGAAACGCCGATCCGCCAGTCGGGCCTCCTGTTGCTGGCGGCGGTCGGAGTATTGCTCCTGATGGCCTGCACCAACGTCGCCAATCTGCTGCTGGCCCGTGCCACCGCCCGGCAAACCGACCTAAGCGTCCGGCTGGCGTTAGGCGCCGGCCGGAGCCGGCTCCTCCGCCAGCTCCTCACTGAAAGCGCGGTCCTGGCCCTGTTGGGGGCGCTGGCCGGACTCGCACTGACCGTCTGGGCGGTGAGCCTGCTCCGCGCCCTCCCGGCCGGCTTGGTGCCGCGGCTCGACACCGTGGCGGTGGACGGCCGGGTGCTTGCCTTCGCGCTGGGCATGGCCGTGGCAGCCAGCCTGATGGTGGGGCTGCTCCCCGCCCTTCAGGCGTCGAATTCCGACATCCACTCCGTCCTCAAGCAGGCGGGCCGGACCGGCAGCACCGGCGGCCGGCATGGCGTTCGGGATGTGCTGGTGGTGGGACAGGTCGCCCTGGCCGTACTGCTGCTCGTCGGCGGCGGGCTCATGGTCCGAAGCCTGATCCGGATCCAGAACGTCGATGCGGGCCTGGCGGTGGAGCATGTCTGGACCGTGCCGCTCCAGCTCCCGACCACCCAGTATCCTGAGGAATGGCAACTCGCCCGCTTCTACAACGTCGTCACCGGCCGGCTCGCGACCATCCCAGGCGTCCGCTCGGCCGGCGCCACGATCGTCGACCCGTATCAGGGCCAGAACCTCGTGAATGGGGTCACCCCCGAGGACCGGGCCGCCGACTATCCAACCGGCGATTTCCTCCAAGCCGCCTGGCGGGTCGTCTCGCCCGGATACTTCGAGTCGGCCGGCGTGCGGGTCATGAAGGGCCGCGACTTTGCCGCCGAGGACACCTTCGAGGGCGGGCCGGTGACGATCGTCTCGCAGACGCTGGCCGCCAGGGCCTGGCCCGGCCAGGATCCGATCGGGAAGCGCCTGTTCTGGGGCGGAACGGATGGCAAGCCGCGCACGGTGATCGGCCTCGTCAGTGACATCCGAGACGTCAGCCTCACCACTGAGGTGCCGCCGATCCTGTTCCTCACCACCCGTCAGATGGTCTGGCCGGCCATGACCCTGGTGATCCGCGGCGACCGGGAAATGCCCACCATCGCGGCGGACGTTCGTCGCACCATCTGGGCCGAGGATCCGAACCTGCCGGTGCCGGCCGTGAGGCCGATGACCACCAGCCGGGCCAACGCCACTACCGGCCCGCGGTTCACTGCCTGGCTCCTCGGGGCCTTCGCCGTCGCGGCTCTGGGACTCGCGATGATCGGACTCTACGGGGTGCTGTCATTTGCCGTGGTGGCGCGCACCCGCGAGATCGGGATCCGGATCACGCTCGGGGCCGAACCGCGTGACGTCGTGGCGATGTTGGTTAGGCGAGGCCTGAGGCTGACCGGTGCCGGCGTCGTCCTCGGCCTCGCCGGGGCGCTGGTGCTCACCAGGCTGATGACCGGCCTGCTCTATCAGACCGCCGGGACCGATCCGGTCATCCTGGTGGCGGTGCCGATCTTGTTAGGCGCCGTGGCCCTCGCGGCCGCGTTCGGGCCCGCAACCCGGGCGAGTCGAGTCGATCCGCTGACGGCACTGCGCGGCTAACGGGCTGGGACCGCCTTCAGGGCACTGATGACCGGCGCCACCGGCAGCGACGCCAGATCAACCAGCTTCCCGTCCTTGATGACCGACCGGATCCGGCGGTAGTTCTTCGCACTCTCGAGCGGATTGGCGTCGAGGATCACCAGATCGGCGCGTTTGCCAGCCTCCAGCGTGCCGATGTCCCGATCCAACTTGTACGCCCGGGCAATGTTGCTGGTGGCCGCTTTGAGGATCTCCATCGGCGCCATCCCCGCCTCCTCGAGCCCCACCATGGCATTGAAGTGCCCCTCGCCCAGCTTGACCCGCGCGTCCACCGTGTCGGCGGCGCGGGTGGCCGACTCGGCCAGCAGCACCGGATTCTCGATACCGGCGTCGGTCGAAACCAGGATCCGAACCCCTGCCTTGACCATGTTCCGGATATTTTCTGCCGCGATTTTCAAGTAGGGCGCGAGGAGCGACGGGGGGACCTGTTTGAGTTCGGCCTCGAGGTGGCGGCGCGAGAGGGTCAGCGTTGAGGCGGCAATGCCCCGCTCCACCATCTTCCTGATCGTCTCCGCGGGGATCGGATAGACCGGCCCGGAGATGTCGCCGTGGGTGAGGATGTCGACCCCGGCCTCGATCGCCATGTCCATACTCTCGGGCGACGTCACATGCGCCTGCACCGTCTTGCCCGCCCGATGCCCTTCCTCGACGATCACCTTCTGGGCCCGCTCGGAAAACGAGATGAAGCTCATTTCCACGTGGCCGCTTGACCCGAACTTGAGGAAGTCGACGCCGAGCCCCGCGTACTTGCGGATTGCCGCCCGGAGCGAGTCGGGTGGCATCCAGAGCAGCTCCCGGCCGGTGCCCTGCTCCCAGGTCTCGTTGGTCCGCTTGGCGAAGGCCTTGCTGACGTGGGCCGCCGCGGCGCCGAGAAAATCGGGGCCGAGTGGCCCGCTGAAGCCGAGGATGTTGCCGGCCAGGTAGATCCGGCTGCCCTGGGCCTGGCCGGCGTTGATCTGGTCCCGGATCTTGATCAGGGCGGCGAGCGGTCCCCAGGTATCGAAGACCGTGGTGAGTCCGTTCTTCAGAGCGATCTGGGCGCCCTCGAGCACGATCTCATGGTAGCGGCCCTCAAACCGGATTTGACTCTCGAGATCAATGTTGAGATAGAGATGGAGATTGGCATCCATCAACCCGGGAATGAGATACTTGCCCGTGGCGTCGATTCGGGTGGTGCCGGCGGGAATGGCAACCTCGCGGGCCGCGCCCACGGCCGTGATCCGCCCGTCGTTGATGACCACCACGCCGTCCACGATCGGCGCGCGGCCGGTCGCGTCGATGATCGTGCCGCCGGTGACGGCCAGGGACTGCGACCTCGCGGTCGGGGCGATGGCCAGCAGCAAGCCGGCGAACGCGGCCGCGGAACGGGTCGGGAATGGTCGCATCGTGCGGCTCCTGATTGGGAGTTGGCGTTGGTATCCGGGTCGTGGATCGGGGCGGCGGAAATATACGTCGAGACGCGAGCGATCCCCGGCTGGCATTGTGGAACCGGCGGTGCGACGGTAGCATCCGGTTCCCGCCTCCCTCGACCAGGTAGCTGGATTTTCTGGTCGAGACGAAGGGGCTCTCACGCGACGACGCCTACCTGCCGGATGGAACCAAGGGTATCCACGCCATGATCCTGAAGGTGATCTTCAAGCGAGGAGGAATCCCATGAGCGCTTTTCGACTGCTGCTGATCGTGATCGCCGTTACCGTCCTTGGTTACACGGCTGTCGTCGGCATCAATCACGGCTGGAACCTGTTCCCGATCTTCTTCGGCGACATGGCGGCCATGACGTGGGCCGGGCAGTTCAACCTCGACTTCACGGGCTTTCTGACCCTGTCCGCCGTGTGGCTCGCCTGGCGCCATCATTTCTCGCCCGGCGGCCTTGCTCTCGGTGTCCTCGGCCTCTTCGGCGGAATCGCCTTGCTCGCCCCGTATCTCCTCTGGGCCAGTTTCAAGGTAAACGGAGACGCCAAGGAACTGCTTCTGGGAAGGCGCCGGGCAATCACCTGAGCCGTGCGGGACGCCAATCACCGGCCTCCGCCCCCGCCTTGACGCGGATAATTAATACTATACATTTCAGTGATGCGGCACACGAGTTTGTCGTATATTGCCAATGCGCCGGTCAGCTATGCGGTGTACTCCGCCTTCAGTTTCTTCGGCTCCCGCCGGGGTGGAGAACTTCCCGGCACCTGGCTGGTGCGGGCGCTGTCCGCGGTCGGCCACGAGGAGGCGACGATCCGGCAAACCCTGCTGCGAATGGCCAACGATCAGGAGCTCACCGTCCGCCGGGTTGGGCGCACGAACCACTACCGCCTTTCGGCGTTTGCCGAAGCTGAGGTTCACGCCGGCACCGACAAGATTTTTTCCCAACCGAGCCACTGGGACGGGCGGTGGACGGTCGTCCAGATCCGTTTCGAAGGCGACGAGCGAATCGAGCGGGAACGGGTCCGGTCGATTTTGCACGTCAACGGCTACGGCGCGCTCGCACCCGGCCTGTTCCTTCATCCCACCGACAGCGCCGAGCGCCTGCGCAAAGCCGTCGGCGACCTGGGAATGGCCGACCGGTTACTGGTGTTCCGCGGCGACCGCCAGAGCGAGGAGGACGACCTGGCGTTCGTCCGGCGGATCTGGCCGCTCGAACGTCTCAGCCTGGGATATCGGGCCTTTGTCCGCGAGTTCGACGACGTGGCCCGGAGCAACCAACGCCTCAGTCCGCCCGATGCCTTCGCCATGCGCTTCGCGGTGGTCTTCGCCTATCTCGACATCGCTTGGGATGACCCGGGCCTTCCCTTGCGCCTGCTCCCTCGGGATTGGCCGGGAGAACGGGCCCGGCGCCTGACCAAGCGTCTTTACGCCCGCGTCCTCCCGCTGGCACTTCGGTTCGGCGATCAGCTGCTCGCGGAGACCACCACGGCCCCGGTGCGGCGATGACCCGCGCTACCGTTGCGGTCGCGGTGCTCTGCCTCGTCCTCCAACTCCCGTTGCCGCGACCCGCCGGGTCAGCGACCCCGGTGGTGTTCGACGACGTGAGTCTCGTCGATACCGACTCCGGCGCCGTCCGCATCCATCAGGCGGTGGTCGTCACCGACGGGCGGATCAGCTACTCCGGTCCGCAGGCGAAGGCCCCATTGGTTCCCGGGGCCACTCGGATCGACGGACGAGGCCGATTCATGCTCCCCGGTCTCGCCGACATGCACGTCCATATGTCGCGTGAGGACATTCCGCTCTTCCTGGCGAACGGGGTGACGACGGTACGCGAGATGAATGGCTCCCCCGATCACCTGGCCTTGCGTCAGGAGGTGGCCCAAGGCAGGACCCTCGGTCCGACGCTGTACGTCGCGAGTACGATGATGTCGGGCATCGCGCAACGCTACCGGCACGTCCTCCTGGCCAACCCTGAGGACGCCACCGCCGCGGTGCGGGCCGCCGCCGAGGCCGGTTACGACTTCATCAAAGCGTACAGCGGACTCTCGGCCGACACCTACCGGGCGCTCGTCGTCGAAGCTCGCTCGCGGGATATCCCGGTCGTGGGGCATATCGCGCGCGACGTCGGGCTCGATGCCATGCTTGCGTCCGGCTCCCGTTCCATCGAGCATGCGGAGCAATTCGGCGACCTGGCGGGACATCCGCCTGACACCGCCGCGATCGGGCCGATGGTCGCCACCCTGGCGAGGTTTCCCGGCACCTGGGTCGAACCCACCCTCGCGGTGATCAAGTTTCTCTCGATGCCGACAACGGCCTGGGCCGATTCGCTCTTCGGGCGGCCGGCTACCTCGTACGAGGATCAAGGGACCCTGGCGTGGTGGCGCTCGCGGCGGACCGGCGGCGTTCCAGACAGTGCCACCCAGGCGCGCCAGCAGCGCTATTTCGGTTGGATGCGCCGGTTCGTCACCGAACTCCGGCGGTCGAGAATTCGGATCCTCGCCGGCACCGACACCCCCAATCCCGGCATGGTACCGGGGTTCTCGCTCGTCGACGAGCTCGAGGTTTTGCGCGAGGCTGGGTATTCGGGAGCCGAGCTGCTCCGAATCGCGACCCACGACGCCGCGGAGTTCGTGGGCGGCCTGGAAGAGTTCGGAACCCTCCGCGCCGGCGCCCGCGCCGACCTCGTCTTGCTCGATGCTGATCTGACCCTTGATCTCGAGGTGCTGCGCCGGCCCTCAGGGGTCATGGTCCGGGGAACGTGGCTTGACCGCGCCGCGCTGGACGAGCTGCTCATTCGTCACAAGCACTGACGCCTGGCCGGTCAGCGGGCGAGAGCCGAGTCGAGCAACGCGATCAAACCCGCCCGATCGAGGGTGTGCCGCGACCCTTGGTTGAGCTCGACCACCTTCTCGACCGCCCGGCGCACCGCGGCTTGCGTCTGACCCGCCGACGGCGCCACCAAGTAACGGGGCCTCGGCCGGGCGTCGAACAGTGCATGCTCCACCGCCTCCGCCACCTGGACCGGCTCCGGGTAGCGCGACTCGTTAGCGGGA
>JAYTTT010000177.1:0-2173 GCA_043744895.1 Gemmatimonadota bacterium | reverse complement strand
GACGCCGTTCGGAAAAAAACGACTCGAAGGCCGAGAGGTTGACCACCGCGGGGTCGGCCTCGACTTGGCCGAAGTCGGGATTCACCGTGGCCGTAAGGGTCAGCGCGGAGTTGAGCCCGAGCTTCACGTCGCCACCGAAGGCGGCGCGACGGGCAATACCCGGCGCGAACGGATTGCCAGGGGTGGCCGCCTGCGAGTGATTGGTGGCGGCGGTGTAGGGGAGCAACTCGAACCGGCGCGGTGGCTTGATGCCGTCGAGGTTCGTCAGCTCGCCGAACAGGGAGACGAAGCCCGATGACTGCCGGGGGATCAGTTGCCAGAACTGGGTTTCGTTATTTCGGGAAATTCGGCGTGACACGTTGAACCCGAAGGTCTGGTTCACGGCAGCCGAGAACCGGATTTGGCTGAAGGGAATCCTGAACTCGGCCGACCAACCGGCCGAATCGACGCTGGTCTTCGCGTCCCAGACCGCATCCCAGCGATCGTCCCGGTTGGTGTCCTCGTAGAGAAAGGCGTCCCGCTTGACCCCCGCCGCGTTCACGGAAAACGCGAAGCCGGTTCGCCGGTCTCGGTACGAGTCGATCATCACGGTCACCTCATCGGACGGCGAAGTCTCGTCGCGCCGCGCGAGGATGGCGACAATGCTGGCGGCCTTGGAATCGGTGGCACGCACCGCGATCCAGAGCGCATCGTTGGAATACAGGATCCGGACCTCGGTCGCTTCGGTGCCCGGCCGGCCTTCGTCGGGGTCGCGTTGGACAAACCCGCTGATTGGCTGGGCGGTTTGCCACACCGGGTCGTTCAAGAGCCCGTCGATCTTCGGCGTGACGGTCACCCGGGCCGCTCGCGCGACCGCGGCGGGTGCCGGGGTGGCGGAGGTGGCCGGCTCCGCGCCGCTGGATTGGGCGGATGACTCGCGAAACCCGGCGAGGGAGAGCATGGCGACGAGGCCGGTCGCCAAATGACTTCGAACCATGATGCGATGCTCCAAGCGCTGCTGGAATCGACCCGCCGTTAGACCCCGCGGCCATTCAAAGCGTTGCGGCCGGCTCGACGGTGGCGCGCGAAGAGATCCCGGGCTACCCTTGGGTCGGTCCACAAACCAGAGGCAAACCATGTCCGCATCTACGCTTGACTCCGTGGCCGATGCCCTGCGCGATCAGGTGATCGCCTGGCGTCGCCATCTCCACCGCCACCCGGAACTCTCGTTTCACGAGACTGAAACGTCGCGGTTCATCGAAGAGGCGCTTCGCTCGTTTGGAGGGCTCCACGTCTCGCGCCCGACCGCGACCAGCGTGATGGCGCGGTTGCTGACCGGTCGTCCCGGGCCGACCCTGGCCTTCCGCGCCGATATGGATGCCCTCCCGATTCATGAGGAGAATTCCCATGACTTCGTTTCAACGGCACCCGGCGTCATGCACGCCTGCGGTCACGACGGCCATACCGCCGTGCTCCTCGGCGTGGCCAAAATTCTGACCGGACGGCGCAACGAGCTGAACGGCGAGCTTCGGTTCCTGTTCCAACACGCTGAAGAGGTGCTGCCGGGCGGGGCCCAGTCGATGGTCGATGCCGGCGTCATGGACGGGGTCGACGTGATCATCGGGCAGCATATCTGGGCTACCCTTGCGCACGGCCAGATCGGGGTCAAGGAGGGCCCGATGATGGCGGCCCCGGACACCTTCTTCGTGACGGTTCGAGGCAAAGGGGGCCATGCCGCCAAGCCGAACGAGACCATCGATCCGATTCCGGTCGCGGCCCAGATCGTGATGGCGTTCCAGACGATCGTGTCCCGGGTCGTCGATCCGATCGAGCCGGTGGTGCTGAGCGTGACCCAATTCCATGCCGGCACGACTCACAACGTGATTCCGGAGGAGGCGAAGCTCGTGGGGACGGTCCGCACGTTCGACAAGGCGCTCCGGGCTCAGATCCCAAAGGATATGGAACGGATCGTCAAAGGCATTACCGAAGCCCACGGCGCCGACTATGAGTTCGCCTGGCAGGATGGCTATCGGCCGGTCGTCAATGACCCGGTCGTAACCGCCCGAGTGGCGGCCGTGGCCCGCCGGCTGTTTGGCGAGGCGCGGGTCGAGACGTTGCCACCCAACATGGGCGGTGAGGATTTTTCGGCGTTTCTCGAGAAGGCACCCGGGACCTTTTTCTACACCGGCGGTGG
>JAYTTT010000176.1:0-2173 GCA_043744895.1 Gemmatimonadota bacterium | reverse complement strand
GGCGTCGCCACGTTCGGCCTGTTGCCGCCGCTGAGCGCGCCGGGAATCCCGACGCCTCAAGAGATCTTCGTGGCGAAGCTCGGCCCCTGCGCGACTCCTCCGGTGGTCACGCTCAACCCCGCGCTCACGGTCACCGCCGCACCCAACCACGGCTACCTGACCCTCACGGTGGCCGATATGGTGAGCAGCGTCGCGGCCGGCTGCGACCCCGCCTTGGGCGTGGGCGACGTGGTGATCCGCTCCGCGACAAGCGATGAGGCCGAGAACGCGCCGGGCAGCGGGAACACCGTCAACGACATCCTCATCGCGCCGGACTGCCGCTCGGTGCAGGTCCGCCGCGAACGGAACGGGAACGGGAACGGCCGTATCTACACCCTCTGGCTCGCGGTCACCGATGCCAGCGGCAACACCACGACCGGTTCGTTCACGGTCAACATCCCTCACTCCTCAAACTCAGGCTCCGCCCTCGATGACGGACCGCACTACACGGTCTTGGGGCCGTGTAACTGAGCGACGCCGAAGTGCGCCGACTCACGTCGGCGGCTACGGGTTCTTGAGATTGCCCCCGCTGACCCGCCCGTTGAGCAGGAGACTCGTAACCTTGTCGCCTCGTCGCCTGCGTCAGCCTCTTCTCATCGCGGGCGGACTTGGGGTCCGGGCCAGATCTTGTGAAGGTTCACCTATGACTCGCTTGCTCAGCTTCCTTGGTCTGCTGTCGCTCCTCGGCAGCCTCCTGCTCTTCGCCCAATGCGCCCGTGACCAGGTCCGGGGTCAGACGCTGGTCGGCACGGACCGGGTGTCGCCCCCGAGGACGGTCGCCCGCGCGACCGGGACGGAGGAGGCGAACAGCGGCGAGGTCCGGCAACAGGGCATACATCTATGATAAAACGGATATTCAAAAGCATATGGGAATCGATCGTATCTCGGTTTCTGATGGTGTTCTCCGCCGCGGGGAATGCCTGTCTGGCATGGGTATTATGGAATACGGCCTTCCCGGGCCACATGGTCACATGGTTTCAGGCTTTTGCGGTTTGCATCATCGCAATGAATCTCGGGATATCGGTTCGTGATTCGGTTGGTCTTGGGCGATCGATTACCCGAAAGGACGCGTGATCGGTCATGTTTGTTTGGATTGGGGCCAACCGCCACCGCCGACGCCCTTTCCGGCTACACCTGCTGTCGGATGGCTTTCAGTGGTCCAAGACCCGAGCAACGGCGGCAGGCCCACCGCGAAGAATGAACCTGCGCCGACAATCAGGGGCATGGGATGGCAGTGACGATTGCGGACCCGGTCGCTAAAGAGGCACGGCTTGACCAGGTCAGGAAGGGATGACCTCATTATCCCCCGGGCCGAAGCCGCGCGATATGCTGGTCTGGCCAAGAGCTAGTGGGGCTGGTCCAAGCGGAGTCCGCGAGACGGCGTCAGTAGGCACAAGTGTCGGAAGAGCGTTGCGGAGAACGAAGCGGTGTTTGGGCAACAGTCGCGGGCACCGATGAGCGAACGTCGATGTTTTGTTTTGGGTCGGTCCAGAGTGTTCACCTATGACACGCTTGCTTGGCTTCCTTGGCCTGCTGTCGCTCCTCGGCAGCCTTCTGCTCTTCGCCCAATGCGCCCGCGATCAGGTCCGAGGCGAGACGCTGGTCCGGACGGACCGGGTGTCGCCCCCGAGGACGGTCACGCGCGCGACCGGGACGGAGGAGTTCAGGAGGACGATGGCGGGGCATTGGCTGGCGTCGGTCCTGCCGGCGCTGGCGGGCTGGTGCGTGCTCTCTTGGGCGCGGCGGCAGGAGTCGCTGGATATGTTCTCCCCAGATTTCGCAGGCCTCGACCAAGTGGAGGAAGCCGGCGCGGGGAAGCTGCCCGAGACCGCTGAGGCACCGTCGCCACCCAGTCGTGCCTCCGGTCCGCCACCTCTCCCGGTCGGCCGGATCCTGAGCGCCCTGATCTGCGCGGCCTATGTCGTCGGGACGTTCGTCAGCGGGCCATATCTCTTGAGCCAGATGGCGGCGCTCTACGGGGTGTTGGGCGGTTGCCTGCTGCTGATCTGGTTCCCGGAAGAGATCGATGACGTGATGGGGAACACGGTGAGCCAATTCAACACGAGCTATGAGGGGGTGGTTTACAGCGCGTCCCACCGGACCCTGATCGCCGGGGCGGGCTGGTTCTTCCTGT
>JAYTTT010000175.1:0-2174 GCA_043744895.1 Gemmatimonadota bacterium | reverse complement strand
ACATCCTCCTCACCGGCGGCGGGATCATTCCGCCGGAAGACATCGAGAACCTGGCCCGGCAGGGCGTCGGCCGGTTGTTCGGCCCCGGCACCCCCTTGGCTGATTTGATCGACTACATCAACACCTGGGCCGCCGAGCATCTGGAATAGCCGCCGCGAAGGGAAGCGATCGTGATTATCAACGGCCTCCGTCGGGCCCTCATCGGCATCGCGATCACCGCGTGGGCGACTGCGCCGGGATTGGCCCAGCCGGCGCGCTCACGGATCACCGCTCGACGGCCTCGATCTCCGCGGGAAGATCGCCGTGGCGCTGCTCGGCGAGCCCGCTCCGGCGGGCGACACGACCCTGTTCAATGGCCGGCGGGCATCCCGCTACTCGTGGGCCCGGGATCGTCAGGAGGTCATGGGACGACGCGGCGCGGTCGCGGTATTGTGGCTGAGGCCGGCCGGAACCCTCTCCTCAAGTCCGGTGACTGGTAGCCGGCGGCTGGAGGCGGGGGCAGCCCGGCCCGGCTTGGTGTTCGCGGGGAACCTCACGGATTCCGCGTTCGCGTCGCTCCTGCCGCCCGGGGCCGGCACGCTTGCCGCCGTGCTGGCGGCGGCGGGTCAACCAGGCTTTCGGTCGATTTCGCTTGGGGCTCGCCTCGACGTCAGATTCCGGACCCGGCCCCGCCGCGTCGTCACCCACAACGTGGTCGGAGTGGTCCCGGGCACGGTCGCCGGATTGCGGGATGAACATGTCGTGCTGAGCGCGCACTGGGACGCTTACGGGATCGTCCCGCCGGTTGCCGGTGACTCGATCGCCAATGGCGCGATGGACGACGGCTCCGGCGTCACATCCCTCCTCGCGTTGGCTCGAGTGTTCTCCGCGGCGCCCGAGCCCCGGAGTCTCTCGTTCCTGTTCACCACGGCGGAGGAGTGGGGACTGCTTGGTGCCGAAGCGTTCGCCTGCCGGGGGCCACTGCCGGCCGACCGGATGGTGGCGAATCTCAACCTGGATGATGGCCTGGAGTTGTTCGGGAAGAAGCGCGACGTGGCCCCGCTCGGCATCGAACTGAGCTCGCTCGGGGCGACCGTCGCGACCGTGGCGAGGCGGCACCGGCTGGCCGTCAGCGTCGACCCGTTCCCGGCCGAAGGGTTCTTTCTGCGGGCCGACAACTTCCCCTTTGCGCGGATCGGCGTGCCGGCGCTCTACCTCGCGCTCGGCACCGACGACGTCGGCCGGCCCCGAGGCTGGACCGACGGGCGCGCCAAGGATTACATGGACCACCACTACCACCGGCCGAGCGACGAGTACGATCGGGTCGTCGTCGATCTCGCCGGCGTGGTCCAGTTGGCCGAGTTCACTCGGGACGTCACCTCGGCCGTGGCCAGGGCACCGACTCGTCCGACTTGGAACCGAGGGGCCGAGTTCAGCCGAGCCTCGGGGTTGGGCGACGGCAACGGATGCCCTTGAGTCCGGCGGGCCTGTCGGTGGTGGGCATCCTCCTGGCGGCTGGCTGCGGCCCGCCGACCCTCCGGCTCGTGCCGCCACCGTTAGGCGCCGAGGCCGTTTCATTCTTAGGAGACACCCTCTGGTCGGTCAGCCTCTCGGCGGCGGAGGGTCAAACCCGCGTCAGCCAATTGGCCGACGCCAAGCGTCGGGCCGGGGCCCGACGGGATGACCTCAACACCCAGCTTCTCCTGGGCCGGCGCACGGCCGCGATGGGCCGGCTTCGGGAGGCGATCGATGTCTACAGCAAGGCCATCGAGGCGGTTCCGACCGACGCTCGCCTCTACCGGCGCCGGGGCGAATTGCTTCTCCTGGTTCGGGAGCCCGACCTCGCGGCTGGTGATCTCGGCCGCGCGGTCAAGCGCGCCCAACTCGAACCGGCCGCCAAGGAGTTCGTGGAAGGCGCCGATGGCCAGTTGCAAGGAGCCCGGGTGCTCCACAGCAGTCAACTCTTGCTGGGGATTACCCACTACATCCGGGGCGACTATCGCCGGGCCTATCCCGCTCTGGTGGCCGCCGCCCAGTCCGCCGATGACGCGGACGGCATTGCCGCCGCCTCGCTCTGGCTCCTGTTCACGCTTCGGCGCGCGGGCCGACAGGAAGAGGCCCGTCAGATTGCCAAGGTGATCCCCGCCGACCTGCCGGTCGTCACTCGGCGAGCGGAGCACCGCCTGTTGCAGGCT
>JAYTTT010000174.1:0-8401 GCA_043744895.1 Gemmatimonadota bacterium | reverse complement strand
AGCGCCGAGCGCCGAGTGCCGAGAAAAACACCAAACGACCCGCGGCCGGCCCGATGGCCGGTGCTTCGATGCCCATGACCCCGCTTTTGTCGAACTGGACCGCGAGTCGGCTGGCCGATCCGGTCAGGAGGATCGACGCCAGTTCGCTCATCCACGGCTCATGGCCGACCAAGGCGACGACCTCCTCGGCGGTTCTCGGTCCTACGGCTTCGGCGATGGCGGCGAGGTTCGTGTCGGCCGCGAGGGCGGGGCAGGCCACTCGGCGTTTCTTGCCGACGCCGGTTTCGCGGGCCAGGATCCCCGCCGACTGCCAAGCCCGTTTCCATGGGCTCGAAAAGACGACCGAGGGGACGTAGCCGAGCCGGGCGAGCCGGCGGGAAATTCGTTCCTGCGTTTTCTTGCCCTTGGCGACCAGCGGGCGCTCCGAGTCGAGGGGGAACCGGGCCTCGTCGCGTTCGGCCGCCGCAGCATGACGTACCAGCAGTATTAGCATGGCTCAAGGTTAGCGGCGGAATCAGGCTCGGGTAAGGCGTGGCCCGCCGATTGCCAATATGGGCCTGGCCCGGCAGACCCTGCCGGATGGCAGGAGTTAGGGAGACTTGAGAAAGGTTCCCGGATTATGGAAAAGACCGTCGCGCGGCACACCGTCAGCTGGTGCAATCGCTCAATTGCCTGGACCGCGGTGGGCGCGGAGACGCACGGCGCCCCCGAGCCAACCAACGCCATGTGGAGCTATACCCTCGATGGCCTCCGGTACTTTGGGTTTCCGTTCGATCCGGTCGAAACCAGAATGACGACTCGCGATCGGGCCCTCAATTGGCTCAACCTCCATCACCTCATCGTCAAACGCGAGCATCTCGTCGTCGAGCCGGTCGAGTCGGTGCGGTAGACTCCCGGTCTGGTTATTATCGGTCACCGCGCTGGACGAGCTTCCACCATACCACGAGGCACCTCGATGGCCATTGTTTGGATTGACGGCGTTTGGGGTGATCGAGCGACCGCCAAGATCTCGGTGTTCGATCATGGCCTCCTCTATGGTGATGGGGTTTTCGAAGGGATCCGGGCGTACCATGGCCGAGCCTTCGAACTGAAGGCCCACCTCGATCGCCTCTATGACTCGGCCCGGGCGATCGCGCTGACCATTCCGATGCCGGCCGCCGACATGGCCGCGCTGATCGAAGCGGGGGTGGTGCGGTCGGGGCTCACGGACGCCTACATCCGTCCCCTGGTCACCCGCGGCGACGGCGACATGGGGATCGATCCGAAGAAGTGCCGCCAACCCACCGTCATCATCATCGTCGATTCGATCAAGATGTGGGCACCCGACCGCTATCTGAATGGGCTCACCATGGTGACGGCGGGCACCCCGATCCCCCATCGTGAAGCCCTCTGCCCCCGGATCAAGTCCTTGAACTACCTGCCGCACGTCTTGGCCAAACATGAGGCCAATACCGCAGGCGCCGACGATGCCGTGATGCTCGACTCCAGTGGCCATGTCTGCGAGGCGACCGGCATGAACATCTGGATCGTGAAGGATGGGGTGCTGAAAACCCCGCCGGCCCACGCCGGCATCCTGATGGGGGTGACCCGCAATCTGGTCTTCAAACTGGCCCAGGCGGCCGGCCTCGATGCGCGCGAGGAGATGCTCAACCGGTACGATCTCTACACCGCCGACGAGATGTTTCTCTGCGGCACCGGGGCTGAGATCCCGCCGGTCCAGATGCTCGATGGGAGGCCGATCGGAACCGGCAAGCCGGGGCCGATCACCCAGGATATCATGCGGCGGTTCCGGGCGTTGACCCGCGGTGATTGAGGGAGGTTCCCCGTGACCTGGCGCGTGCTCGAGGTTGGTGACGACACCTGGAACATCTCGGTGGCCGCCGAACGCCGGGCCAACTCCGATCAGTGGGGCTTGGTCCTTTCGTTCCGGTCGTCCGGTCCCACGCCCCGTCGGTTCTGGGCCCCGGTCGAGTCCATGCAGTCGTCGTCGAAGGCCTCCTGTTATTCTCAGGCCGAGAAGTTGTCCGACCGGGAATTGGTCGAACTGCTCAATCAGCACCTTTCCGGGCGGTGACCGCGATGATTCAAATTCCGCTGCAGGATCTTCGCCGGGTGGCCGCCTCGCTCCAGCTGCTGCGGGGCAATGAAATCGCTGACTGCGTCATGCGATCGGACCTCCGCCAACTCAAGATCGAGCTCGCCGACGGCCGGATCTTGGTGGTCGCGGTTGAAATCGACGAGGCCGGCCGGCAGCATCATCTGACGGTCGACGTCGTGGTGCCGCCCGAGGACTTTACCCGGCAACTCGAAGTGAGCCTCGACCCCCAAGCGTCATGACGATTGAAACGAGGGGTCGGCTTCGGTTCAACGACTTCTCGATTGAGCGTCTCTCGTCGGGTGAGTGCCGGGCTCGGGTGGTGCTGGCCTGGCCCGGTGAAACCGCTTTTGTCGGTGAGGCCACCGGGTTGTCATCCCAGGCCGGCGAACTTCGCTGCGCGGCCCACGCCTGCCTGCTGGCCTTGGCGACGGCCTTTCCGGAGGCGGGGTTTGACCTGGTGGGCGTCAAAGCGGTCCGGGCCTTCGACGCCACCGTGGTGATTGCCTCCCTCGCGACCCACGGTCGGCTCGACGGCCCCCGAATCGTCGGGTCGGCCCTGGTCCAGGATGACGTGCCCCGGGGGGCTGCCCTGGCCGTCCTCAACGCCACCAATCGGCTGATGACCGGGTCCACCGAGGGCCGCCGCTAGGCACGCAACATATTGCGCGGTCCGGGCATCTCAGAGAAACGGCCCTGTTGCCCCGGCGGACTACCTCTTCCTACCTTGGTAGGACTGGGTGGTTCGCGGAGTTCAATCGTAAGGTGTCCATGATACGCTGGTTCGGGGTGGTGGCCGCAGGCTGCATCGTCGGGTGTGCCCCGACGAAGGCGCCCGTCGCGGTACCTGAGCCCCGCCCTCCGACCGCCCGACCGGCCGGAGCCCCGCCCGAAAATGAGCTGCCGCCGGCTCCCGACCTCCAAGTTGCCAGGGCCCTATCCGACAGCCTCCTCAAACGATTGGCCGTCGATTCGCTCCAAGATCGGAAGGACTCGGAGATCCTCGAGCGGCTCCGCGATGTTGCGGCGGCCGGCGACCCTACCGGTGCGGGCATCGAGGCCGGAGCCGATCTGGCCGAGATGTTCGACATCAACGTGGCTCGGTATGCCGAGCATGCCAGGGTCCGTTTCTACCTCGACTTCTTCCAGGGCCCGGCCCGCGAACGGATGACGGTGTGGTTGAGCCGGCTTCCAGTCTATGACGCGATGATCAAGGTGGCGCTGAACGCCCGCGGTCTCCCCAACGATCTCAAATACCTTGCGCTGATCGAGTCAGGGTATTCGAACACCGCCGTCAGCCGCAGCAAGGCGGTCGGGATGTGGCAGTTCATGCGAATGACCGCCCGGGACTACGGACTCAAGATGACCCACTGGGTCGACGAGCGCCGCGATCCGCTCAAGGCCACCGCGGCGGCGGCCCGGCTCCTCTCCGACCTGACCAAGCGATTCGACGGCTCCTATTATCTCGCGGCGGCGGCCTACAACAGCGGCGGCGGTACGGTGGCCCGGGGGCTTCGGAAGCTCGGCGCCGGCGCCACGGAAGGTTATTTCGAGGATGACGAAACCGCGATCGACTTGGCTGAAGACCTGACCGGGGACGATCGCTTCTTCCATCTGTCCGATTCCCGCTACCTCCGGAAGGAAACCAAGGACTACGTTCCGAAGTTGATCGCCGCCGCGATGATCGCGAAGCAGCCGGAGAAGTACGGATTTCCGCCCATTCCTGCCGTGGAACCGTTCGAGATCGACTCGGTCCCAGTGACTGAACCCACCAGTCTCGAAGTCGTGGCCAAAGTGAGTGGGCTCGATTTCGCGACGATCGCCGGACTCAATCCCTACTATCTCCGGGGGATTACTCCGCCCGATCAGCCGGTGGCCTGGGTTCGGGTTCCGAGTGGACGGGGCCCTCAGATCACCGAGGCGCTGGCCGCCGTTCCGACGGCTGATCGGCTTCCGGCCCAGATCCATGTCGTCCAAGGGAAGGAAACCGTTCGGTCGATCAGCCGCCGCTACGGCATCACGCCGGCGGCCCTGGCCGATTTCAACCCGGGGTTGAGGGCCGCGTCTTCCCTGGTGCCTGGGGCCCAGTTGCGAGTGCCGGGACGGGCGTTGGTTCGGGGCATGGTGGCGGCAGACCAGCAGGAAACGGCAACCCGCCGGGCCCGGGTCACGGCCGGCCGCACCCACCGGGTGGCCAAGGGCGAAACGTTAGGTAGTTTGGCTCGGCGCTATGGCGTGACCGTGGCGCAGCTGGGCTCGTGGAACGGGCTCTCGGCCAAGAGCACCCTCAAGGTCGGGCAGCGGGTTCGGGTCGGTGCGAGCCGAACCCGGGCCCAGTCGTCCTCCACGGTCCACGTCGTTCGGCGGGGCGAGACCCTCGCGAGCCTGGCGCGCCGCTATCGGGTGACCGTCACGGCCCTGATGACGGCCAATCGCATTCGATCGGGTGCCGACCTCAAGGCCGGGAAACGGCTGACGATTCCCGGGTAGGCCGATCCTCAGGTCGTGGGCTTGATCAACGCTCGCTTCTTCATGCCGCCCATCACTTTGCCGGCGTAGTCTGTCCCCGCCGGCGTTACGCCGCCGGTCGTGTCGGCCCGGGCCATGGCGGCCCCGGTCGGTCCGAGATTGTACGCGGCCAGTGCCAATGCGAGGTCGTTGTCGAACTGCCGCAGGAGTCGTCGCAACACCCGGAACCCGATCCGGAGATTGGTGTCCGGGGCCAACAGGTCGCGTTCGGTGAGTGTCCCATCGAGGTCGCGGGCGGTGGCGAGCCGGACCTGGGTCAGGCCCAATGCGTTCCGGTTGGAACGGGCCGTCCGCCGGAATCCGCTTTCGACCTTGACCAGTTGATAGCCTAACGACGGATGGAGCCCCTCGGCCACGGCGGCGTCGTAGATCTGTCCGGCCAGATCGGCGGGAATCCGATAGGCCGACGAGTACTGCGCGATAACCGTCAGACGCTCGGCCTTGAGATCGGTCACTTCGACTCGGCCCTTGAGCTCATCCACCAGGCTTTCCAGGCGGCTGATTTCGAGGTTGGCCCCGACGCTCGCCAGCGGCTTGGCCCGTTCGGCCGACAACCGCTCGAAGACGCTTTGCCCGACCCCGAAGACGGCCCCGCCCGCCGCCAACAGGACGGTTCGGCCGAGCAGGGATCGAAGCCCCCGTTGGGATCGTTTGCTGAGGTGGCTCATCCGGTTCCTCCCTCCGCTGACCGGTCGCGGCGGTACTCACCGCTCCGGCCGCCGCTTTTCGCGACGAGGTAAATGGGCCCGATCGTCATCGCGCGATCGATCGCTTTGACCATGTCATACACCGTAAGACAGGCGACGCTCACCGCCACCATCGCTTCCATTTCGACCCCGGTGCGGGCCTCGACCCGCGCGGTAGCGGTCACCTGGACGCCGGGCAGGGCTCGATCGAGTTCCAGTTTGAGGTCAATACCGTCGAGTCCGAGGTGGTGACAGAGCGGAATCAACTCCGCCGTCCGCTTGGCGGCCATGATGCCGGCGACCCGGGCGACGGAGAGCACGTCGCCCTTGGCCACGGCGTTGGCCGCGACCTGATCGAAGGCCTCGGAAGACATCGTGACCGATCCGCGGGCCGAGGCCGACCGGGCCGTGATTGGCTTGGCGCCGACGTCGACCATCTGGGCTCGTCCGGTGTCATCGACATGGCTCATGCCCATAAGGCCTCCGCGAGTTCGCCGGTAAGGGTGGCCAGTAACAGTTGGGGATTCACGTTGCCTTGGGCTGCTTCCCGGGCGGCATCGACCTTCTCCAAGGCGGCCAGGAACCTGGCCGGGCTGGTGACTGCCCGAAGCGACTCCGGGATGAACGTTGCCGGTCCGCCCGCCGCGACCCGGACCGCCCGGCCGAGGGTGTTAGCCAACCGGTCGAGGAGCTCGGTGAAGTCGCCCCGGGCCTGCCAGGGTCCCTGACGCATGACCCGCTCGAATCGCTGGGCGCCGCCCTGGCGAGCCGCCGTGAGGAGCTGGTCGACCAGTTCGTCGGTCTTGGCCGTCGTGGTGGCGCTCAGGGCCCGGCCTAACGATCCCTCGGCGGCCGCGACCCGGGCCCGGCGCTCGGCCTCCGGCACCGCCGGCATGAGTTGGGCGACGCCGGCGGCGATGGTCGCCGGATCGAGTCGGCCGAGTCGAATCGGGACGGCGCGAGACCGGATGGTTGGAAGGACCCGGTTGGGATCGGTTGTGGTCAAAATGATCAGGGCGCTGGCCGGGGGCTCCTCGAGGAACTTGAGGAGGGCGTTGGCGGCCTCCTGGCTTGATTCCTGGGGCACCAGTCGTTCGGCATCGCCGATCAAAAAGACCCGGCGGCCGCCCATCACGGTCGTGAGGGCGCCGGTTTTGAGAATCAGCCGGGCGGTGGCGACACCGTGCATGGCCATGCCGTCGGGGGGGCTATAGACGGGCGTTTCGCGCCGGGCGGCCATCACCTCGCCCAGCGACTCGCGGACCTCCTCCATCTGCTTGTCCGGGTCGCCGGCTTTCGGGCGGGGCAACGGGACGAACCAATGAAAGTCCGGGTGGGTCAAGTTGGAAACCAGCCGACAGGCCTGACAGGTACCGCACGGCGATTCGGCTGCCTGGCAGAGGGCCAAAGCGGCAAGCCACCGGCCGAAGGACTGGCGTCCGACCCCTTGGTCTCCGGTGATCAGGAGTACTTGGGGAAGGCGTCCAGTTCGGCTGGCCTTGAGAAGATCCTGTTGGATGGTCTCGTGGCCGAACAGCAGTGGCTTCATGGACCGAAAAGTAAGGGGGTCCCCGGCGTTTTTCTAGTGCTGCATCGATGCATAAGTTGTTGTTTTTGAACATCTTAGTGTGATAGTTGTCACCGATTCTGCGGACATCTGACGTCACTAAGCCGGGCTAGGAATGAGTGTAAGCGCTAACTGTTGTCTGTATTCTGATAGTGGACACTGTCAGTTAGTGCTAAGACGTTGGGGCGCATGCCATTACGATTGTAGGTCCGAGCTGGGCTATTTCGGACCCTGGTGGAGGAAAAGTCCGGCGTTTGGCGACCTGGGCGGTCCCGCCGTAGTTGCCGGATCCGGGTCGGCGAGATACTTTACGCGCGCTTTTAGAGGTCGATCCCGAGTAGCTCAGTTGGTAGAGCAGCTGACTGTTAATCAGCGGGTCACAGGTTCGAGTCCTGTCTCGGGAGTTGGTCAGTCGGAAGGGCCCTTCCTACCCGATCGCCGCGATCGCTTCCTTGAGCTCTTGATTGGAAAACGGCTTGGCCAGGATGCCGGCTGCCCCGAACTTGCGGGCCACCGTCAAATACTCGTTGGCGTTGACTCTGCCGCCGCCTGAAATTGCCAAGATCCTGACCTGCCCGTCGATCTTCTTCAACTCCTGAATCAACTCCAAGCCGTCGGTGTCCGGCATGATCAGATCGGTAATCACGAACTCCGGTCGGTCGGCCCGAAACAGGTCCAACGCGTCCGCTCCAGTGGCGGTGCTGACGACCCGATGGCCGGCTCGTTCCAACATCTGGTGAATCGTTCCACGACTCAGGTCGTCGTCGTCGACGAGGAGAATATGCATGCCTGCCGCCAGCAAGGGTTGTCGGTTGCAAGATACTCAGAGTGGATCGGCACCGGGATCGGATGGCTTGAGTCGCTCCGCCCCTTGAGCTTCCGCCGTTGGTGCCGATAGTGGAGGCATGATTGGAACGCCGCTTCCGTTCGACCACCTGATTCGGGTGCTGCCGCTGTCCGGGGTACGGGAGCCGAGCGACGTCGCGCTGGTGATCGAGAACGAGCGGGGGGCGTTGGTGGCGTTGATCGACGCGGCGGGGCAGGGCCGCGCCGCCGCGGCGTCCGCCCGGCGGGCCGAGGCAATCGTCCGGCGGATTGCGACTCAAAGCGTTGCCGAGGCGTTTCTCGAAGCGCACCGAGCGCTCCTTGGCAACCCCGGCGTTTCCTTGGGGCTGGCTCGCCTCGATTTTGCTACGTCGACGATCGAGTTCACCGGTGTGGGGCGAGTCTATGGGGCGGTCGCCGGCTCGGTGGAGCGGGTCCTGAACAGCGTGCCCGGGACGGTTGGGGTTGGGCTGCCCAAGGTCCCTTCTCCGGTGGCGATTCGGGCCGCTCCAGGTGATCTCGTGGTCCTGGCGGTCGACGGGGTGGTTGACGTCTGGGACTTGGCCAAACTCTGGCGCCGGACCGACCAGCCGCCGCTCGCGGAGCTGGTGCGGTCGATCTCGGGCCTGCCGGATCGAATGCCGGACGACGGATCGGTGGCCCTGGCCCGACTCCCCTGATCTACCTTTCTTTCAGGGG
>JAYTTT010000173.1:0-8403 GCA_043744895.1 Gemmatimonadota bacterium | reverse complement strand
CATGATTTCGGATGAGCCCTCAAAGATCAGGTTGATCCGCCAGTCCCGGAGCGCCCGCTCGACGGGGTCGGGGCGTTCGCCGCGGCTCTTCAGCGAATCGGCGGTCTCGTAGCCGCGACCACCCTTGATCTGGAGTGTGTCGTCGGCAATCCGCCACCCGGTCTCGGAGTTCCACATCTTGGCAATGGCGGCTTCGAGCCGAATGTCGGTCCGAGGCCGGTCGGCAAGGAGCGAGCAAAGGTCACTCACCGCCTCCATCGCGAAGGTCTCCGAGGCCATCCGCCCGATCTTCTGCGCCACCGCGTCGTGCTTGCCGATCGGCTGACCCCATTGGACCCGGTCCGCCGCCCACTTGCGGGAAATCTCCAGCAATCGCTTGGCCCCGGTCACGCAGCTCGCCGGCAGCGTCAATCGGCCCGTGTTGAGCGTAATCAATGCCAGCTTGAGGCCTTTGCCCTCGCCCCAGAGCACGTTCTCAACCGGAACCTTCACATCATGAAACCGGAGCACGGCGTTCTCCAGGGCCCTGAGACCCATGAAATGCAGCCGCATCACGACTTCGACACCCGGCCAGTTGGCTTCCACGATGAACGCCGTGATCGCTTTCGGGCCGGTTCGCGCCATCACTACCATCAGGTCGGCCACGGTGCCGTTGGTGCACCAGAGTTTCTCGCCCGACAGAATCCAGTGGGTGCCGTCCGCGCTGAGCTTCGCCGTCGTCGCGAGCCCGGCGGGGTCGGATCCGGCGTTGTTTTCGGTCAGGGCAAAAGCTGAGATCGCCCCTTTGGCCAGGAGCGGGAAGTATTTCTTCTTCTGCTCGGGGGTTCCGAACAACTTGAGGGGCACCGGGACGCCGATCGACTGACTCGCCGAAAGCAGCGCCGTCACGTTGCCGCAAACCGACGCCGCCATCGCGACGGCCCGAGTGTACATCAGCTGGCTGAGGCCCTTGCCACCGTACTCGGTCGGGATCTTGATCCCGAAGGCGCCGAGCTTCTGGAGGCCCACGACGACGTCGGGCGGCACCTTGCCATCCCGGTCGATGGCGTCACCATCCACATGCTCGAGCAGGAATTGTTCGAGTGCGTCGAGGAACGGTTGGGCTTGGGCGACGTCCTCCGGCTTCGGTTCCGGGTACGGGTGGATCAACCGGAGGTCGAGCTTTCCCTCGAAGAGTTCCTTGACGAAGCTCGGATTCCACTCAATTTCCCGGGCGGCCTCGGCCACGTCGCGGGCCGCCTGCTCGGCGGCGCGGCCGGAGGCCGGGCTTGGGGTCCGTTGGTCGGCTGGGGGCTGGGCGACGCTGGTCATGATCGTGGTTCCTGGATGAAGGGCCTAACGGGCATTGGCTCCACTCCGGCGGGCGGTGAGCCATCCTGATAACAATTCGGTGACATGACGTTTCCGCCGGGCAAAGAAGTCGGGAGCGGCTGGATCCAACCCGATCACCCGGCCCAACGTTTCGCCCTGGATGTGCGGAAACCAGGTCAGGGCGATCAGGCTGAAGAGCATGTGGGTGACTTCGGCCGGCTCCTCGTCCTCAAGCCCGAGTTCCTGGGTCAGAGCCGAAATCATCTCCTGGCCCGTGGCCAGCGAAAGCGGGAGGCCGTCGAGGGTCCGACCGCCACTGAGCGCTTCGCGCTGGATCAGCCGGACGAAATTCGGCCGAGCGGCTACGAAGTCGAAATAATCGGATACCGCGCCGGCCAGGATAACATCGGGGGTCTCGCCACTGGCCAGTGCCCGATCGCGTCCGATCCGCACCGCATGGCGGACCGCCTCGAAACACCGCTCCAGGACCGCCCGGAGCAACTCCCCTTTGGAGCCGAAAAAGTATCCGGGCGTGGCCCGCGAGAGCCCAGCCTCCTTGCCGACCTCGCTCAAGCTGGTGGCGGCATAGCCCCGATCAGCGAACAGCCGCTCAGCCGCGTCGAGGATCAACTCGCGCGATCGGGCGGCGTTGCGCTCCCGGTCTCGGGGTCCTGCGGTGGAGAGGCTCATAGCTTGCTGGTCGGCAAGCAAGTTACAACTCGTTGCTCACCACCGCAATAGCTCCACCTTTCCAGCAGCCCCTCGGTATCTTTCACCCCAATCCCCTTGGCTCACCGAGGTTCGATGCCCGACACCCTGTGCCCCGGCTGTGCCGCCCCCCTCCAGCCCGAGGCGGCGTTTTGTCCTGCCTGCGGCAAGCCGGCGCCCGGCACGATCCCAACCCGGCCGCCGGGGGCTCCGCCCAACGACCTCGCCGCGCAACTCACGGCTGCCCTGGGCCTGGGCTATCAGGTTCGAGGCTTGGTTGGCCGCGGTGGTTTCGCCGAGGTGTACGAAGTGTTCGATGCCGGACTCAACCGGCGCCTCGCGGTCAAGGTGCTCCGGCCCGACATTGCCTGGACCCCAGGTATGCTCAACCGCTTCAAGGACGAGTCCCGGGTCCTGGCCAGCCTGAACCATCCCAATATTCTGCCGATCCATTTCATCGGCGAAGGCCAAGGGCTCACCTACTACGTCATGCCCTACGTCGAAGGGCAATCCCTCGGCGGGTATCTCCGGTCCTTCGGGGCCCTCGAGGTCGGCCGGGCGCTCGACATCGCGATCCCCATCGTCGAGGCGTTAGGTCACGCCCACGGAGCGGGGCTCCTCCACCGTGACGTCAAGCCCGATAACGTCATGATCGACGCCGCGTCGGGTCGCGCGTTGCTGGTGGATTTTGGCATCGCCAAGCGGCTCGACGGCGAATCCCATTTGACCCAGACCGGCTTTGTCGTGGGGACGCCGCAGTACATGAGTCCCGAACAGGCGTTGGGGCAAATGAAGCTCGATGGCCGCAGTGATCTCTACGCCTTCGGCGCCATGCTCTTCCAGATGGTGACCGGGGCGCCGCCGTACGGTGGCGAATCCTCCCAAGAAATCGTCGGTCGCCACTTGGCCGACCCGGTCCCGGCGGCCAGCGAGCGGAACGCCGCTGTTCCGCTTTGGCTGTCCGGCATTATTGCGAAGTGCCTCGCCAAGAAGCCGGGCGACCGGTTCCAAACGGCAGCGCTCTTGGTCGAGGCGCTGAAAGCGGGCCCGGCGCTCCCGCCGGGGCAAACCGGGCCGGTGGCGCCGATCGCCGAGCCGGTTATCACTAAGCCCGAAGCCGAACGGCCGCCGGTACCGCCGGTGCCGTTGCCCGTTCCCGATCCGCCAGCCACGGTGAAGACCACGGGGCGTCCCCGGCCCGCGTTGCTCCTGGGTCTGGCGATCGTCCTCGCCGGGGCCGGCGTCGGATGGTTCCTCTTCGGACGCCCGGTGGTGCTCGAACTGACCAACCGATTCGACGCGCCGATGTCCGTCACGACGCCATCGGGGCAAACCGTCGTGGTGCCGGCCGGCGCGACGGTTCCCTTCGAGCTCCCCAGTTCGGGCTTTGCCCGGCTCCCCTGGTCGGTCGCCGCCCGGCGGAGCCCCGACGGTCGCCCGATTGGGCAAGCGCCCGTGGGCGAACTCGATTTTCGGGGCCGCCGGGGTGGGAATCAGCGGACCCTGGGGCTCGGCGATGCCCGGGTTCCGATGTTCGAGCCGCTGGTCACCAATGCTTCGAGCGTGTCGCTGACGGTGGTAGTCAATGCCGGACTCGGTGGGGCCACCGCGTGCGACTGTCAGGTCCCTCCCGGCGCGGTCCGATTCCCCGTGGGGTACTATCCGCTCTATCGGAACACCACCGTCCGCGCGGTGGCGCCCGACCGACGGTCCGCCACGTTCAAGGACCTCGGCCCCCAGGTCGATCGGTCGACCTGGAGGGTGGGTCTCCGGTTCGAGGACCGGGACCTTCGTTAGGCAGTGGGCACTCCCCGGATCCTGCTCGCCGATTGCGACCAGATGTTCGTCGCCGTGGCCCGCCTCGCCGATCCCGACGGGGCCGGGAAGGCGCCGATCCTGATCGTCGGCGGGAGCGCCAAAAGCCGTGGGGTCGTCTGCTCCGCGTCGTACGAGGCCCGCGCATTCGGCGTCCGCTCGGGCATGCCGCTTTCGCACGCCGGCCGACTCTGCCCGAGTGCCCTCTTCGTGCCGGTGCCCCGTCACCTCTGCGGACTGAAGAGCCGGGAGGTCGCCCGAGTGCTCGATCGTTGGGCACCCACGGTCGAGGCGGCGAGCATCGACGAGTTTTACCTCGATCTTACTGGGACGGAAGCCGTCTATCGCGGCGAGCCGCTGGCCCAGACGGCGGCAACCATCCGGGCGGATCTGCTAAAGCGTACCGGAATGGCCCTGTCGTTCGGCGGCGGCACCAACCGCTTGGTGGCCAAGCTGGCGACCGAGCGAGCCAAGCCGCGCCCGGGCACCGATGGATCCGGCGTGTTCATCGTTCCGCCGGGCGAGGAGGGCCAGTTCCTCGCCACCCATTCGTTGTCCGATATTCCAGGGGTCGGTCCCCGTCTTTCGGCCAAGCTCCGCGGGTACGGCCTTCTTTCCGTCCGTGATGCCCTCCGGGTCGGCCGTCGGGACTTCGAACGCTGGCTCGGACCCCGGAGCGGGGCCTGGCTCCACGATCGGATTCGCGGGCTGGGAAGCGCGGAGGTCGACCCGGATGGCGAGGCCAAGTCGATGAGTCACGAGGAGACATTTCCCCGTGACATTACCACTGACCGGGCCCTGGAAACCGAGTTGCTCCGGCTGGCGACCACTCTGGCGGCCGAACTCCGTCGAGACGGGCTGACCGCGCGTTGCATCACGGTCAAGCTCCGGGACCATGATTTCAAGACCCGGCAAGCGAGCCGAACGGTCGATCGCCCGATCGACACCGATCGGGCCGTGTTCACCACCGCGTGTGAGTTGCTCGAGGGGCTTCGCGATCGGCGCCGGGTCGCCGCGAGGCTGCTGGGAATCGGGCTGACTCGACTCGAGGTCCCGGCCTCGACCGCTCAGCTCTCCCTCCTCGGCGCCGAGCCGGGCACCTCGTTGGAAACCGATCGGGACCGGGCGGGAGCCCGAGCCATGGACGCGATCACCACCCGGTTCGGTCGAGATGCGGTCCGGCCCGCTCGTCTGACGCCGAAGCGGGTTGACCGTCAATAGGCGGGCGGCCCCAAGTATATTTGATTCATCCTTTCTCACTCTCGGAGTTTTATGCGGATCAGCGCGCCCATGCAAAAGGCCCTCAACGACCAAATCGCCAAGGAGTTCGACGCGTCCTACCTTTACTTGTCGATGGCAGCCTACTTCGCTGAAAAGAATCTCAATGGGTTCGCGAACTGGATGCGGTTGCAGGCGGCGGAAGAAACCAAACACGCCCTGAAAATATTCCAGTACGTCGAGGACCGGGGTGGCCGGGTCACCCTCTCGGGAATCGATCGGCCGCCCCCGGACTTCCCCTCGCCGATCGCTGTGTTCGAGCATGCCCGCGACCACGAGGCCAAGGTCTCGGCCGGCATCAATCAACTCTACGAGTTAGCGGCCACCGACAAGGACTGGGCCACCCAGGCCGAGCTGCAATGGTTCATCACCGAGCAGGTCGAGGAAGAAAAGACCTCGACGGAAATCGTCGATACCCTCCGGATGATCGGCGACAATGCCTCCGGGTTGTACATGTTCGACAAGGAGTTGGGCAAACGTGGGACGAGCGACTGAGGCCCCAGTGACTGAATCGTTGCCGAAGCTGGCGTTTCTCGGGCTGGGGGCGATCGGCCGCCCGATGGCCGCGCGGGTGGCAGCCCGCTACCCGCTCACTGTCTGGAATCGGACCACCGCCCGGGCGGCGGAGTTCGGCGCCCTGGTCCCGTGCCGGGTCGCGCCGACGGCCGCGACGGCGGTTGCCGATGCCGATGTCGTGATGGTCTGCCTCTCCACCTCCGCCGATGTCGATCAGCTCCTCAACGGGCCCGAGGGGATCGCCCGGAGCCTCCGGCCGGGCACCCTGTTCCTCGACTGTACCTCCGGTGATTCGGCGACGTCGCGCCGCCTCGGCGCCCAACTCGAGGCCTTGGGAGTTACCTTCGCCGATTGCCCGGTCAGTGGCGGCACCAATGGAGCAGAGGCCGGGATCCTCACGGTGATGGTCGGCGGATCGGTCGAAGCGTTTGACCGGGCCAAACCCTACCTCGAGGCGTTCGGCAAACTGATCATTCACATGGGAACGGTTGGGTCCGGTGATACCATCAAGGCCATCAATCAAGCCCTCCTCGCCGCCAACATCCTCTCGCTCGGCGAAGCGTTGACGACCATGGTCAAGGCCGGCGTGCCGGCTCGGGCCGGCCTCGAAGTCCTCAATGCCTCGAGCGGGCGGTCCTTCGTGAGCGAGACGCTCATCCCGGCCCGGGTTCTCCCCGGCACCTGGCCCAAGACCTTCCGGCTGGCCCTCCTCGACAAGGACGTCGGCATTGCGCTCGACCTGGCCCGGCAGACCGGCCTCGAGGTTCCGATGCTGGCGCACATCAGGGCTCACACGGGGCTGGCCCTCAAGGCCCTCGGCCCCGACGCTGATTATCTCGAACCGATCCGGCTCTGTGAGCAACGGGCGGGAGTTGAGATTCGCGGATGACCGAGTGGATGAGCACCCGGCAGCAGCGGGTCGATGTCCACCTGACCGATCGGCGGGTGCTGTCGGGGGTCATCCATCTGCAGTTGATGGCCCGGCATCATTCCGGTCCCGAAACCTCCGTCGATCTCCTCAATCGGGACGAGTTGTTTTTTGCCCTGGTCCTCGAAGGCGAGCAGCCGGTGTTCGTCGCCAAGAGTCAGGTCTTGTTCTTGAAGCTCCCATCGCAGCCGGCCATTGAGGATCCTGACCGGGCCTCGGCCGCCCGACGGATCGAACTCGAGATCGAACTCAGTGACGGCACGCTCCTCGAAGGCATCGTGATGATCGAACTCCCGCCGGATCGGCTGCGCGCGCTCGATTTTCTCAACAGCGCCCCCGAATTCTTCGCGCTCTGGACCACCGAAGCCGTTCGGGTCATCAGCCGCAACCATATTCGGGCGGCCAGTCCGCTGGTGGATATCAAACGTGCCTCGGCTTGATCGGTTTCTCGAAGCGATGAAGTCCCAGTCCGCCGAGGCCGTCCGGCTGCTGCCCGGGCAGCCGGTCGCGCTTCGGAAGGGCGGAATGACCCGTCCGGTGACCAAGGATCCGCTGAGCGAACAGCAGATCCTTGGTCTCCTCCGGGAAATCACTCCCCACGGATTGGCCGATCGCCTGGGGACTGCGGTCGAGTTCGCGTTCACCTACGATTGGAGCGAGGGCGCCGTCGAGGTCCAAATCGCCCCGAACAATGGCAGCGTCGGGGCCACCCTTCGGCCGCTTTTCTTGGCCGCCCCGGTTCGCTCCCGCGTCGACCCGGCCCAGCCGGCCGTCGATCTTGCGGCGCCGCGGGCCCGGATCGAAGCGCTCTTCAAGACCCTGGCGGCCCGCGGCGGAAGCGACCTCCATCTGCGGGCCGGGCGCCCGCCGATCATTCGGGAATCCGGCGAGTTGGTCGCGCTCGATGAGCCGCCGATGTCGGGCGAGGAGGTCGAGTTGCTGCTTCGCTCGATCATGGCCGAGCGCGACTTCGCGGCATGGCGGGACGGCGGCGACGCGGATTTTGCCTACGAAATCGCCGAAACGGGGCGGTTCCGGTGCAACGCGGCGCGCGATCGAGTCGGACCCGTGGGAGTCTTCCGGATGATCCCGACCGCCATTCGCACCGCCGAGGACTTGGGTCTGACCCGCGAGGTCCAGGCGCTGTGCCAGCTGACCAAAGGCTTGGTGCTGGTCACCGGTCCGACTGGATCCGGCAAATCGACCACCTTGGCGGCGCTCGTTGACGTGGTCAACGCCACCCGCTCCGATCATATCCTGACGATCGAGGACCCGATCGAGTTTGTCCACCAGAGCCAGCGTTGCGTCATTACCCAGCGCCAGGTCGGGGTCCATACCAAGTCGTTTAAGTCGGCACTCCGAGCCGCCCTGCGGGAGGATCCCGACGTCATTCTGGTTGGTGAGTTGCGCGACCTCGAGACCGTGAGCATTGCCCTGGAAACGGCCGAGACCGGGCACCTCGTCTTCGGAACCCTGCACACGACCACGGCGGCCTCGACGATCGACCGGATCATCGATCAGTTCCCGACCGATCGGCAGTCCCAAGTCCGCGTCATGCTGGCCGAGTCGTTTCGGGGAGTCGTGGCCCAGACGCTCTGCAAAAAAATCGGCGGCGGCCGAATTGCCGCCTATGAGGTTCTGCTCGCGAACCCCGCCGTGGCCAACCTGATCCGGGAAGGGAAGACCTTCCAAATCCCCTCGATCATGCAGACCAACCGCCGCCAAGGGATGGTGACCCTGAACGATGCGTTGCTCGATCTGGTCGAGCGGAACCTGATCGAGCCGAGGGAGGCGTATCTTAAGGCGGTCGATAAGCCGAGTCTCCTGGCGGCACTCAAAGTGAAAGG
>JAYTTT010000172.1:0-30573 GCA_043744895.1 Gemmatimonadota bacterium | reverse complement strand
TGACCCGAGCCGAGCTTCTCGCATTCATGCGGACCCAGCGATACGCCGTCGAGGCATCGTATTCCCCGAACAGTGGACCCCAGGCCGCGACGGTCGGTGTGGTGGTCAACGACGCCTTCGAGCTGGTCTTCGACACGCTCGCCGAGACCCGAAAGGCGCTGAACCTGCTCCTCGATCCCCGAGTCGCATTCGTCTTCGGGAGCCTCGACGACGGGACCGCCCTAACCGTGCAGTACGAGGGTATCGCGGAGCGGCTCTCAGGCCCAGGTCGAGCGGCCCTGGTGGAGAGCTACCTGCGCATCTTTCCGGATGGCCGAGACCGCCAAGCATTGCCGGGCCTGGTCTACTACCACGTGCGTCCGACATGGCTCCGATTCTCGGATTTTTCCACGGTGCCTTCCGCGCAGATTGATTTCACCCAGGACGAGCTGCTCGCACTCCGGTAGCGAGTCGATCAGCGACCATCATGCTCCCTCTACCATCCCAAATGGCGGTGATCGTGCGCACGACATTAATTGCTTTCCTCTTGCTCCCGGCCGGCCTCGCCGCGCAGGGGGCCGTTCGCCCCAGCCCGGCGGTGCCCGGTGCCATCAAGGCCATCCGCGAAGCCGACCTTCGTCGCGACCTCTTCGCGATGGCCTCCCCGGCCCTGCGCGGCCGTGAGGGCGGTACCCTCGATGAGATGAAAGCATCCCTCTGGGTGGCCGACCAGTATCGGCGGATCGGGCTGGTACCCGCCGGCGACGACGGCACCTGGTTCCAGTGGTTCAACATCACCCGCACCCGGGTGTCGGTCACGTCGAGCCGGGCCACGATCGGCGGGCTGCCGCTCACGATCGTCGGTGACATCATTCCTCTGGGCGTGACGCCGGTGGAGGCCACCGGGCCGCTGCTCTGGCTCGCCAACGCCGAAGACACCACGGTCGACGTCCGGGGGAGAGTGGTCGCGACGAGGCTCCTTCCGCCGGCGCCGGGATCGATCCGGCCGACGAGCTATCCCGCCAGGGTGCGCTACGCGAACGCGGCGATCGCCGGCACGATGGCACCCCTGGCCCGGCGCGGGGCCGCCGCGGTGCTGCTGGTGGCCAGCCCATCGGTGGACAGCGCCTTCGACGCAGTGGCGGTGATGCGGATGCGGGGGACCTACGACGTTGACCAGGCGACCCCGCTGGGGGATGTGGCCTGGGCGGGCCGAACGGCGGCCCGGCTGGCGCCACCCCCGGCCCTCGGTGCCGGCCCAACGCCCGGCCTCCTGGTGCGGGCCTCGATGGCGGCGACGCTGCAAAACGGGCCGGCGGTCGAGTTGTCCATTCGGCTGGAACGGTTCGAGACACCCTCCGTGAACGTGATCGGCGCGCTCCGCGGCACCGACCCCACTCTCCGGGACGAGTACGTCCTCTACAGTTCACACCAGGATGCCAACGGCGTCCGGCTCCTGACCCCGGGCGACTCGGTGCTGGCCGGGGCCGACGACAACGGATCCGTCAGCGTCGCTCAGTTCGCCGCCGCCCGGGCCTTCGTGGCCAAACGCCCGAAGCGCTCCCTGCTTTTCGTGCACCACGGCTCGGAGGAACGCGGCCTGCTGGGCTCCCGATACCACTCCGCCCACCCGGTGGTGCCGCTCAGCCGGATCGTGGCGGTACTGAACGGTGACATGATCGGCCGCAACCATCCGGACACCGCCACCCTGCTCGGCACCCAGCCTCCGCACCGGAATTCGAGCGAGCTGGTGGCCATGGCCCTCAAGGCCAATGCGCTGACCGGGCGGTTCGTGCTGGATACCCTGTGGGACCGGCCCACCCATCCGGAGGGCTGGTACTTCCGCAGCGATCATCTCCCCTACGCCCGGCTTGGCGTGCCCGCCCTGATGTACACCACCAATCTGCACGACGATTACCACACGGCGGGGGACACCCCGGAACGGATCGACTACCCCAAGCTGACCCGGATGGCGCAGTGGATGTACCTGACCGGCTGGTTGGTGGCGAATGCCCCGAGCCGGCCGGCGGTGGACGCCGGGTTCAAGCTCGAGCGGTAGTCCTGGTGGCACGCCCAATAGCAGAGTACGATTCGCCAATCCGACCTCCGACACCACGAGAATTCGATGCGCCCCCTCATCGCCGTTCTGATGCTTTGCGTTGGCACCCCGCCGCCGCCCAATCCGCGGACCACTTCCTCGCCCGCGCCAAGGCGCTCCATCGAGCCGTCCCGATGATCGATACCCACAACGATCTTCCGGAGATGCTCCGCGAGCGGGCCCAGAACGATCTGGCCAAGATGAATCCCGAGAACCGGATCGAAACCATCGACACCGACCTCCCCCGCATGAAGCAAGGGATGGTCGGTGGGCAGTTCTGGGCGGCCTACGTGCCGGCATCCTTCGTCGACCGCGGGGGCGCCGGGTACGCGCTCGAGCAGGTCGACGTGATTCGCCGGATGACCGCTCAGTCTCCGTCGCTTCGGTGGGCCACCACCGCGACCGATATCGCGCGGATCCATGCCGGAGGCAAAATCGCCTCCCTGATCGGGATCGAGGGCGGGTACGCGATCGAAAACTCCCTCGCGAATCTCCGGATGTTCTACGAACTCGGGGTTCGGTACCTGACCCTGACCCCACGGAGGGAACACCGCCTGGGCGGATGCCGCAACCGAGGCCCCGCGCCACGGCGGCCTGACCAAGTTCGGCGAGGAAGTCGTGCGGGAAATGAACCGGGTCGGAATGATGGTCGATATTTCGCACGTCTCGGACGGCACGATGTCGGATGCGCTCCGGGTGTCCGAAGCGCCGGTGATCTTCAGCCACTCGTCCGCGCGGGCGCTAGCCAATCATGCCCGCAACGTGCCGGACAGCATCCTGAGGCTGCTGCCGAAGAACCGCGACATCGTGATGGTGAACATCTTCCCCGGCTTCGTCAATCCGATCGCGGCCGAGCAAGCCGCCGGAGTCTTGGACAAGGAGCGGGAATTCATCGCCAAGTATCCGGAGGATCCGAAACGGGCCTCCACCGAATACTTGGCCTGGCTCACCAAGACCATGGCGGAGATGGAGCCGGGCACCCTCTCCGAAGTGGCCGATCACATCGACCACATCGTGAAAACGGCCGGGATCGATCATGTCGGGTACGGTGCGGATTTCGGCTCGCTCACTAACCATCCCAAAGGGCTCGAAGACGTCTCCCGCTACCCGTACCTGACGGCCGAACTGCTCCGCCGGGGCTACCCCGACGAGCAGGTCAAGAAGATCATCGGCGGCAACTTCCTTCGAGTGATGCGGGACGTGGAGCGCGTGTCGGCCCGGATCAAGCGGCAGCGCCCGCCGAGCGCCGCCCTGATCGGCGACCTCGATCGGTAGCCGCGCCCCTCCTCAGCCGTTTGCCACTCATTCAAGGACTGATCTGATGGAACACCCCCGACGTCGTTTCCTCGGCTGGCTGGGCGGCACCTCGCTGCTCGGCGCCGCCGGCTTTCCCCTTTCGGGTCCGGGCCTGCCTCTTGACCCCGGCGAGCATGCCGCCCCGGTCGCCGACAAATGGAATATGAGTTGGACCGAACGCGTGACGGGAAAATACCGGGCGGTGTTCGATTCTCCGGAACCTGCCGAGGGGTCGGCCCTGTTTCGGGCGGTGGCGTGGTCCGACATGTACAAGGAGGTCTACGGCGCGGAACGCACCGAGATGTCTCCCGTCATCGTGTTCCGCCACTCCGCTATACCGCTGATCATGAGCAACGCCTACTGGGAAAGCTACGAGATCGGCAAAGAGCTCAACCTTCGGGACGACAAGGGAAAGAAATGGTCCAAAGCCAACCCGATCAGCACCGGGGGCGCCCCTGCCACCGGGCCGGCGGCCCAGTACAAGATCGAGACCTTCCTGGCGTCGGGCGGGGTGGTCCTCGCGTGTAATTGGGCCTTCGGCATGGTGGTGGGCCGAACCCGGGAACGAGAGAAGCTCGAAGGGCCGGCGGCCCGGACCCGGGCGCTCGCGCTGATGATCCCCGGAGTGATCCTCCAGCCTAACGGGATCTTCGGGGCGCTCCGAGCCCAGGAAGCCGGGTGCCATTACGTGATGGCCAGCTAGCAACGTCGGGCTGCCCGGATCGCGGCCCGGCGATTTCACCGCGACGAAGTTCGAACCGTAAGGCGGCCCGGTTTCAGGCCGGCGGGTATTTCATCCGGGCCACGAACGCCGCCCACCGGGGGTCGCCGCGGAGCGGTTCGAGTAGGGGGTCATAGCGGCAAAAGAACAGCGCCCAGTCGCGCTCCTGGTAGGCCCGCTCCAGCCACTGGAACGCCCGATCGAGGTCGCCTAACGCGCCATAGGTCTGCGCCACGCCAAGCGAGGAGGTGGTGGCGGTGAGCGGACCGGCGGACAGCCGGGCGATCTCCGCCAGGGCCTCCGCCCGCCGTCCCCCCCGAGCCAGCGCGTAACCAACCACGCCGCTCCCATACGCCCCGACCCGCTCCGGCACCGTCGCGCCGATAGCCGCGGCTGAATCGAACTGGCCCCGAACGGCCAGGAGCTTGGCTCGATCGAGGCGGGGTGGTGAATAGTTGGCGGACAACTCGGTGGTGTGCCCGACCTGCCGTTCCGCCTCCTGATACCGGCCGGCCAACATCAGCATGGTGCCAAGCCGGGCATTGAGAATCAGCGACACCGGCTCGTCGCGGACCGCAGCCCTGAGCGAGTCCACCGCCTCGGCCGGCCGGCCGATGGCCACGAGCCACCAGGCATAAAACAGCCGAGCCTCACCATAGGTTGGGTCGAGCCGGAGCGCCGTTTCCAAGCGGCGGCGGGTGGCGTCCCAATCCCAGTCGTAAAACAGGTTGATGAATCCAAGCGCCGTGTGGGCATCGGCGAGGGTACTATCGAGGGCTACGGCCCGGTTAGCCGCCGCTCGGCCGCGGGCGAACCCGTCGGCAACCCCGAGATAGCCGGATCCGGCCCGCAGACTGGGTATCGCCCAAGCCGGCCGGGAGGCGACTAGCGAATGAGTTGCCTCGAACCAACCAACCCAAGGAGAGACGATATGAGCCCCAACCCGCTTCCATGGTCGACCATGCGCGTTTCGTTCACCGTCGTCATGGCGACAATGCTCTTCACGGCCGCCCTGGCGGCGCAGGCGCGGACCCGGCCGAATCCAACGGTCCAGCTCCCGGCGCCCGCGCCATCGGGCGCGCTCATTGGTGCGCTCCAGATCAGCAACAGGGCCCAACCTCCCTCCTGCTGCGCTGGACCTCTATCCCGGGTGCGGGAAGCTATGCGGTGGATCGGTCCACCACGCCCCAGGGACCCTGGTCTCCGGTTGGCACGATCCCGGATGTGCAGGTCAACGACCCGGGGCTCCTTCCGGGCACCACCTACTACTATCAAGTAGTCCCCATCGCCATGGCGCATCGCTCGGCACCGGGATTGGCCTCCGCTCTGCCGGGAGCGACGGCGCCATTCCCCGTCATGTCAGGTTTCGGCGGTACCATTCGTGGACCGGCGCCACAGTTACTTTCGGGTGCCTGCGCTCCCAGCGGCACTTGCACCTGGTCGTGGGAGCCAGTCCCCGGTGCCGTCGCGTACCGCATCTACCGGCGATATACCGACAAGACTCCGCTGAGTTCCTGCATCACCACTGTGGTCAAGCTCGGAGAGGTGACGGCGGCTCAAATGTCGGCCTACGTACAAACCGGCACGCTCTGCCGCCTGACTGTGTCGTTTGTCGCAGTATTTCGTGCGGTGAACGCCCAGGGCACCGTCGTCGCGGAGTCAGAAGGGACCGCGGCAATCTGGTCGCCCTGACCGGACCTACGGGTGCGGCAGGGTCACGCCCCCGAGCATCGAGTAGATCGCCGTATTCACCCCGATGCCGAGGGCGCCCGCCAATCCTGGAAACCCAATGACCGATCGCCGCGCGTTCCTCAAGTCCACGTCGGCCGCCGCACTCGGCGCCGCCCCCGCCCGGTTCCAAGACCGTCGCGTCGCTCGGGAGCATCCGGGCCGGCAAGGCCTACGACGAGTTCATCCGGAAGCGGATCGAGGGGGGAACGGCGGCAAGCGGCGAGGTCGAGAAGGTGCTGGGGCTCAATTACCTCCGGTTTGCAAAGGAGATCTGGGGAGCCTGATGGCCCACCAGAAAACGGTAGCCGCTCAGGGCAAGGCAACCTCGCGCCGCCGCCCAAGGCGGAGTAGGTTTAACGGGTGAGGCGAATCCCAATGCCCGATCCGGCCCCGGGATGATCCGGACCGCGGACGACCACCAGCGGGTCGCTCGGCGCGGGGCCAAAGAGTCTCTCGCGGCGGCCGGATGGAGCCCGGACCAGCCGCAGCACGCCGTGCTCGGACTCCAGCGGCAGGTCGGGAACGCCGCGGTCACGAGAATCTTGCAACGGACGCCGAAAGACCGCCCAGCCTCGACCGATGCCCCTTGGGCCAAGAAACACCGGCCGCCGGCCAAGAAGCCCGCGAAGAAGGTTCCTGACATTCACGCCCGCGTCGTCAAGGTGGACATCCGCGATGAGAAGACCCGGATCACCGTCGCGAGCGGCCCCGACCAGGGTGTCCAGGTCGGGATGAGCGGTTCGCTCATCCAGGAGAACGGTCGTGAGCTGGCGGACTTCACGATCGAGAAGACCGAGGGCGCCTCCTCGACCGCCTACGTCAATACGATCCCCGACGAGGTCCGCAGAAACCCCAACGTCATCATCAAGGCCTCGACCTTCGTGCCCGAAAGCAGTGAGGGCAAGGCGTTCTAGCTCACCACTCGATCCGCCGCACCTCGGCAATGGCCAGCGCACCGGTCTGGTCGGTGTCCTGCATCAACCCGATGCCGGTGATGGCCGGCGGCGACCGGCCCCAGATCCGCCGGTAATCGGTCCGCGGATCAACGGCGTGATCCCGCCAGACACCGCGCTCGCCGCTCCCATCGACCCGAACCACATGGATCCGATCACTCACGTGGCTCGGCCCCAGGTAACCCTCCGGCTCTCGATTGCCCACGCTATAGAAGATGATCCGACCTGAGCCGCCGAAGAGCGCCCGAGGATTCCCAAAGATCACGTACAGTCGAATCGGTGAGTCGTCCAGAGCCGCGAAGCGAAAGTCGGCCGAATCGGGCGCCGCCACGACTTGCCACGACCACCGGAGCGAGTCGCCGGGCGCAGTCGAGCCGCGGAGGTCGCGGTGAAGCCACGCCGCCCGGCCCGCTCCCTCCAGCCGAATCATCCGCTCGCCGCCCCGCTCCACAATCTCGACGGCCGGCGACATCCGTCCCCGCACCGGACGGATCTGCCAACCAGGGGGGATCCCTGGGCCTGGGATGGCGTGGTCGAGATCGAGCAGATCGCCGGACGTGGTCGCGAAAAGACATCCGATCAGGGCGAGCAGTCGCAGCGTGACCTCCTTGGCGGGTCATGGTTCACACTACCAACGATCCCAGCGCGACGTTGGTTCTCGTCGGACACTCCGGCAGCGAACCGACCGGGAGCCCAGCGCGTTTATCTTTCGGAGTCCAACCAGGGGAAAATATCGTGATACGGAGGTTGGTGTCGGTCGTCGTGCCAATGGCCTTGGCGGGCGGTAACCAATTTCCCCGATAAAGCGGCTGGCCTGGCCGGCGGCCGCGGTGCTAGGGCTCGGGCTGATCCTGGTTCTCGCTCGGGAGTTCGGCGCAGAGCTACCGGCGTTTGCCACCTGGGTCGAACGGCAGGGCGCCATTGGTCCGATCATCTTCGTCGCCGGCTATGCCCTGGCAACCGTGGCGCTGGTCCCCGGCTCCCTCTTGACCTTGGCGGCCGGCTCGATCTTCGGTTTGGCTCGCGGCGTGGCGCTGGTGTTCGCCGGCGCGGTGCTCGGGTCGTCAGTGGCGTTTCTGATCGCCCGATACGCGGCCCGCCGCGCCATCGAACGGCGGCTGGCTGGTGATTCCCGGTTCCAGGCGATCGATCGCGCGGTCCAACGCGAGGGGCGACGGATCGTCTTCCTCCTCCGGCTCTCACCGGTGTTCCCGTTCAGTCTTCTCAATTATGCCCTGGGCCTCACCGGCGTGCGCTTGGTTGACTATTTGGCGGCATCGTTCGGCATGCTGCCGGGCACCTTGCTCTACGTCTACTACGGGAAGCTGGCCGGCGACGTGGCCGCGCTCGCTGGTGGCTCGCCCCGGCCCCGCGGTCCGGCCTATTGGCTGGTCCTCGGCCTGGGGCTCGCGGCCACGGCGGCGGTCACCGCCATTGTGACCCGGATTGCCCGGCGGGCGCTCCGGTCAACCGCCGGAGATCTTGGATGACGCGACGATTTGCTGAACCGAGGAGGTTGATCTGTACTACCGAAGCGCTGGCCTGATAGCGGTGCTCGCCGCCACGAGCCTGCCCGCCATGCAGCACCCTTTCGACCACGCCGAGTTCGACCGGTTACTCCGCGAGCACGTCGTCCAGGGCATGGTTGACTACGATGCGTTCGCACGGGATGCGGGGTTTGCCCGGTATCTCGAACAGTTGGCCCACTTCGAGCCGGCCGGGCAGCCACGAGACGAGCAACTGGCGTTCTGGATCAACGTTTACAACGCCTCCACGATCCAATTGATCGTGAAACACCGGGAACGACGGTCGATCCGCAACATCAACAAGAAATTCGGCTTGATTCGAGGGCTTGGGCCCTGGGCCGAAAAACTCGTCGTGGTCGGTGGCAAGACATACGACCTCGAAACGGTGGAGCAGAAAATCATCCGGCCGACCTACCACGAGCCGAGGATTCACTTCGCCCTGGTGTGCGCCGCGATGGGCTGCCCGCCACTCCGCGCCGAGGCGTATACGGGCGCCGACTTGGAGCGGCAGCTCGAGGACCAGGCCAGAGTCTTCCTAGCCCAGACCCCTGGCAAGAATCGGGTCGATGTCGCCGGCAACACGGTGTGGGTGAGCCAGATCTTCCAGTTCAATGACTACGCGGCCGATTTTGGGGGATCGTCCGCCACGATCATGCGGTTCATCAGTCGGTACTATTCCGCCGGTCCCGAGAAGACCCTGCTCGAGTCGGGTGCGGCCCGGCTCGCCTATACCGAGTACGACTGGACGCTCAACAGTCAGGAGCAGGCCAGGCGGCAGGCCGGGGCGAAGGGCCGGGCCCGGTGATCTTCGGGGCCGGCACAATGATGGAGCCGACCAGGCTCGATCCATTCGACCAGCATAACGCGCGGCTCCTCGCTGCGGTCCATCCGTCCGGCTGGCCCAACCCGGCTCCCCGGCCACGATACCATCTTGCCGTGCTGGGCGCGGGGACTGGTGGACTGGTATCGGCCGCCGGGGCCGCCGGCCTCGGGGGCCGGGTTGCTTTGATCGAAAAGCATCTGATGGGAGGGGACTGCCTCAATGTCGGTTGCGTGCCGTCGAAGGCCCTGATCTCGGCGGCGCGCAGTTGGGATGCGGCGCGGCGCGCCGGTCGCGAATTCGCCGGCCCCGCGGTGACCGGTGAGGGCGACTTCGGCGCGGTGATGGAGCGGCTCCGGCGGCTCCGGGCGGATCTGAGTCCGGTGGATGGCGCCGCTCGATTTGCCGGCCTGGGCGTGGACGTGTTCTTCGGGACCGGGCGCTTCACCGGGCCCGACACCCTCGAAGTCGGCGGCGCCACGGTTCGGTTTCGCCGGGCGATCGTCGCGACCGGAGCCCGGGCCGCGGCCCCGCCGATTCCCGGACTCGAGGGGTCCGGCTACCTCACGAACGAGACCGTCTTTTCCCTCACCAAGTTGCCGAAACGACTTGTCGTGATCGGGGCCGGTCCGATCGGCTGCGAGATGGCCCAGTCGTTCGCCCAATTCGGGGCCAAGGTCACCTTGGTCGATCGGGCGCCCCGGATTCTGGCCCGGGACGACCAGGATGCCGCCGCACTGGTCGCGGCGCGCCTGGCGGCCGACGGCGTGGACCTGGAGCTGGGCGTCGAGATCGCGGAAGTGACCCTCGGCGAGGGTGCCCGGGCGGTCACCCTGGTGCGGGACGGAGCGCCGTTCACGATCCACGCCGATGAGATTCTGGTGGCCGCCGGCCGAGCGCCTAACGTGGAGGGGCTCGGGCTGGAGGCGGCCGGCATCGGCTTTGACCGGACCGGCGTCACGGTTGATGACCGCCTCCGCACCACCAACCCAAGAGTGTTTGCGGTCGGCGACGTCTGCTCGGCGCTCCAGTTCACCCACCACGCCGACTTTCAGGCTCGGCTGGTCCTGGCAAACGCCCTCTTCTTTGGCCGAGGCCGGGCCAGCCGCCTGATCGTGCCGTGGTGCACCTATACCAGTCCGGAAGTGGCCCAGGTCGGCCTGACGGCCGCGGCCGCGGCCGCGCGAGGGGTGGCGGCCGACGAGATCGTCGTCCCTTTCCACGACGTGGACCGAGCAGTTCTGGAGGACGACACCGAGGGATTGCTTAAGGTGGTGGTGGCGCGTGGGAGCGACCGGATTCTCGGGGTCACCATCGCGGCGCCCCACGCCGGGGAGATGATCGGGGAGGCCGTCGTGGCCATGACCAACGGCCTCGGCCTCGGCGCCGTCGGCCGGGCGATGCATCCGTATCCCACTGTGGCCGAGGCGTATCGGAAGGCAGCGGATCAGTGGCGGCGAAAGAAGCTGACGCCGTTCGTGCGCCGGGCGCTGGCGGTCTGGTTTCGGGTCTTCCGCTAATGGCCAGCTTCACGGAACTGTCCCTCCGGGACCGGGTGCTCCTGGCCGCCTATCCGTGGCGTCGGGTGGATCCGCCCGTCTGGGTCCCGCCGCCGCGGCTCGCGTGGGCTCGGGTCGCCATCGTGAGCAGTGCCGGGTTCTACCGGCGCGACGTGGACGCTCCCTTCCGCGCGATCGTGGGGGGCGACACCTCATTCCGGGTGATCCCGGCCGACGTGGACTTTGGTGCCCTGGTGCTCGGCCAGGTGAGCCACTCCTTCGACCGCCGCGCCCTGGTGGCCGATCCGGCGTCCGGTCTGCCGATTCCTCACCTCCACACCCTGGCCGGTACCGGGATCATTGGGTCCGTGGCCAACCGTCACGTCAGCTTCAATGGATCGATCCTGGCCCCGGGACGGCTCGTCAAACAGACCGGGCCCCAGGTGGCCGATGTCCTCAGCGAGGACCAAGTTGACCTGGCCCTCTTCGTTCCGGTGTGACCCATGTGCACTCAGTCCGTGGGACTGGTGGCCGGCGAAGTGGAAAGGCGCGGGATCGCCACGGTGACGATTGCGCTGGTCCGCGAGGTCGCGGTGCGGGTACGGATGCCTCGGGCGTTGGCCGTGCCGTTTCGCTTCGGTCACCCACTGGGCGAACCACACGACTGGGCGGGTCAGCTGGCGGTTGTCAGCGCGGCGCTGGCGCTCGCGGAACATCCCGGGCCTGGTCCGGTGCTTGACGATTTCCCCGATTCCCAGAGGGCGGGGATCTCCGGCTCTTCTACCTGACGAACGGTGTATGCGCGTTTTTCGCTGGTTAGTTCTGATCCTTGTCGTTCTCGCTCCCGGGCCCAGTCTCTGGGCCCAGACCGGGGCGACGCTCACGGGTGTGATCCGTTCGCAGGCCGGCGCGCCGATTCAGGCGGCACGAGTCAAGTTCGAGACCCAGTTTGCCGAGACCGACGCTCGCGGGCGGTTCCGACTGGAAGTCGCCGCCGGCCGGGGCGGGGTCCTCGAACTGACGGCCGTGGGGTTCAGCCCGGAGCGGATGCCCATTGCCGCTCTGGCGGAGGGCCAGGTCCGGGAGGTGGCCGCGACGCTTCGCCCACTGTACATGCTCGATGCACTCTCGGTGGTGGCGAGTCGCGAACGCCCGTTGCTCGACACCCGCGATGCCGCGACTGGCGGCGCGGTGGAGGCCCGGGAGATCGCGGCCCTTCCGACCGACGCGAGGGACCCGATCGCTCTGGTGTTCAACGTACCCGGGGTGGCCCAGGCCACGTCCTACTTCGGCGACGCGCCGACCCTCTCACTCAATGGCGCCAATTCCCTCTCGACGCAATACACCGTGGACGGCCTCGACGACAATGAGGGCTTCCTGGGCGGGCCCAGGGTGGACTTGCCACTTGGTGCGATTCGGCGGATCGACGCCCGGGTGAACAGCTACGGCACGGAGTTCGGCCGCAGCACCTCCGGGGTCGTGGACCTGCAGACCCTGGCGGGAGACAACGAACGCAAAGGTCACATCTTCGGTTATTGGCGGCCCGGTCGTCCCCTCGATGCCCGGAACAAGATTCCCTTCGGCGGGGTCCCTGAAGCGATTGCCCGGCAGCAGGACGGTTTTCACCGAGTTCAGCTGGGAGGCGATATGGCCGGGCCGCTCCGGCGGGATCGCACGTTCGGCGCGGCGGCCGTCGAGTTTACCAGCGAGAACGAGGACCGGATCGGGTCCACGGCCCTGGCGCCGTTCCTCGGCACGGAAGACCGCCGCCGCGTCAAGCTCTTTGGTCGGCTGGATCAGTCGTGGAACCCGCGGCAGGCCACGACCCTTCGGTTTGCGTTGAGTTCCGTGAGCCGCGCCGGCCAGGGGAGCGGCGTCCTGACCCCGGAGGCCGACATCACCACGCGACGCGTGGGCAGCCTCACGGCCCTGATACACCGGACGGCGTTCGGCGGCGGCACCTCCAGCAATACCGCCAGCGCTCAGCTCGGAACCTTCCGCTGGTTCTTCCCGCCGACCGCGAGCGATTTCTCGAAGCCCCAGGTGACGATCATCTCGCCGGCCCGGGCGGTCGAGGCGGTGGTGGGTTCGAGCAACTTCGTGTTCGACGAGACGGAAACCCAGCTCCAGTTCCGCGACGTGTTCGAGACGACCCGCGGCCGTCACACGCTGCAGGCCGGCGCCGACCTGGTGGCCGGGCGGTTTAAGCTCACCGCGGCCGGCACCAATCCGAACGGGTCCTATGTCGTCTACAACGACGGCAACATCGCGGCGCCCTCGGGCCGCCCGCTCCGCTTGAGCGACGTGCCCGCCACCGCCAGAGTCGAGAGCTATACCGTCGATGCCAATCCGCAGCAGGTCGACCTGACGCAGACCGTGGTCGGCGCCTTCGTGGCCGACGTCTGGCGACTGTCGCCGGCGCTCACCGTCCAACTGGGACTCCGATGGGATTACGACGACCTGACCAGCCGGGGTGCGAGCAAGCCGGACGTCAACAACCTCCAACCGCGGGCCTCATTCAACTGGTATCGAACACCGCGAAGCGTCCTGCGGGGAGGAGCCGGCGTCTACACCGGCAAGGTTCCCTACGCGATCTACTCCGACGCCATTCAGCTCGGGCCCGATGGAAACGCCGTCGTGACGTTCGCCGGCCGAGATGCGCCCCGGTTCCTGCAGGGGCCGACGCCGGCCGAACTGCAGCAACACCGCGACCAGTTGCCGCCGCGCGAGGTATTCGCAACCTTTGGCCGCGGGCTCGAGCAACCAACCAGCTACCAGGCGAGCGTCGGGTGGCAACAGCAGTTGGGGAGCGACTGGGCCGTCTCGGTCGACGCCGTCTGGATGGCCACTCGTCACCTGCCGCGGAACGTCGACCTGAATGCTTCTCCGCTCAGGATCGGGCCTGGGGACGGGGCCAATCGGGCGTGCGCCAGCGCCTTTGAATGCCCCGCCGACGCCACCCGGCCGACACCCCCGGTCGCCGGCGGATACCGGCGGCTCTCAACCAGCGAATCCGGCGGGCGAGCGAGCTACCTCGGCCTCTATTCCGCGATCCGCCGCCGGGTCGGCCGGCTTACCCTCGATGCCAACTGGGTCTGGTCGCATGCGAAGAACGACACCGAGGACATCAACTTCACGGCCGCCCAGGGGAACTGCTTCTCAAAAGGGTTGGTGGATGCGGTGACCGGGGCGGCGTGCACCAGTTCGGAATGGGCTGACGCCAACAACGACCGCCGCCACCACGTCACCCTGCGCACCGTCTACGCGGCGAGCCGGACCCTGCAGCTCAGTCTGATCGGGGACTTCCAGACCGGGCAACCGGTCAATCGGCTGGCCGGGGCATCGACGGCCGACGGCAATGCCGTCTACGATCTGCTCGGTGTGGGCCCGGTTCGGGGCAACGCCTTTCTCGGGAACGGCCCGCGGTTCTTCGGGGTGCCACGAAACGGGGAACGACTGCCGTCGTACCTCGACCTCCGCGCCAGTGTCCAGTATCGGCTGCCGGTCGGGGCTGGTGTCCTGATGAGAGTCGATGGCTTCAACCTGCTCAACCGCACGAATTGGGGCGGGTATCCCATCGGTCTGGGCGGTTCCGGCAGCCGGATTCAGTACGGGCGCCCGGGCGATCCGCGGCTGCTCTTCTCGCCCGGACCTCCGCGGCAGTTTCAGCTCTCCGCCCAATACGAGTTCTGATGTTCGACGATCGATTCCGGCGGTGGATTGCCCCAGCGCTGCGGCCCCCCGCCCGGGCGCTGGCGAACGCCGGCGTGACCGCCAATCAGGTTACCGTGACGGGTTTTGTGCTGGCCGCCGTGGCTGCCTGGGCTGTCGCTGCGGGGCGGCCGGTGGCGGGTATGGCGGTCTGGCTCGCGAGTCGCATGCTTGACGCGGTCGATGGGGCCGTGGCCCGCGAAGCCGGCGCCTTGTCGGGCTTCGGCGGGTATCTCGACTTGACCCTCGACATGGCCGCGTACAGCCTGATGGCGGTGGCGTTCGGGATCGTGCACCCCGAGCACCAGTTGGCGTGGTTGCTGATTCTGATGGGCTACGTCCTTTGTATCACGACGACGGCCGTCCTGTCTTCGATCCTGGAACGACGTCGGGCCTCGATTCCGGGCAACGATCGTTCGATCCAGTTTGCGCCGGGATTCGCGGAGGCCGGGGAGACGACCATCGTCTATCTCGCCCTCGCCGCCCTGCCGGGCTGGGCCGGCCCGATCGCGTGGATATGGGTGGTTGTCCTGCTGATGACGGCCGCGCAGCGAACCCTGATCGCGAGGCGGTGGTTGCGTGATTGACGCGACCGGCGGGATCACGGGGGTTGACGGCATCGGCTTTCTCGCGGTCATCGGCCTGCTGTTAGTGGTCGCTCGTCGCGGGGCGTCCAGTCCGGACGCTTACCTCGTCGCCGGACGCTCCCTCGGCCTCATACCCCTCGTGGCCACGCTGGTGATGACGGAATTCAATACGTCGACCCTGCTCGCCTTCACGGCGGCGGGCTATCGGGCGGGGCCGATGGCGCTCGCTTTGCCCCTCGTGTTCCTGGTCGGCCTCGGCTTCTACACCCTGACCGTCGCGCGGGCCTGGAAGCGGTTCGACCGGCTGTCGGTGGCCGAGCTGTTCAGCACCCGGTACTCGCCGGCCCTGGGCCGCTTCGTATCGGTCCTGCTGCTCCTGGCCATGGTCGGCTTCAGTGCGACGTATCTCAAATCGCTGACCCTGCTGCTCGCACCCTGGACCGGCCCCCGCGACCCCTGGCTCGTCAGCGGGATTCTGGCGGCGGTTACGTTGCTCGTCGTGCTGCGCGGCGGCTTGACGGCGGTGGTGCGGACCGACGTCGTCGGGTTCGGGCTGACGGCGCTGATGGTCGGGGCCCTGTACCTGATTGGCCGGAGTGGGCCAACCGACGTTCTACCCTTCCCCTTGTCGCAGCGAACCGTGAATCCGCTGGCCCAGTGGAACGCCGCCGCGCTGCCGTTCCGGTTCGTGACCACGCTGATCGTGCTGACCTGCTTCACCTATATCTCGGCGCCTTGGTACGGGCAGAAAATCTTCGCGGCTCGGACCGAGCGGATCGCCTTCCTTGGGGTAGGCATCGCGGCGGTTCTCGTCTTCCTTTTGTATGGCCTGATGGTGCTGGCGGCGGCGGACTTCCGAGCGAGCGGCGTCCGGCTCGAGGACCCTCAGCTCGTGACCTCGGCGATGGTGGCCCGCTGGCTTCCGCTGGGCGTGCGTGGCGCGGGGTTCGGGGTGTTGTTCGTGGCGAGCCTCACGACCCTTTCGGGCGTGTGGAGTGCGATGACGGCAATGGCCGTGGCTGATTTCGGCTGGCCCGGCGGCCGGACCCTTCCGGCGCAGCGCGGCCTGACGATCGCGGCGGGAGTCATCTGCTGGCTGGGGGCCAACCTCCTGGGAAACGACATCCTCGACCGCCTGATCCTCGCGAACATTCCGGTGGCAGCGCTCGCCTTTGCCCTTCTGGCCGGGTTCCACTGGCCGCGAGCGACGACGGCGGGGGCGTGGGCGAGCGTCGTCGTGGGTGTGGGCTGGGGAATCGGCTGCTATGTGGTCGTAGGAGAGTCGGGCGGCTATACCTGGCCTTGGGCGATGTATGGCATCCCGCTGATCTTCGCGACCGGCGGCGCCGTATCGCTGCTCACAGCGAGGCCGAAGGCGGACGCTCGGTCTTGACCGCCCGACCGGGGTACCGGTGGACCGTGTTCCGGGGCCGTGCAGGACTGGAGGGCTCCGTCGGGCCCGGGGCCGAGCCAGCCTATGGGTCGAGCGGGGCGCGGATCCGGATCGGCAGGACGGTCGTGCCCCAGTGGATCCGGAGGATGGTGGAGTCGCGCCCGACCGTGGGGAAGTAGTAGGCCAGGGCATCCATATGCGGGCCTTGCTCCGGCGTAATGTCGATTCTTGCCAGGTCAAATTCCTCGCCAGGATACGGCTGGTGGAAGACGCGGGCCGCGCGGCTCAGGATGAGCGTCCAGGCGGATGATTCCCGGGGGATCAACCAGAGGGAATACTCGCCGGCCGCGATGGCGTGGCCATCGATGGACACCGGCCGGCTGAACTCGATCCGGCTGGCCGAGTCGGCGCCCGGGTGCCAGGTCCGATCCCACTTCACCACGCCGGCGGCGCCGAAGAGGGTCCGTCCCCGGGCGGTCGGCCGGTTGTAGGCGATTGTCATGACGGTCACGCCGACGGTCTGAGACACGACGGCGTGCTGGCTGAAAGGGATCGCCTGGCCAGCGGCGGGCGCGACCAGGTGGAGAACGACGGCGATCGTGGCGGTTGCGGTTTGCAGCAGCATGACGCAAGAATACCGTGCCAGGCCCGAAAGGGCGAAAACGGGCCCGAGGGAAAGCAGAGCGGGGTCGCACGGCACGCCGGCCTGGTGCCGGCCCGGGGCGATTCACCCGGCTTGACACACTATACCCTACGGGGTATCGTGTGATCATTGGAACCTCAGACGGAGGGAGTCGTGCCCACTGCCATCGCGCCACCGATTTATCTGGAACCGGAAGTCGAACGGCGCATCGCCAATCGACTCAAACGGATCGAGGGCCAGGTGCGCGGGGTCCAGCGCCTCATCGCCGAGCACCAATCCTGCGATGACATCCTGATCCAGGTGGGCGCGCTCCGTCAGGCGCTGACCGGAGTGGCCGTCGAGCTTCTCGAAGGCCACATGAATACCTGCGTGGCCAGCAGCATGGCCAAGGGCCAAGGCGCCAAGGCGCTCGCCAGTCTGAAAGCCTCGCTCGCCCACGTGCTGCGGCACGGTTGACCGACATGCATAAGACTCGACTGGCCGCCTTGGGCGGCGTCAGCGCCGGGATCGCCTCGGCGCTGTGCTGTGTCGGCCCCCTGGTGGCTGTAGCAATTGGCGTGAGCGGTGCCGGCCTCGCCGCGACCTTCGACCCGCTCCGGCCCTATTTCCTGGGAGCGGCCGGCCTCAGCCTCGGTGCGGGGTTCTTCTGGGTTTCCCGGGAGGAGCAGAAGGCCTGTGACCCGGGAAAACGCTGCGCGTCACCCGAGGCACGGCGGAGCATGAAGCGGTGGCTCTGGATCGCCACAGCCATCGTGCTGGTTTTCGGTTCGTTTTCGTGGTGGTCCAAGTTCGTCCTCAACTAGGAGACAGGGGAGCATGACGATCCACACCAAGCTCGTGGCTGCGGCGCTGGTCGCGGTGGCCGGTACTGGAGTCCTTTGTCCCATCTGCGGTGCTGGGGCGGGATCGGCGGAGGCTCAACAACCCGCCGCCGCGAAGGCCGTGTCCGACACCGCAACGGTCACGCTCCACATTTCGGGGATGACCTGCGGCAGCTGCCCGGTCACGGCCCGCGTGGCGCTCGGCAAGATGGCCGGAGTCTACTCCGCCAAGGTCACGCTCGGCGACAGCCTGGGCGTCGTGCAGTACGACCCGAGGCGCGTCACACCGGTGCAGATCACCGAACACCTCACGCGGATGACCGGCTACGGTGCGAAGGTGATTGGCGCGCCGGTCCAACCGTCCGGCCCCGGAAGTCGTTAGGTAACCCGATGGGCACTGTGACCGGCCCTCGGGCTACTCGGAGGGCGAGTCTTACCGGCGTCTTGGGCTCTGGGTTCGGCCTGCTCTGCTGCGCCCGGGGCAGCCCCGGTGCTGGGGCTTCTGTCGGCCATCGGCTTGGGATTCCTGATCCATGACGCGGTGCTGGTCCCGCTGCTCACGATTGCGTTGGGCGTGACCATCTGGGGGCTCTGGCTGGGGCGCCGTTGCCACGGACGCGCATCGGCCCTCCGGCTCGGGCTAGGAGGCGCCGCCCTGACACTCGGGAGGCTATTCCTCTCGGTGCCGCTCGCGTTCGTGGGATTTGCTGGGGTCGTCCTGGCCAGTTGGTGGAATCTCCGGCTGGTTCGCGGCTGCCCGACTTCCTCGTCGACGTCCGCCTGAGCCACCCGCTGTTTCTGGAGCCGTATCGTGAACGAATCTCTTGATCTGACAACGAAGTGCCCGGTATGACCACGCGGCGAGGTTCCGAGTTCGACCTGGTCATCGTGGGCGGTGGATCGGCCGCTTTCGCGGCCGCCATCAAGGGGGCCGATCTGGGTGCCCGGGTCGCCATGGTGGAAGGAGGCACCTTGGGCGGCACCTGTGTCAACGTGGGTTGCGTGCCGAGCAAGACCCTGATCCGCGCGGCCGAGGCCCGGCATCGCCGGGTTCATCATGGGTTTGCCGGAGTCCCCGCGGGCGACGGCCCTCTGGACTGGGGCCTGGTGCGGGGCCAGAAGGACGCATTGGTGGACCAGCTTCGCCAGGCGAAGTACCGGGACGTCCTCCGGTCCTACGACGCCGTCACCCTGTTCGAGCAGCGCGCCGTCCTGACCACGCCGCGCGAGGTCCAACTGGCCGATGGCACGACCCTGTCGGCCGCGAAGCTGCTGGTGGCGACCGGGGCACGACCGGCGGCGCCGCCGGTTCCCGGGCTCGCGGAGGCGGGGTTCCTCGACCACGTGAGCGCAATGACGCTGGAGCGGCTGCCAGACTCGTTGCTGGTACTCGGCGCCGGCTTCGTGGCCGTCGAGTTGGGACAAATGTTCGCCCGCCTCGGCGTTGCGGTAACGATCCTCTCTCGGCAGAACCGAGTCCTCACCAGGGAGGATCCCGAGGTCGGCCTGGGCTTGACGGAATACCTCCGGGCCGAGGGTATCGGGATTCGCACCGAGACCAGGGTCGAGCGGGTCGACCGCGACGGCCGGTATCGGGTCCAGGTTGCTCGAGGCGGCGAGACGGAGGTGCTCGAGGCCGATCAGTTGCTGGTCGCGGCCGGGCGGCGGGCCAACACGCGGGGATACGGTCTCGAGTCGATCGGCGTTCCGCTCCGGCCGACGGGGGCGATCGTGGTGAACGACCATCTCGAAACCGGCGTTCCGGGCGTCTACGCCGCGGGAGACGTGGTGGGCGAACCGATGTTCGTCTATGTGGCGGCGTATGCCGGCGCTCTGGCCGCGGAGAATGCGCTGACCGGCAATTCCCGGCGGGTCGATCTCACCGCCGTGCCCAGCGTGACCTTCACGGATCCCGCCGTGGCCTCGGTGGGGATTACGGAGGCGGACGCGCGCGCCCGGGGGATCGAACCCTTGGTCTCGCGGCTCCCCATGAAGCATGTCGCCCGCTCCCTCGCTGCACGCGATACCCGTGGGTTCGTCAAGTTGGTGGCCGATGCCGCCACCCGGAAAATCGTCGGTGCCCAAATCCTGGCGGCGGAGGCTGGGGAGATGATCACTGAACCGGTGCTGGCGATCAAGTTCGACCTGTCGATCGAGGACATTGCCTCCACGTTCCACCCCTATCTGACCCTCTCGGAAGGGATCAAGCTCGCGGCCCAGGCCTTCTCCAAGGACGTGGCGAAGCTCTCCTGTTGCGCGGCGTAGGGCAGGGACCTGGATTGAGGTGAGGGCCGGGAACCTTTGGCCTGGTCGACGCCATGGTATCAATGTGCCCCTCTCTCCAGCCTGAGGATCAATGACGATGCCGCCCCGGTTGGCCCTGTCGCTCCTGTTGCTCCTGTTGCTCCGAATTTCGGTGTTCTTCGTGATGCTGGTCTATCGACAAGCTGGTTCGGCCGGACCACGCCAATGGCGTCTTCCAGCACGTCTACGGGTTGGGCAGCATGACGCCGGCGGCGATCAGGGCCGTCGGCGTTGCCGACCTGCCAACGGCTACACCTGGCCGTGGGCGATGTACGGTCCGCTGGTATTCGCGGGGGGGCTGGCCTCGCTGACCGGAAGTCGGCCGGATCGGGCGGAAGGCGGGAGAACCGCGGGAGCGCAGCCGTCGTTACTTAGACATTCGAGTACGCACCCAGGCCACCACCCCACTGCCAGGAGCAGTCGATGACCACCGCGCTCACCCGTTTGACTCTGACCTTGAGCCTCGCGATCGGCCTCCCGCCGGCCGCCGGCGCCCAAGCCAAAGACAAGATGGCCGACAAAGACATGAAGATGGATCACGGCGAGATGATGGCGCTGGTGAAGGGCGAATTTACCGGCGCTGGCGGTCACACTAGCTCCGGGTCATACCGGATCGTGAAAGAAGGGGGCAAGCTGATGCTCCACACCAGCGCGGATTTCGCGGTAGACGATGGCGCGCCCGACGTGTATCTGGTGCTGTCGGCCGGACCCAAGGTGGGCAAGGACAAGGCGGTTTGGCTGGGCAAGCTGACCAAGCACACGGGTGAGCATTCGGTCGAAGTGCCGGCGTCCGCCCAGCTCGACCAGATCGACACCGTGGTGCTCTGGTGCAAGAAGTACAGCGCGACGATCGGGGTGGCGCCGCTCGATGGGGCCGCGCTGGCCAAGGCGGCGATGCATGAAATGGCGCCCCAAGGCGGGCGCTAGCTCGATGAGGCCGACTCGGCTGGTGGTGGCGGCCGTCGTGGCAATGGTGGCGGCCCGCGGCGCCGCCGCCCAACCGGATTCCCTGCCAAAGCGGGCCTTCGTCCGGCGGGGCGGAATCCAGTTCCAACTCGGCGGGGCGGGATTGGGCCTCTCCGGCTTGAGCCGCTCGTTGGCGACCAACGGATTGCCCGCCCCAGCGGCGTCAGTCTTCGAAACCGGGACCAGCGGCTATCTCCAGTTCGGTCGAGTGGTGGTGGCGGGGAGCGGTTTTCGGAGCCTCACCAAAACGGCCTCGAATGGAGTCGACCAAACCTCGCTCCGGAGTACGTCGGGGTTGATCGATATCGGTCTCGCGATCGTCGATCGTCCGTCAACCGTGGTGTTTCCCTATCTGGGCGGGGGCCGCGGGGGCTTGGTCGCCAAGATTCGGGGGGCGTCGATCGGGTCGGTCGACGATGTCCTCGCCGCGCCGCGCCGGGGCGTCGAACTCAGCAGTCGGTCCTGGCTCGTGAACGCCGGCGTCGGTCTCGACCAGGTGGTATGGAGCGCCCGGTCCGGTCGGCCGATCATGGTGGGAGTCCGCGCCGGGCAGCGGTGGCGAGCCGGCGGGGTCCAATTTCGGGCCGACGGCGATCGGATCGCCGGTGGTCCCGAAGCGAGCGCGGCCGGACCCTATTTCCGGCTGACGTTCGGCCTCGGCCTCGCGCGGCGCCGGGATGCGCTGGCCAGTGCGGCCGGCAGCGCCGTAATGGGCATCCTTCGTTGACCAGCGCCCCCACCATCCTCACCTCGGAGTGACTATGACATGGCAATCGGCGACGGCGGCGGCCGTCGCGACCCTGATCCTCGGCGCTTGTGGCGCAACCCCGCCGACCGCGCCTGACGCGAGCACGCTGGATCCGGCCCAACCGCCCCCGGCCGGGGTACCGACCGAGGGCCACTTCGTGGGGGTGGGTCACCAGGGCCAGGGCACCGTCTCACTGGTGGTGGCCGAAGGACGAGCCCGGTTGGTTTTTTCCGGCGACTTCGTCGTCACCCAGACTCCCGGGCCGTACGTTTATCTCAACACGGCCAACGATCCTAACCGGGGCCAGCCGCTGCGAATCGCCGCCCTGAAGTCGAGCCGCGGGGCCCAGCAATACGACTTCATGGTGCCGGCCGGGGTCCGCTACACCTACGTCCTCATCTGGTGCGATCCGTTCAATGTCCCGGTCGCCGAAGCGCCGATCGCGCCGACGCCCTGATCGCGGTTGAGATCGGGCCCACTCAGCCGATCGTCGCGGCCTCCTTGCATTTCACCAGGAATTTCCCGACCCCAGACTGCTCGCCTTGACGGATGGACCGGTGCCATTGCGCCGAGGCCCGATCGCGGAGGAACCACTGACTGATTTTCTCAGGCGGGTGGTGCCGGGCCAGCCCCTCATCGACGGTCGTTAGTAACCGAATTCGGTCTGACGTTGGTGGTGCGGTGCCCACACGGGTCCGGTTGGGCTCCGTTCCCAAAATCAACATATATATTTATGACATACAATTAAATATTTATGTTTATTTTATGGAACGATATTCCTCATCAGCTGGTAATTAAATACAGCTATTTACAACAACATGTTCATCGTTTATGTTTAATTCCATGCCTAAGCACTTCAGAATCGACAACCCAATACAACTGACGGCCTACGTGCGGGCCCTCCGCAAGGCTCGGGGCCGCACTCAGGCAGAGATGGCTCGACGACTCGGCGTTTCAACGATGCGGGTCGCGACCATCGAAAAGGACCTCGGGCGGGTTAGCACGCACCGGCTGATTGACTTCTTACACCTACTCGGAGCCCACCTCGAAATGGAGGTGCCGGATCTCCCGGACGGGGGTGCACTCGGTTTGGAGGAAGGGAAGCGCTCGCGAACCGGCGAATGGTGACCTCGCCCACCCACCGCGGTCGTGACCCGCTCGCGGTTTGGATGAATAATGAGCTCGTTGGCACTTGGAGTAGGACCGCTGCCAACATTGAGATGTTTTCATATGAGGAGGCGTGGCTGACATCACCTCACAGCCGACCTCTATCACTCACCCTACCATTCGTGCCAGGGAATGAAGCTCACCGCGGCGATCACGTGGAGTCGTGGTTTGAGAACTTACTACCAGATACGCCCGAGATTCGCCGCCGAGTCGCCCGGCGATTCGGCGTGAGGACTGACTCACGGAGCCTCCTAGGGCAGATTGGTCGTGATTGTGTCGGCGCGGTTCAAATCCTTCCGATGGGAGAGGCTCCAGGCGACAACCGACGCCTTGATATTGAGCTCCTGACGAATGCAGCGGTCGCCAGCACGCTTCGGAACGTGACGAGCGACTCGTACTCCCCAGGAGATCATGCTACAGGTTTTAGGATTTCAGTGGCCGGGGCGCAGGAAAAGACCGCGCTCTTGCAACTCAATGGTCAGTGGTACCGTCCCTTTGGCTCGACTCCCACCACCCACCTACTCAAGCTACCCCTCGGCATTGTCGGCAGCTTGAGACTCGATCTCGCACACTCGATCGAGAACGAATGGCTGTGCCTCCAATTGCTTCGGGAGATGGGGCTGGATACCGCATCAGCACAAATGGCGACGTTTGCCGACGAATCGGGCGAGGAGCGGGCCCTCGTAGTGGAGCGTTTTGACCGTGAGTGGCACGACGGCCATGACTGGATCACCCGGGTTCCTCAGGAAGACTTCTGCCAAGCGACAGGGACGAGATCGAACCTGAAGTACGAAAACGAGGGTGGTCCCGGAATCCCTGCCATTGTAAGCCTCCTCCGCGCCGGATCCGCCCCCGAAGAGGACATCCGCCTGTTTGTCTTGGCACAACTGGCATTTTGGCTGTTGGCCGCCATCGACGGCCACGCAAAGAACTTCTCGATCTTTCTACAGCGTGACGGCTATGTCTTGACGCCCCTGTATGACGTCACGTCTGCATGGCCAGTCATCGGACATGGAGTAAACAGGCTTCCCATCCAGCACGCCAAGCTCGCCATGGCGATCAAATGCAAGACGAAGCACTATGAAATCGACCGGATCTCAACGCGCCATTGGAAGTGCTTGGCGGAGCAAACCGGCGTAGGGATCAACGAAATGCAGGGACTGGTGGAGGCGGTTCCCACTGCCATCGCCACGGTCGAAGCGCGCCTTCCTGAGGGGTTCCCAGAGCCCATTTGGCAGGCGATCACCGAAGGAATGCGGAAGAATGCCGGTCTTTTCGGTTCTTGACAGCGTTCCTCCGCCGCTCGGCGGGATCCTAGCCGTCCTGATTCCACGTCAGGTCCGTGGAGCTTCCGTCCATGAACGACCCACGACCGATTGAACCCGTTGGTCGGCGCCCTCGGCCAGGACTTGGTCCAGCACCAGGAGGGTATCTCCGTGCATCGCGATCCGGGGCCGTTCAAGACCAGGAGTCTCAACCCGCGCGTCGACACAAGCGCGGCGCAACGTCTTGTCAAGAATCGAAATGAAGGCGACGCCCTTGAGAACCGAGTAGTTGTTCTCAAACCACGGGTCCTGGTACCAAATCGCCACCGCCCCGTCGGACAGGCGCCACATCCCCAGCAAGGCCGAGATCGACCGGCTCGTTTTCGCATCGAGCGTCAGCTGTTCTTGCGCCGTGGTTGGGAGGCGGCGAAACCAAGCGTTCAGCAGCTCGGGTGGCGACCCGCGCCGGAGGCAGCGCGGAATCTCGATCACCTCCTGAGAATCGGCGTTCGCGGCTTGGCGGACGACGTAGCTCAGCCCGCCGAACGCAACGAGGAGGGTGTCGGCTGCGCCCACCACCTTGGTGTCGTTCCATTCGGTCAGAACCGGATAGGTCACGTACTCTGGGGGTGTGGTGACGAATCGCGACATCAGCGTCCCCTGGGTTCCGCGATGCATCGCCAGCAGGAGGCTGTCTTTGTTTCCGATCGCAACCGTTCGCCGACTTCCCATGGCGGTGAGTCCGAGAATCAGGTCGTGCCGCGAGGCGGTAAGCCAGGCCAGGTAGCCCTCGTAGGGCACGGAACCGACAAATCGCCGGTCTTTGAGGCGGTAGACGTTGACCCGCCGGCCGGCGTTGTCATCGAAGAACAGGAGAGAGTCCGTCGCCAAGCCAAAACTGCCAATGCCGACGAACTCACCCGGGCCGCCGCCCTTTCGGCCGGCCACGCCGAGAAAGGCGCCGTCACGCCCAAACGCGATGAGTTGGCCTGATGAGTTGTCGGGAAAGAACATTGACCCGTCAGCGGGCACGACGACGAACGTTGCTCCCGGATGCCCTAGCCGTAGCGAATCGCCCTCGGCGAGGACGATGGACCCAGCGGGCCGCAACGTGGCAGACCTGGCCCCGGTCGGACATACCTCCACATAACGGTTGGATGAGGGAGAGCAGGCCGCAAGCAGGCCTGCCACGGTCACGGCCCACCCAAGCGGATTCGCTCGCAGGCGATCGGGCCCGGTTTTCGAGGTCCCCTCCCGATCCCGGCCCGGCGGCCCCAGATTAACAGCCATGGCTACCCCGCTCCGTCCGTTGCCACCCCCGCTGATCGCCCGCATCGCCAACCGGGTCGGAGCCGAGCGAATGGAGTGGTATGCCATGTCACCGGCAGCCCGGTGGGCCGCGACCCGGTCCCTGTGGGCTGAGTTCCTCGCGCTCGGAGGTTCCCTTGATCCCAACTCCAATCCACCGGGCGCTGGCCACCCTTCGCGAGTTCGAGGTTCCGACGCTGCTGATCGGCGGCCAGGCGTGCATCCTGTACGGCGGGGCGGAGTTTAGTCGCGACCTCGACCTGCTGCTTGCCGCAGGTTGAGACTCGCGCCTTGGTCGGGAGCGCCATCGGCCGCGATCGAGCCACGCTGGAGCTCGAGCTTGCCCGGGAACAAATTCGTGGCAAGCAGGCGGATCGAGAGTACTGGGAGCCGCTCCGGGCCGAACTGGAAACAATGCGCCACGACCAACGCCGCCGCGGGGTGTGATCGGGACGGGATCGTCGAGCGGGTCGAGACTCTTCGATCGACTCGGCATAGGCATCCCGGAGGTCTTCGAGGAGGTGGAGGATGTCGACGCGGCTTTCGCCCATGCCCCTGGAGGATATCGCCCACCGAGGGCCGGCGTTAGCCCCTGGGGTGCTAGATTCCAACGATGCGACCCGATCGTCCGCACCATGACCCTCCGGCGAACGACGCCCTGATCCGCCAGACCGCCCGACTCCGCGCCATGACGGCGGATGAGAAGGTCAGATTGGCTCATGGTCTATGGGTTGAGGCCCGCGACATTGCGGCCGCCGGCGTGCGAGCGCGGCATCCCGATTGGACCGCCGAGGAGGTCGCCACCGGCGTGCGGGAGTTGATGCGTGGCGCCCGCGCCTAGCCTCGTCGGTCTCTTCATCGCGCCACTCAATCGCGCCGGCATCGAGTACATGACCACCGGCGGCCTGGCGGCCATCGTGTATGGCCACCCGCGCCTGACGCTGGATGTCGACCTGGTCATCCGGCTCGCCCCTCGCGACATCGAGACGTTCGCGGCGTTGTGGTCCCCAGACCAATTCTATTGCCCGCCGAAAGAAGTCGTTGCCGAGGAGTGCGACCGAAGCGAGCACGGACACTTCAACGTGATTCATCACGACACCGCCATGCGGGCCGACGTGTACCTTGCCGGGGCCGACGCCCTGCAGAGTTGGGCCCTGCAACACCGAGTCGTCCGGACGATCGAAGGCGAAGCGGTCCAATTTGCGCCGATCGAGTACGTCATCGTCTACAAGCTGCGGTTCTTTCAAGCGGGGGGATCGGACCGCCACCTTCTTGACATCGCGAGAATGATGGAGGTCAGCGGGACCGAGGTGGACCGGCCGACACTCGACCGGTGGATCTCGGAGCTGAATCTCGGCGCGGAGTGGGCACAAGCTCTGACCTACGAAGGTCGCGAGTAACGCGGGTCTCGACTGATGCCACCACGTGTTGCTTTCGCCTCCTGGGTGTCCTTCTGCGCCAGGAGCGTCCCAAGATCGTACTCATCTTTTCCGTCGGCGCCCCGAATCATCGGGGCCTTGAACGGCATCCGGGTCACGGCGGTCAGGTGCCAGATCATGCCATCGCCGGCCGACAGAATCCCAGCGGTGGCCGGCGGTGTGGGTTCCACCAGCGCGTTGTTCTGGCGGCGGCTATCCGCTGGAGGAAACCAGTCGACGGTGCGGCGGGTCAGGCGTCGGGTTGCACCCCGGGGAGTGAACTCTTCGATATCGTAGCGGTCGGCCCGTGCCGTCAGTACCGTTCCCCCTTGGCCCCGGGCCAGCTCCCGTTGGAAGTCCAGGCTATTCGCCATTGCCCTTGGGCCGAAGGTGGCGATCGTCCGGCCGGCCCTATTGACCACCATGATCCCCCGCTCAGATCCCGGAGGGCTGCTCAACGCGATATTGCCATCCGGCAGCCCGACGAAACGCGTTTGGGGGACGGTGAGGGGAAACGACCGAACAAACCGGAGATCCGGACCCAGGACCGAGACTCTACTTAAGGCAATATCCAGGACGAGAACTGAGTCACCCGTCCATACCGAAAGCCTGGCTGGAGTACCATACTCGCCTGGCCCCGCGCCTCGACGACCAAGATCGCGTTGCCAACGACCGTCGGGCCCGAACACCCCAATAGTTCCTTCGCGAGCAAAGCCGGTCGTGAGGAAGCGGCCGTCCCTGATCCTCAGGAATGAGAAGGCGCCGTAGTCGAGGAGAACACCATCAGCAGCGCTCAGAACCGCAAGAGGATTTCCCACGACGCGACAATCCGGGCAGGTCGGCTTGGCCAGCATCCGGACCGTGTCGGTCAGGGACGCCGCGAGCAGCAATGATGTCAGCATTCCAATACCCTCGTTGTCTTCCGCTCGTTGGGCATGGCCCGCTGGCACGGCGCACTAACGGCGATCGTTGTAGGGCGGGATCGCCGGCGTGGCTCCGTCTCCAGCCGCAAAATGCCCCCCGCCAGGATCTACCCGCCACCGGGGGCATCGGAACCTCCCGATCCGGAAATTCGATCTAGCGGTGCGCGATTTCGAGATCCCCGCTCCTTCTGCCAAGTAGAACGAGGTCATGAATCAGGACGGTTCCCCGGGCTCGGCTTGGTTAGGTCGCGGCCCCGGCCAAACGGGCGCATAGCACGCGAGCGCCTAGCTCTGCCAGGCGCTCTGGTATCGTACGCGCCAGACCCCGTGTTTACTCGAACCGCTTGCTTTCCGTGTTAGTCAACTAAGGTGGCAACCTCGGCGAGTCCGGCAATGACCGCCGATGGTAGAGGCGCGTGAACCACGATCGAACCGTTGCAGCCCACAACCTGAACGGCCGACCGCTCCGTGTTAACAACAACCACCTCAGGATGGTCGTGCAATGCTGCCCGAATGGCCTCGATTGTCCCCGTGGCTACCAGCGCCGCGGCCCGTTCGGTGGCCTCCGGATCAAAGAACGCTGACGAACAACTGCAGTTCTGCCCGGTCAAGTCACAATACGGATGGGCATGGGAGTAGTTGCCGTCGGGCTCGATGGGCTCCCCAGCGTACCACCAGAAGCCGCAAGGGAGGCAGACTCCTCCGCAGCCGACGCCAGGCAGAGGTGACGCACTCGCGTCGGTTGGGGGAAACGAGAAACTCGCGACACCGAGGAAGAAGACGATGCACGCTGCACCGATGCCGACACCTGTTCGTTTGCCAAACATGGACATTGAGTCCTCCGTGGTTAGATGGCCAATGCTACGGTCAGTGCGCGAGCGATACCGAATACACCACCACCAGCTGGTGGCCCGACTCAACGACTCGGAGGCCGGCCGCCACGGCCTGATCACGGCCTGCCGAGAGGGCGAACATCATGAACTCGTCGAAACGCTGGGACGCGACGAGCTGACCGGTGGCCGGGTCAATGATGTCGACCACCGTGTCGAGATACCGATCGAAATCAGCCATGGCAAACCTGGCTTGATCGGGTGACCGGACATCCTCACGGGGCCGGAGGCCGCGTTGGTAGTCGGCATCGGCAATGGCCGTGAAGATCCACAACAACCCACCTTCATCCTCGATCAGTGAAAAGATCGTGGGCTTAGGCGGGCTCTCGGGAGTAGGAATGACCACCGAACCATCGCCGTCCGGAAACCACGGAACCGACCGTTGCAACGAGACGACAAGGGTCCCCATGGAGTCAAACCGCTCGATCCGGTAGGCGTCGTAGTGGGCCGCCCAGACCCCTCCCGCCCGGGCTGGCGCCAATGCCCGCATGAGCAGGCGAGCCTGGGACCGCATCAAGACCCCCGCCACCTCCCCCATCGGGTGACGGGCTCCATCCGGGGTGAGGCGAAGGAGCGGGATGCCGAAGTCTTGGCGAGAGGCGGCCATCACGTTGGCAACGACCGCGCCGTCGCCCGTCCTGACCGCCGACAAGATTCCACTCATGCCCACGGTCCGCCAGTTCGCGACGGCGCGCCCGGCCCTCCCGACCTGGAAACCGGTGACCCGTGCGTTGACCCCATCAACGATCCACGCTGTATCGCCCCGGAGGTCAGCCAAGACGGGGACCTTCAGCTCACCGGGCCCCGCACCCTTCGCCCCGATCCGGCTGAGGAAGCGTCCCCGCTGGTCATACAGGAATGGCGGCTCGGACAGGTACCCACCGATCATGAACCGGCCGGAAGCGTCTCCCTTAATCGAACGGATCTCGGGAGGCAGTTCTCCAGGACCGGCGGTATCACCAAACACCAGGGTCCGGCGCAATGTGATGCGACACGTACCACAATGGGGCGCCAGGCCAATACTGATCTGCGATTCTCCATCGGTCCAGTTGGCAATCAGAAGGACCAGAGGAAGGAGCGCTCGCCGGAAACAACAACGCATCGCGATCAGATGCCCCTTGAGAGTGTGCGCCTTGATCATCGATGACCTGCCTTTGTCGTACGATACCGAATCGACGGGCTCGCACAATCCCCCAAAGTTGGGGGTATCACATCGTTGCGAGGGCCACTCCGCCCTGCGGATGGGCCTATCCGTCAGGGAGCAATAGCCGTGTCCGGCTCGCTCCAAGCCGTGGTCGAGGTCTCCCAAGCGCGGCTCCGGCTCCGACCAAAGAGAGTCAGTTGGCCCAGGCCGAGGCCAATCTGGCCCGGGCCATCGGCGTGCAACGGGTTGAGTCTCGGCCCTCAAACCGCGCTCCGGCACACCGCGCACGGGTTTCTAGAAAGTATACCGGGCCTCAAAGGCTTGGCGTAGCCGAGGTTTCGCAGATCGCCTTCTCAAAGGCTTGGACCCGCGCGGCTGCATCTGTCCCGTCTTCGAGGCGGGCGATGCCATAGGTAACATTTGCGTCGTGGACAGGCCTCGGATTACGGCTCGCGCAGGAACCACTACCCTCAATGGCGATCCCTTATTACATCGGGTTAAGTCGCGCCGTAATATGCTGGGTCCTGTCACCGCCACAACCTACATCACTCTCCACGGTCACAACGCTGTCCCATTGGGTGTAGCCGGAACGGGCAGGAGCTATTGTTAAAAGGTGTGGAAATAAGCAGAAGGCGGTGACACCTTCTCGGGTGAGACCAATC
>JAYTTT010000171.1:0-2201 GCA_043744895.1 Gemmatimonadota bacterium | reverse complement strand
GAAATGTCGATCCGGCGGGCGGAATTCGTTCGCCGGACGTTGGAAGATGAAGTCCGACGCGGGCAGGTGACATGAACGGCTACAACTTTACTGACCGGGTGCGGAAGGTCCTCCAGATGGCTCGGGAGGAGGCAGCCCGGCTCCATCACGAATATGTCGGCACCGAGCATATCCTGCTTGGGCTGATCCGCGAGGGCGAAGGCGTTGCCGCCGCCGTCCTGACCAACCTCAGTGTCGATCTCGAAGAGGTCCAGCAGAAAATCGAGGAAACGGTCAAGAAGGGGAAAGCCTCCTCAGCGCCGGGTCCCGATCTGCCGTATACCTCCCGGGCCAAGAAAGTCCTCGAGTTGGCCATGACCGAGGCCCGCGAGCTCAATCACTCGTACGTCGGCACCGAGCACTTGTTGCTCGGCCTCCTCCGAGAGGAAAAGGGAATCGCCGCTCAGGTGCTGACCGACGCCGGGGTCACGCTGGAACAGTCTCGAGCCGAAACCCTCCGGCTCTTGGGCAGCGAAATGCCGCCGCAATCGTCCGGGGCGGCCCCGTCGACACCGCCGAGTTCTCCGGCCCAGAAGTCGGAGAAGAAATCGAAGACGCCGGCCCTCGATCATTTCTGTCGCGATTTGACCCAACTGGCCGCCGAAGGCCAACTCGACCCGACCATCGGCCGCCAGAAGGAAATCCAGCGGGTTATGGAAATCCTGGCCCGCCGAAAGAAGAACAATCCGGTCCTGATCGGCGAACCCGGCGTGGGCAAGACCGCCATCGTCGAGGGCCTCGCGATCATGATCGCGACCAACACCTCGCCCGACGTATTACGCGATCATCGGGTGTTGTCGCTCGACATGGCCGCGGTCATCGCCGGCACCAAGTACCGGGGCCAATTCGAAGAACGGCTCAAGGCCGTGATGAACGAGATTGCCCAGAACAAGAACATCATCCTGTTCATCGACGAACTGCACACCCTCGTCGGGGCGGGAGCCGCCGAGGGGGCGATCGACGCCTCCAACATGCTGAAGCCGGCCTTGGCCCGGGGCGAACTGCAGTGCGTCGGCGCCTCGACCCTCAACGAGTACCGCAAGTACATCGAGAAGGACGGCGCGCTCGAACGCCGCTTTCAGGCGGTGGTCGTTGATCCGCCGTCGGTCGAGGAGACCATCGAGATCTTGAAGGGCCTTCGGAAGAAATACGAGGATCACCACCGGGTGGTGATTCCCGATGACTCGCTCAAGGCGGCTGCGGAGCTTTCGGAACGGTACATTACCGACCGGTTCCTGCCGGACAAGGCCATCGATGTGATCGACGAGGCCGGCGCCCGGGCTCGGTTGGCAACTCAAGCCCCGCCCCCGGAGCTGTCCCAGCTCAAGAGCGAGCTCGAGAAGGTCACCCAGGAAAAGGAGAACGCGGTTCGCGACCAAAACTTCGAGCGAGCGGCGGCCCTCCGCGATTCCGAGCGCGATCTCCAAAACAAGATCCGCCTCAAGCAGGAAGAGTGGGAGCGCGACCGGCAGAGCCGTCGCCCAGTGATCGACGAGGAAGCGATCGGCTTCATCGTGTCCCGGTGGACCGGGATTCCGCTGACCCGGTTGCAAGAGGCGGAAACGGCTCGGCTGCTCCGGATGGAAGATGAGATCCACAAATCGGTCGTCGGTCAGGACGAGGCGATTGCCGCGGTTTCGCGGGCTATCCGGCGTTCGCGCGCGGGTCTCAAGGACCCCCGGCGGCCGATTGGCTCGTTCATCTTCTCCGGGCCCACGGGGGTCGGGAAGACCGAGTTGGCCCGGTCGCTGGCGCAGTTCCTGTTCGCCGACCCGGCGGCCCTGATCCGGGTCGATATGTCCGAGTACATGGAAAAGTTCTCGGTGTCCCGGCTGATCGGCGCCCCACCGGGCTACGTCGGGTACGAGGATTCCGGCACCCTCACCAAGGCCGTCCGCCGGAAACCGTACTCGGTGGTGCTCCTCGACGAAATCGAGAAGGCCCACCCCGACGTGTTCAATATCTTGCTCCAGGTGCTCGACGAGGGTCACCTGACGGATAACTATGGCCGGGTCATCGACTTCAAGAACACCGTGGTGATCATGACCTCGAACGTCGGCGCGCGCGACATCCTGCACGGCAAGTCGCTCGGCTTCCACTCCGCCGATTCGGCGCGCACCTTCGAGAAGCTGAGCGAAACGGTGAAGGAGGAGATCGGCAAG
>JAYTTT010000170.1:0-8497 GCA_043744895.1 Gemmatimonadota bacterium | reverse complement strand
GGGGCGCGCGGCCGACCTCCAGCGGCAGGTCGCCACCGGCAAGCGGTTCAGTCGGGCCGAAGAAGACCCACTCGGGGCCGCTCAGGTACTCCGGGCTCGGCAGGGCCAGCGAGCCATCGACCAATACGCCAAGAACGGCATCAACGCCCAAGTCCGGATTGGAGCCGAAGAGGCCGTGGTCAAGCAGGTTGATGACTTGCTCCGGCAGGGCCGCAACTTCGCGTTGAGCTTCGCGAAGGGGGACCCTCCCTACTCCGCCGCGCAGGCCACCCAGCGCCAACTCGCCACCGACCATCTCGACCGGCTCCTCGAGGAGGCCGTGGCCCTCGGCAACACCAAAATCGGGAGCGAGTACATCCTCGGCGGACAACAGTCGACGACCCCGCCCTTCGATCCGACCGCGGGGGTGACCTTCGGCAACTACCAGGGTGGGACCAGCCGCCGTCAGGTCGCGGTTGCCGACGGGGTTCAGGTGTCGGTCAACCACACGGGCGATCAGTTCGTCGGGCCGGCGATCGCCGCCCTCAGGACACTCCGAAACGCGGTGGACCCTGCCAACGGCCAGACGGAAGCCCAAGTCCAAGTCGAAGTGGACAACGTCTTCGTCGCGTCCGCGAACCTGTTGGTCTCGCAGGCCCAGACGGGCACCACGGCGAACCAGGTCGCCTCAACCCTGACCACCAACGCGACCCGGAAGAATGATCTCGAGAACCTGCGGGCATCGGTCGAGGACGTTCAGCTGGAAGAGGCCGTCGCCAAGCTCTTGTCGCTGCAGACCACCATTCAGGCGTCGTACTCCGCCACCGGCCGCCTCATCCATCTCTCGCTGGCGGACTACCTGCGATAGCGCCGGCTACACAGCCGCTCCAGCCGGGGCAGCGGACAGGCCCGCCGCCACGTTCCGGTTGATCGACACGAGAACCGACAACTTCTCCGGGGCCGGAAACGCCATCACGTCGAAGGTCTGCTTGTCGATGAACTGGATCAGGTTCAATAGTTGGCACTTGAGCTCGGCCGGGAGCGGGTTGTCGGCTGCCGAGAGCTCGGCCTGGAAAAACGTCCAGATTCGCTGATTCAGCTTCAAGGCGGCGTCGAGCTTGGCTTCAAAGCCGGCTTTCCCCCATCCGTCCTGCGCGAGCTGGAGGGATCGAGCGGCCCGGAAGAGCGCCGAGGCTTCCAATTGCCGGCCGGTGGCCGTGATCTTTTCGACGGTCGTGTAGGCGTCAGCTGCGTACTGCGACATGACTGATCAATTCCTCTTCGTAGGCCATCAACTTGCGACCGAGTTTCAGCGCCGGGTAGAACTGGCCGGCCGCGATCCGTTCGCCGATTTCGGCGATCAACGGCGTCATGCTGGGGGAGGCCCGCAGGACGTCCTCAACGAGCTGGGCGAACAGGGCCTGGTGTTCGACGCCATGGATTGGGTCGACGTACATCAACTGAATCGTGAAGACGATGCGCCGGCACGGGCTGTCGGCGTCATCGAGGCTCAGCACCTCACTGCCCCGAAGTATCGGGACATCGTTTTCGATGATGAGGTCGCATCGCGACTTGCCGTTCTTCACGACCGCGCCGCCGACGATGAGGCGTTCTCCGGCCTTGAGTGAGATCCGAAGCGGCATCGGCTCAGCCGATCTGGCGAAGCAGATCGCCGGCTTGACGCGAGATACCGCTACCGGCGCCATCCCCAAGGCGGGACCCGATGTCGAGGCTCTGGCTTTCGGCGCGACCAGCGCCCGGAGCCGCCGCGGCAGCCGCGAGGCTCGCCCGCCGAGCTTCGAGACTCGCTCCGGCATCTGTCAGCGCACTGACGGCCCGCTCGGCCTCGTCGGTCGAGGCGTTCTTGGCGAGGGTCGTAAGCGATACGCCGCCGCCGTCGAGGACGACGTTCATCCGCCTGACTTCCGCCGCGAGCCCGTTGAACTCGCGAATCGTCTCCGCCCGCCGGGACTCGTCAATCGGATACGGCGGATACAGCTTGACCTGCTCGAGTCTGACTTTCACTTCACCAGCGTGTTCTGAGAGCTGGCCGAGGGTCCGGTCGAGCTGCCGGGTCTTCACCGCGTCCGTCCAGCCCCGCCCACGGGCTTCGTACAACCGAACCAGGTCACCGCGGTTCGACTCGCCCTGGCCGGCTAGTGGAGCCGGCCCCAGGTGATCGACCGGTCCCGTTGGAACAGGCGGAGACGGCAATGCTCGCCGCGCGGCCGAAGGGGGCGGGACGAAGCCAGGTCCGAATCCATCCGTAATTGCTGCCATAGCCCTGCCTTTGAGAGTGTGTCAGGTGGGGGGAATTCCCCCCACCTGTTCACCCACCACCTTAGAACAGTCGGAGAATCGCCTGCTGCGACTGGTTCGCCAGACTGAGCGAGATCACGCCGAGCTGTTGCCGGGTCTGCAGCGACAGCAAGTTCGCCCCTTCTTCGTTCTGGTCGGCTACGGTCAACTTGTCCGCGCCTTCCCGAAGGACGTTCTTCATCTCATCGAGGAAGTGGTCCCGAATCGACAACTGGCTCGACACGGCGCCGAGGGTCGACGAATTGGTCCGAAGGGTCGACTGGGCGGCGTTCAACTGGCTGACCGCGGCGTCGAGCGCCGAGTCCACGGTCCAGGTGCTGACCGCGATCGCGGAAACCGACAAGCCGACCGTCGAGGTCGCGTCGAACCCGTTGATCGAAATCTTCGAGGTGCCGGTCTCGTTCGTTTTCACGACGAGTTCGCCGCCCGAGGCCAGGAGGTTGATGCCCTTGTACTTCGAATCCGTGGACGCCTGGTCGATCTGTTTGAGGATTTCGTTGAACTGGACCGCCAGGGTCGACCGGCCGGCGGTGGTCGCCGCACGAGCCGACTCCGCGATACCCTTCGCGGCATCGACCAGCTTCGAGATCGAATCCACGCCGGCCGAGGCGGCCTTAATGGTCTGGATCGCTTCGCCGATTTCGTTCTTCCGGGCCGACAAGTCATCGGCGCGGCTCCGACCGGCCGCCGCCGTGAAGTAGGCGGTGGCGTCGTCGATTGGGCTGCTGACCTTGAGGCCGGACGAGAGGCGCCCCTGGGTGGTGCCGATCAACGCACTGGTCTGTTGGAGGCTGAGAAGGTTGTTGCGAACGCCTGCTGACAGCGAAATGGTAGCCACGGTGTTGCTCCTATTCTAGGGGTCGGAGGCCAGGGCTTCTCCCCGCCTCACACCTAGGTTTCGGCACGACCCCGCCAAAGCTTTAGCCCGCCGGATCGGCCCGGGTCCCACGTGGTACCCTGGTCCGGCCTGGCCGACGTCGGATTGGCGCGGCACCAGGCCACCAGTTCCCGATATGACCACTCCCGGTTGGCCAAGCCGAGGGCCCGATACACCAGCCGGACGAATTCGAGGTCGTCGGCCGTGTCGACGGTCCAGCGAAGGTCGCTGTCATCGGTCTGGTTGCTGACGGTTCGGGAGTGAAACGCCTCCTGGTGCTCGAGCCGCACCGGGATGGTCACGTGTTCCCTGGCCGCCGCGGAGCACCCCAGCTGATCCATCCGGGCCAGCGCCGTTCGAGTGAAGGCTTCGACGTCGAGGCCCCGAGGATAGGACCGCTCCGCCACGTTCGAGGCGTAGTCGGTCCCCGGATGGGCGGTGACCTCGGAGACGACTCGGTCGATGACCTCGGGATCGAGCAGGGGGCAATCGGCCGTCAACCGGACGACGATGTCGGCCCGGGCCTGTTCCGCGGCGCCCACGAAACGGCCGAGCACATCATCCAGAGGCCCCCGAAACACCGGGACGCCGAGGGCCCGGCACCGAGCGGCGATGGGATCGTCGGCCGCCTCAGCCGAGCAGGCCACCCACACAGCATTCACTCGGCCGGCCCGGCGGACCCGGCCAATCACCCGATCGAGCATTGGTGCGCCACCCAGATCCGCCAGGACCTTGCCCGGCAATCGGGTCGACCCCATCCGGGCCTGAATCACCGCCACGACGTTCATGGCCGTTCCCAATCGACGACGAAGTACGGGACCAGTCGGGCGCCCAAACTGGTCTTGAAGTCACCCCGCCCCGGTGAGTTCATCCCGACGACGTCAACCACGTGGACTCCGCGCCGAATGCCGGCCCCCACGCCCGACCAGAACAGGAGAGTCGACACGCCCGACTTTCGGAATGCGGGGTCGGTGGCCGCCACCAGGTAGTAGGCCGTGCGCCCATCGAACAGAAACACGACCGCCCCGGCCGCCGACCCATCGGCGGCCCGTGCCACGAGCAGCTCACCGAACCCATGCGCCAGCGCGGCGCCCGTCAGGGCCCGGAGCAAGCGTCGCTCGCGGTCGTCGCGAGCCACGCCTTGCCTCGCGAAGGTCGATTCGTGCAACCGGTCGAGGAGGGTCAGGTCGGCTGAGGACTCGACCCTGAACCGCTGGCGCGCCTTGCGGTATTCCTGGCGCCGGACGCTCCGGGCCCCGGCCAGCATTGCATCCAGGCCGCCCGATGAGTCGACCGGAATCACCCCGGTGTAGCGGAGGTCGACGTGAAACCGGCCTAACACCGGCTCGTGATAGTGGAACCACGAGAACGCCCGGAGGTCGGCCACGGCTGGGTGCAGGCACCAGGACATCCGATCCCGGTCGGCAAGCCCCTCGAGGAGGGCGGTGGTCGCGTCCAGCCCCTCGCGGACCCGCCGGTGGGGCGGCAAAAGGACCCCTTGGTAGAGACAAAACGGGAGCGGAGACCGGACCGTACCGCCGGCCCGATCGGTCAGGACGAGGGCCGCGGCCCGGGTTTCGTCCCGCGGCCCCGTCAGCCGCCAGGGCGTCCATTCCACATCGAGCGCGTTGAGTAACTCGGGCTGGAGGAACACCGATCCCTGCGGAGACAGCGCCACGAACCGGGCCCATGCCTCCCGGTCGGTCCAGGGCGTCACATCGATCGCGGCGACGGTCATCGGGGGGTCATCGCTTAAGTTCGCAGGCGCCGATCGTGGTCAGCACTTTCTCGAAGGCCGTGGCGACATCATCGAGATCGGACCGGGTCAGGCCGGCGTGGAGGAAGCTCAGGTAGAGAAGCTCACGCTCGTGCATGCGTTCCGTCACTGGGCAGATCCCGTCGGGATAGCGCCGAATCGACCCGTCCGAGCCGGCGAACGGATAGCCGTGGCGTCCCAGGGCAATCCCTCGCTGGTACATGGGCTGACGGTAGAGCGGCTCGACGTATCCGGTGCTGACCGGAATGCCCTCGGCCCGGAGTGCGGCGGCAACCCAGTCCCGACCGGCCCCAGCGGCGCCCTCCTCGTACTTGAACGCATAGACATAATATCCGTGGCGTACCCCGGGCCTCACGACCGGCGGGGTAATGCCGGCCAACCCGGCCAGCCGGCCGGTCAGAAAGTCGGCGGCGGCTACCCGCGGCACGACCAGCGACTCCAGCTTGTGGAGTTGCTCGAGCGCGATCGCGGCTTCGATTTCGGTCATCCGGTAGTTGAACCCGACCAGATTGACGATGTTCTCGGTCCCGCGGGCCTTCACCACAGCTTCGCCATGGTTCCGAATCAGCTGGAGCCGCTCGGCAAGGGCCGCGTCGTTCGTGACGGCAACCCCGCCCTCTCCGCTGTGAATGGTCTTGTGATAGTTGAGACTGAAGACTCCGATGTCGCCGAGGGTACCGGCGAGGCGGCCGTCAGCCATGGCACCGGGGGCTTGGGCGGCGTCCTCGATCAGAATGATGTCCCGGCCCTCGACGACCGCCCGGAGATCGGCCCACGGCGCCGGGTGGCCAAACAGGTCAACGCCGACAATGGCACGGGTCTGGTCGGTGATCTGTGCGGCCACCGACTGCGGGTCGAGGCAGAAGGTGTCCGGGTCGATGTCGGCAAACACCGGAATGGCACCATAGACGATCGCGGCCGCAGCCGAGGCGCTCATCGTGTAGGGCGACACGATCACTTCGTCGCCGGGGCCCACGCCGGCCGCTCCCACCGCCGAGTACAAACACGAGGTCGCGGAGTTCATCGAGACGGCGTGCCGGCTTCCGAAGTACCGGGCCCACTCGGCCTCCAACGCCTGAACCCTCGGCCCTCCGAAGAAGTCCGGCCCCCAAGCCCCCACGAACTGGGACAGAACGCCACTGTCGAGCACCTCGAGGACCGCCCGGCGCTCCTCGGCCCCGATCGTATTACAACCCGGAAACGGCTGCCGCCGAACCGGTTGGCCACCCTCGATGGCGAGCGTCATCTTAAGGCTCCGATCGCGATGCCCGATGCCAGCTCCACCGCGAGGCTGGTCACCCGTGCCGTCGCGCCCGTGGCTGCGCCGCGCAGGCGCTGCAGGGCCCGGCCGGACCCAAGATGGGCCGGCCGAGCGAGGGCCCGATAGAGCGCTGGCGCGATTTCCGCCCTCTCATACACCGAATCGGTCAGCCCCAATCGGTTCGTCGGCAGGCGATCCCCGCCCACCAACCCGGGCTGGACGCTCACCACCCGGCTACCTACGAGCGCGGCCTGCACCAAGAGCGCGCTGGTCATCCCGACCACTAAGTCGGCGGCCAACACCCAGGACAGGGGATCCCCTTCGTTCCCGGAGCAGACGGCGACCCCGGAGGTCGCCGAGACCGCGATCGGATTCCGTTCCCGCGGATGCGACCGGACCGCGAGGACCGCGCGGTGGCCCAGCCATTCCATCGCCTGTTGAAGAGCCTCTCGCACGTCGAGCAGCACCCCGCTCTCGGTGTAGCCCAGGCTTTCCCCGTAGAGCTCGCGAATCGGCTGGGACGCGAAGAGGACCAGCGTCGCCTTTCTGGGCACCCCGACCGACTCCCGAAACGCCAGCCGCTGGTCGGCCCCGAAGGTCGCGCTTCGTTCCAGCAGGCGCTCGTAGTGAGGATTGCCGGCCGGGATCAGGCGATCGGCCGGCAGGCCATCGCTCGCAGCCTCGACCGCCGCGACTTCGTCGGGTACGACGATCCAGTCCGGCAGAACGACTTCGCCGGTCGCATCGGTAAACCGGGCCCGGTAGTTGGACCAGAAGTCGACCATTGCGGCGGTCGGCAGCTGGCGTTCCCGCGCAGCGGCAATGAAGCGGCGTTCGATTGGGCTCCCTCCCCAGGAGGTTGACGTGAGCACGGCGGTCGCTCCGACCGACGCCAGCCAGGGACCCTCGTCGTTCGTCGCCACGGCATCGGCATTGGTAAACGGCAAGCCCGCGCGAGCCAGCACCGCGGCGGCCGGGGCAGCCGCCACGATGCCACCTAACGCCCCCTTCTCGGCGACCGCTTCGAGTACCGGCACTAGCGCCTCCGCGCCGCCGGTATCCGCTACGACACTAGCGAGTGACCAGGACATTGGCTTCCCTTCTCTCGGCATCGTCCAGGGCCGCGACGGCCCAACTCAGGGCCGCCACCGCATCGGCCCCCGTACCGGCGGGCTCCCGACCCGTGGCCAGGGCTTCGACCACGTCGCTCGCGGCATGCATCAACAGGTCGGCGAGGCCTCCAGACGGTCCCACCGCTGGCAGCAACTCTCGAAAGCCGGGGAACCGGCGGCTCCCGGCCACCGCGAACACCTCGACCCGTTGGCCGCCCTCGATCACTCGGACCCGGCCCCGCGACCCGAGAATGTCGAGTTCGAACAACGAATACGGCACCGTTCGAAGGCCGTGGAGCAGGCCGCGAGCGCCGGACTCGAACTCGAACCCGACGTCGATGGTCGAGTCGGGCGCGCCGGCGGTGACTGGTCCGTATCCCTCGACAGCCGCGATCTCGCCGATCAGAAACCGGACCAAATCGATCCAATGGGTGCCATTGTGTTTGAGCCCGTTTCCGTAGCACCCCCGGACCAGCTCAATCGAGCCGAGCGGTGCGGTGGCGAGCCAGCGCCGAAGGTGCTGGTGGCTCGGGGCATAGCGTCTGACGTAGTTCACGGCCAAGATGATCCCCCGCCGCTCAGCCTTCCGGACCAGCGCACGGGCCTCGTCGAGGCAGAGCGCGAGGGGCTTCTCCATCAAGACGGCCCGAACCGACGGCGCATCGAGGACTCGATCGAGCACGACCGCGTGGGTCGCGTCCGGCGTGCTGACGCTGACAATCTCCGGACCAGTCGTGTCGAGCAGTTGATCGACTGAAGCGAATAGCGCGCTGACCTCCCAGCGGCGACCCGCCTCCGCCAATCGGGCAGCGTCGATGTCAGCGAGCCCCACCAACTCGGTGCCAGGGTGATGGTACCAGGCGGCCGCATGGGACTGGATCCCCGACCCCGGTACGACGACCCCCGCGCCGATAAACCCGCACCCAAGCACCGCGGCCCGTCGAGTCATGATGGTGTGGTCCTCACCGAATGGTTTTTTTGTTGAATGTGCTGGTTCATAGTGCCAAGCAATGGCTGGCGCTCCACCAAGGCGATGATGTCGCTCAAGCCGAATGCCGGATTGCTTGGGTACAGCTCGGCATAGACGCGGGTGACGAGTTCCAGGTCCTCCGCGGTGTCCACCGTCAACCGGAGGTCGCTCACCTCGCGCGGCAACCCACTCGCCAGGTTGA
>JAYTTT010000169.1:0-8512 GCA_043744895.1 Gemmatimonadota bacterium | reverse complement strand
GCGAGAATGTCGAACTCGCCAAACCGGTATGGGCGGGTACCTTGTCCTTGGCTGTCCTCCCCGCCGCGAGTTCTTTGGGCCTCGACGACAAAGAAGTTGTTCGGCCACGCCCGGCGGCTCTTTAGCACGTCACTGGCCATCAACGGAAGGTGATTTCGACGCCGCTGCATCTTTACTTGAAGTCGGACCGGCGGGGCACCGCTCTGGTCGGTGAGTAAGAAGTCAAAGGCCGCGTCCGAGGGCAGGGCCAGTTCCGTCCAGGATTTCAGGGTCGGAAGTACGTCGGTTGCGAAACTGGCTTCGGCCAAAATACCCTCAATACCTCTGATGGTCAGGGGGCTCGCCCGGCCGATCGCCTCGAGGAGTGCCTCGGCGGTCACCTTCAAGCGGGCCTCCATCGGGTGCGGGGGCAGGGTGTCCCGAAGGTGCCGGAGGACGCGTTGCCTATCAGAAATTGGCAATTCATCAATCGACTCCAAGAGACTCCGGATGTCACCCATTCCGGTCCTTCCGTCGCTCCGGTCGGCCTCCGGGCCGTCGCGCGAAGTCGAGGATGTCGGCTCGGGAAACCAGGACGCGGCCCGCCATCCGCATAGTCCTAAGCCTCCCCCTTTTGATGAGGCGGCCGATTGCCTGCCGCGAGGTGCCACGAGCACGGGCAGCGTCAGCTTGAGACATCCAGTCGCCGAGGTTTACAGAATAGGTTGACAATGACAACCAGTTGTGTTAGCGTAATTGCGTTTGTTGGATGATAAGCGAAAAGCCGAACCTTGGTAGATTTAAGGCGTCGCCGTCCGTTCGATTGCAGACCCTGGAGTGAGGCCTCAAATGGGTGTGACCAGGCAAGTCCCTTTCGCCTTCGGTGAAACAAGCCCCCCTGAGGCCCTGCTGCGAGACCATCATCCCATCTATTCGACCGAGCGGGGGGCGGCATTTGTAGGCGATTCCCTCGACCTACTTGGGACGCTCCCGGATGACTCTGTAAATCTCGTTTTCACCTCGCCCCCTTACGCACTCCACTTCAAGAAGGAGTACGGAAACGCGTCGAAAGACGAATATGTGGCGTGGTTCCTGCCCTTCGCGCGACAGATTCTTCGCGTTTTGCGGCCGGACGGCAGCTTCGTCCTGAACATCGGTGGCAGTTACAACAAGGGCGAGCCAACCCGTTCCGTCTACCATTTTCGACTGATGCTGGAGCTTATAGATCGGGTCGGGTTCTACCTCGCCCAGGAGTGCTTCTGGTACAATCCCGCGAAGATGCCGATGCCGGCCGAGTGGGTAACTGTCCGCCGAGTGCGAATCAAGGATTCCGTTGAGTGCGTCTGGTGGTTCTCGAAGACCCCGCACCCAAAGGCGAACAACCGCCGGGTCCTGAAACCCTACAGCGCCGATATGATTCGCCTGAATCAGCGGGGGGTCAGAGCTGCGAAGCGTCCATCCGGCCATAACATCAGGGACACGTTCGATCAGGTCGACGCAGGTGGGGCGATCCCGGGAAACCTCGTGGAGCCCGCCAGCGCGGACGACCTTCTGAAGTTCGGGAACAACGCCGCCAATGACGGCTACACACGACGTTGCAAAGAGGCTGGAATCAAGATCCACCCTGCACGATTCCCATCAGCCCTTCCGGATTTCTTCATCCGGCTGACGACGGAAGAAGGCGACCTCGTCGTCGACCCGTTCGCCGGATCAAACACGACGGGTGCGGTCGCCGAGGGCCTTGCCCGACGCTGGCTCGGGTTCGAGCTTTCGAAGGAGTACTTGGAGGCAAGCAGGTTTCGGTTCGATTGAGCCCCAGCTGGCGCCTGGCGATTTCAGCAATGGGTGCGACGCTCTCTACTGGTGTCTCTGGGCGGCCGCCTAGAAGCCGAACTCACCTCCCAAATGTGCGCAGCGCACGATGGTCGCCCTGAGGTCAAAGGATTGATCCCGCCGCAACGGGATCTGCCGCGGCGACGAGATCAAAAAACCGTGACATCTCCTCAATCGCTTGCCCGGCGACGACGACGCCGGAGTCGGTCCGGGGCCACTGTCGCCCCTTGCCAGCTTCCACTGTCTTCGGGTGAACGAGGGCATTTCGACGATTGGCAATTTGCCTTGTAACCTGCAACAGAGCATCAGTGGGCTCAAGCTGCTTGCCCGTACTGAGTAACACAAGTGTGGTAACCTTCCTGGTGGTGTCGAAACGCTCGAGGTTGGCGGTGTAGTACTCTTCGCCGAGCCGGCGCACGCCGTAGAAATTCAGGAATCCCTCGACGGCCATGGCCGAGAAGACAACAACGGAGTCGGCGACGGCTTGAACCTCGTGAATTCTGGCGGCGAGATCTGCCGGCACTCGACGGTCCTTTAGCTCAGCTAGCGCGGCGGCGCATTTCGCTGAGAGGTCGTGGAGCAAGCGGAAGCTCGTCTCCGCCTGGAACCGATAGTTGGCCTCTTGGAGCCAGGCTCCGTTCTGATCCGGTGAGCGGAGTAGAAGCATCGCGTGGGCTCCAAGGCCGGTGGCTAGGAATGACGTGGGGGCAAGTAGCCGGGCCGCCAGGTGGCCATCAAGCCCGCTTTGCCTACAAGATATCACGGTGGCTGGCGTCGTTTATCCGAGACCCACCGGTGATGTCGGAGCGCGCCATCGCGCCGTTCAGGGTGGCAGCCCAGGTCCGCGGCAGCTCGAGTCAGGCAACCCAACTCGACCCATTGTTCGCGGCGCATGATAGTCGCCTTGGCCCGCTCCGACATCCCCGCCCTACGCGGCGGCCCTGACATCACCGCCCGCACCGCTGGGCGGCACGCTGGTCGGGTTCGCCTTCGGAGCCACCGTCACCAGATTCCGGGCGCTCTCCCAATTCACCAGGATCTCAGGCTGATTGGCGAACCGGTGCCGATTCAACCCGTCGATCCGATTCACCAACTCCATGATCCTCGCCGCCACCTCGTCCAACTCGGCACTGGCCTGGATCCGGCCCTGCTTCGACGCACTGGCTTCCTCGGTGGCCGCCTGATACCGCGCCACCACCTTGGCCGCCTCGTCCAACAACTCGCCCGACAACCCGTGTTTGCTCAAGACATCGAGCCTGGCCCGGGCCCCCGCGACCAACGCCTCCGCCCCCGCGATGTAGACCCGGTTGGGCGCCCGTCTCGCCGGGGGCTTCAAGGTCCCGAGCGACGCATCCTCCCGCGCGGCGGCGTGACACAGGTTCCCGATCACCCGGAGGAGACCCACGCCGAGCAGATTGCGGAGCTCGCGTCGACTGGCGTTCGCAGTCCTCGACCGCTGATTCCCCTGCGCTTGCTCGGCGATGAGAGCATTCGCGCGGGCGATGCTCTCGTCGAACTGCGCGAACACCGGTTGGGGATTTGCCGCGGGGCTCGAAGAAATCGTGGTGGTCGAGGAAAAACGTTCGTTCGTCGAGCTGATGCTCCGCGACGTCCTCTATCATCAGGTCAACCACCCCCGGATCGTCGGCAAGGTCGACGAAGCCGGCCGGCCACAGGTGCCGAGTCATGGCGAACTGGATGCCGACCTGATCGCGCCGATCCTGGCCGCCCGTCTCGCGCGGAAGCTGCCCGCCGAGGTAATGGCCGGCCGGCTCGAACGGTTCCGCCCGTCCACGGCGCCCTCGGTCCAACCCATGGGGCTCGGCGCCCAGAGGCTGTCGTATTTCTGTTCCGGCTGTCCCCACAACCGCTCGACTGTGGTGCCCGAAGGCTCGATCGCCGCTGCCGGGATCGGCTGCCACGGCATGGCGGTGACCATGGAGCGAATCGGAGCCGGATTTACCCAGATGGGCGCCGAGGGGGCCCAGTGGGTCGGGGCATCGTACTTCAGCAACACCCCGCACATCTTCCAGAACCTGGGCGACGGGACCCTGTTCCACTCCGGTTCCCTGGCCATTCGCCAGGCGGTGGCGGCCGGGACGTCGATTACCTACAAGATCCTCTACAACGGCGCGGTCGCGATGACCGGTGGCCAGCACGCCGACGGCGCGATGTCGATTCCCAACCTGACCCGGGAACTCCAAGCCGAGGGCGTGGGACGCACGATCGTCTTGACCGACGAGGTCGGCAAATACGCCGGCATCAACCTGGCGGCCGGCGTCGACCTCTGGCCCCGGGAACGGCTCGACGAGGCCCAGAAGCTCCTCCGCGAGATCAAGGGCGTGACCGCGCTGATCTACGATCAGCATTGCGCCGCCGACCTCCGCCGGAAGCGGAAACGCGGCCTGGCGCCCGAGCGGCCGATTCGGGTCCTGATCAACGAGCGGATCTGCGAGGGCTGCGGCGACTGCGGCGTCAAATCGAATTGCCTCAGTGTGGCCCCGGTCGAAACCGAGTTCGGTCGGAAGACTCAGATCCATCAGTCGTCCTGCAACACCGATTACTCCTGCCTCGACGGCGATTGCCCGGCGTTCGTCACCGTCGTGCCGACGGCGGGGCCGAAGCCGAAACGGGCCGGCCATCAGTTCGAACCGTTGGGTCCGACCTTTCCGCCGGTCCGGGTGCAGCCGCACCGCTCGGTCACCAATCTCTACTTCATTGGCATCGGCGGCACGGGGGTCGTCACCGTCAACCAGGTGCTGGGAACCGCGGCGCTCCTCGAGCACAAGGGGTCCGGTGCCTCGATCAGACGGGGCTCAGCCAAAAGGGCGGTGCCGTGGTGTCGCACCTCAAGATCTTCGACGGCGAGGCGCAAGGCTCGAACAAAGTCGGGATCGGCGAGGCTGACGGCTACATCGGGTTCGACGTCTTGACGGCAAGCGATCTCCGGCATCTGATCCGGACCCGGCCCGAACGGACCGTCGCGATCGTGTCGTCGAGCCACGTGGCCACCGGGCTGATGGTCCGCAATCCGCTGGTCGAGTTCCCGGCCGACTCGGTGCTGCATGCCCGGATCGACGCGGTGACTCGGGCCTCTCTGAACTCTATTTCGACGCCGAGCGGCTGGCGGAGTTTCTGTTCGGATCTCACATGATGGCCAACTTCATCGTCGTGGGGGCGGCGTACCAGGCGGGGCTGATTCCGCTCGCGGCCAAGAATATCGAGACGGCGCTCGAACTGAACGGCACCGCAGCCCAGGCCAACATCCAGGCCTTCCGGGTCGGGCGGCAGATCGTGGTCGATCCCGCCTGGGCCGACCGGCTGGTGAGCGCGCGAGCCACCGCCGTCGCACCTAGCGCAGAGAAGAACCCGCCGGCCGTCCAGGCCATCGTCGACCAGACCGGCGCCACCGGTGAGACCAAGCGGCTACTGGAGATTCGGGTGCCCGACCTCGTCGCTTATCAGGACGAGGCTTACGCCGAACAGTATGCCGACTTGGTGGCGATGGCGTGGAAGAAGGAACGGACATTGGGGTCCGACACCGCATTGTCCGCGGCGGTGGCGCGGTATCTGTACAAGGTCATGGCGTACAAGGACGAGTACGAGGTGGCGCGGTTGGCCCTCAACCCCACGCTCGACGAGGCTTTGGCCGAGAGTTTTGGAGCCGGAGCGGTCATGAGCTATCGGCTCCATCCCCCGGTTCTCCGGGCCCTCGGCACGAAGAAGAAGATCGCCCTGGGGCGGTGGTTCCGCGGCGTCTTCCGGCTGCTCTACTCGGCTCGCGGCCTCCGCGGCACGGCGTTCGATCCGTTCGGGCGGGACAGCATTCGCCGACTCGAGCGGGAATTGATTGAGGAGTACCGTGACCTCATCAAGTCGGCGCTGAACGGCCTAACGTCGGCCAGCTACGAGCAGGCCGTCGCGCTGGCCCGGACCCCAGACATGATCCGCGGGTACGAGAACGTCAAGCTGAAGAACGTTGAGCGGTTCCGGCACCAAGTTCGGCTCATTCGTGACCCCGCTGCGGACCCGGGTCCGGCGCGGCCACCGATGGTGGTACTCGGCGGCTGATGTTCGCCTAACGTCGCCGAGCCACGATCAGCACCTGGATCTCGTCTGGCCTCGGGTTGACGAAGTCGAGCCGCACCCGCCCATCCTCGGTCAGCTGCACCGTGGCCGGGATGCTGCTATGCGTCAGATACCAACCACCGGGAAGCACGACGGCGTTGTACGGCCGCCCGAAGGCTCGGTCCCAGATCAATTCGTCGCCCTCGACCCGGTAGCGGATCGAATCGGTATACGTCTCCGAGATCCGGAGCCGGGTCGTCTGCCCAGCCAAAACCGGGGGAAACTGAATCATCACCACTTCCGTTTCCGGTAAGACCGGCTCGCCGATATCGAGCCCCGCACCCGAGATGGCCGCACCCTTGAGCGTCTTCGTTTCGAGCCGCGCGCCGGTGTCGAGCATCAGCGCCGACGGGTTGGAGACCCGGCTCCCGGCTCGGACAACGTTGAGATACTTGTCGACCCCAGCGTGGGTCTCGGTGTAGTCGTGGTACAAGTCGAACGAATGCGTCTCGGGTTGCTGGAGGAAATACACGATCTCCCGAGTCTGCGCGGCCCGCTCGGTGAGTCGTTCGGCCAGGGCGGCACTACCCCGCGACCCCATCGTCTGGGCGGCCAGGGAACCGAATCCCGTCAGCGCCAGGAGCACGAGAGATCTGATCATCGCGACAACCTCCGCCCCTTCACCACCAGTGACGCCGCATCGGGGCCCGCATTCATGAAACTGATGAGGGTCCGCCCATCGGCCTCGGTCAGCACCTGCGACGGGACATTGAGCCCCACTAATTCGTAACCCTTGGGCAACACCACCGCGTTCTTCTTGATCCCGAGCGACCGAGCAAACACGATCGTGTCGCCAACGACGTAGTAGCTCTTCGGATCGCGGTAGGTCTTGACGATCAGGATCCGAACCTCGCCGTTGGCCGGCACCGGACGAGGTAGGCTGACCCTGATATAGTCCGTCGCCGAGTCGGCGGCTCCGAATCCCTGGACTCGGGCCGCCGCACCGGCCACCACCTCGAACGGCAGCGGCTGTCCGGTGGCGCGGTCGAAGACCGACTCGTCGGTGGCGACACTCCCCTTCCGAATCGGATTGAAATAGTACCGCGCCCCGGGCGTCGTGGCCGTGACGTCGTAGCGAATCTTGAACTGGGCGCTGGCGGGTTCGAGCAACTCATAGCGGGTATACTCGTCCTCCGCTCGCTGAGTTTGGGCCGCCACGGGCAGGGCGCCGGCCAGCACCAGGAAAGCGAGGGTCTTGGTCATTGGAGTGCGGCCTCCAGCCGCTTGAACGCATCGTCGCCTTCAACCTCCTTCATCACGACACGAAGGGCGGCCACACTCGCCGCGAGATCGTCGTGTTTGGCGAACCACCGCTCGAACCAGTCGAGGTGGGTCCGGTAGAGCAGGACCCCGACCAGTTGGGCGTTGTTGATCGGACGATCCGCCAGCCGGCCAACCCGGTAGGTCTTGAGCTGGGGCCCGATCGACGCCTCCAAGTACCCCTTCGACCACTGGCCGATCGTTCGGCGCCCGGCCTCGAGCGAATCGCCGGTCGGTTTCGAATCGTAAAAGGTCGTGAGCGTGTCGATCAGCTTCCGATAGTACCCGGCCAGGACGATCTCGTCCTCCCACCGGCCCCGGGCCCGCTGGGCGAGCACGCTGTCCCCGCGGGCCCGATAGAAAGCCTCCGCGGCCCGGTAGCCGGCCATCTGCGCGAAGCTTTCGTTGAACGCCGTCGCGCTCTTCACATACAACGTGTTGTGGGCCATCTCGTGGAACACCAACGCCGCCAGCTCGACCGAGTCGCGGACCATCGCGGTCGACAACAACGGGTCGTTGAACCAGCCTAAGGTCGAGTAGGCCGAGGCCGGCCGCAAGGAATAGTCGTAGCCCTTCGCCTCGATCTGTCGGGCCGCGTCTTGGGCCATCTTCGGGTCGAAGAACCCTTTATAGGGTACCCGGCCCACGATCGGGTACTTCCACGTCACCGGGCAGATGCAGTCCTTCCGGGACCCTGTCAGGCTCAGCAGCAAGGTATCCCGGCCCACGTCGGTGTAGGTGGTATAGGTCGCTCCCGCCGTGAGCCCGAGCGCCGCGGCCTTCCGTCGCACCTCGATGACCAGGCCAAGATAGGCTCGATCGATGGCGGGCAAGGTCGTGTCGGACACCATGTCCTCGAGCGGCCGGCGCCGTTCCAGAAGCCGGGTTTGTTCGATCCCAGCCCGGGTCAAGTAGCGAATGTCTTCGCTCGCCACGTAGGCGGTGCCATAACCGAGAAAGAGCACCACTGCCGCCACGAGAATTGCCATGAACACTCGTTTCCTGGTCACGGCGTCCAGCGGACCCCGAAGAGGTGAACCCCATTGCCTAACGGACTGCGTTGCTGGTAGGCGTAGTCGAACCGGACCTCGCCGGCCACCAAACTGCCGCCGTAGGTGGTCTTGGAGAGCGTGCCGGTCACGTCCCCGGGTTGGCCGCCGTGGCCGATCCGGGCCACCACGCCCAGGCCTTTCAGCACCGCGCCGGCCTCGAGACCCATGACCGTCCGGCGCCGCTGGCCCTCGGCCCACACGGTCTCAATCGTGGTCAGCAACCGCCCGTTCGAGAACGAGTCGAGCAAGTTGAAGCTGAA
>JAYTTT010000168.1:0-8558 GCA_043744895.1 Gemmatimonadota bacterium | reverse complement strand
CTGGTCGCGACCCTGGCCGGCCGGATCTTCGTGGCCCACAACCTCCGGTTCGACTGGCACTTCGTCCGGTCGGAACTGAAGCGCGCCAAGTCCGTGAGCCTCGAGGGGCAGCGACTCTGTACCGTTCGGCTGGCGCGGAACCTGATTCCGGGGCTGCCTTCGTACGGGCTCGATGTGGTCCAGGAATTCTTCGGGGTGGAAAACCCGGCCCGCCACCGGGCCGGCGGCGATGCGATGGCGACGGCAATGGTACTGCAACGACTGCTCGAGTTGGCCCGTGGCAAAGGCGCCCGGACCGTGGCCGATCTCGACCTGATGCAGATCAAGCGCCGGAAGAAGCGGAAGGGCAAACGTCGGAGCAGTGTGCCTGAGGATTCTTTTTGATGGAGCCACCGTCGATTCCCGGGGCGCTCGCTCTGGCGCTGGCCGGTCGGTACACCCTCGAGCGTCCGATCGGCCAGGGAGGCATGGCCACGGTTTTCCTGGCTCGGGACGAGAAACACGGCCGCCAGGTGGCCGTGAAGGTCCTCCGCCCCGACCTGGCCGCGACCCTCGGCGCTGAGCGGTTTCTTCGGGAAATCGCCATTGCCGCTCGGCTCCAGCATCCCCATATCCTCGGCCTGATCGATTCCGGCGAGGCCGCCGGCTTTCTTTACTACGTCATGCCGTTCATCGACGGTGAATCGCTTCGGACCCGCATGGACCGAGGGCCCCTCCTCCCCGACGAGGTGGTCGCGTTGGCGCGGGAGGTCGGCGATGCGCTGGAGCACGCCCACCGGCACGGGGTGATTCACCGGGATATCAAGCCGGAGAACATTCTCCTCTCGGACGGGCACGCGATCGTGGCGGACTTCGGGATCGCCAAGGCGGTCACGGCCGCGTCCGACAAGTCGATTACTCGAACCGGGTTTCCGGTTGGCACCGTGGGATACATGAGCCCGGAGCAAGCCGCCGGGTTCTCGGAACTCAATGAACGCTCCGATGTGTTCAGCCTGACCTGTGTGATTTACGAGATGCTGATCGGCCAGGTCCCGGGGATGTGGCCGAGCGAGGAGTCGGGTCGGGTCCTTCGGTTGATGGAAGCGCCGGCCGAGCATCGAAGCCGGCTCGACCGGCTGCCGGGGTCGGTCGAACAGGTGTTGGTCCGCGGGCTGGTGCTGCGTCCTGAACACCGGATTGCCGGACCGCGGGCCTTGGTCGAGGCGCTGGCTGAGGCCTTCGGTGAGAAGCCGCGGTACAGTGACCGCCAAGTGGCGAGTATCGTGGCCCGCGCGGCAGAGTTGGATGCGGCGCCGACCCAGTCGGGCGCGTTGTCGTTAGGCGGAATTCAGCAGATTGCCGCCGATGTCGGGATTCCGCCCGAGCACGTGGAGCGGGCGGCGCGGGAACTGGCGCGACCGGCCTCCCGGGTTCCCGAGCCGCATTGGTTCACTGGGTCGGCCAACCGGATCGTGGTTGAGCGGATGGTCGATGGCGAGGTGAACGAGGCCGAGTACCCCACGGTGGTCGATGAGATTCGGATCACGGTCGGAACCCAGGGCCAGTCGTCAACGCTGGGCCGGGCCTTGGCGTGGCGGACGGTGTTTAACCAGACCCAAGCGGGCAGCCGGGCCGTGAGCGTCTCGATTTCACCGGGCGGCGGGAGGACCCGGATTCTGATTGACGAGTCGCTCACCCCCTTGGCCGGCGGGCTGTTTGGCGGTTTCATGGGCGGGTTCGGAGGCGGGGGTGGCGCCATGTTGTTTGGGCTTTCGATGGGGACCCTAGCCCCCTGCTCGGGTTCACGTTGCTCGCATCGGCGGTGGGCGGGGCGTTTTTCGGGGCCCGGGGCATTTTCCGGAGTTCCGCAACCAAGCGGAGGCGGGAGCTCGAGCAGCTGGCCGATCGGCTTGCTGGTCACATTGCCGACACGACGGCCCGGAGTGGGCCGGGGCGGCTGCTCCGCTAGTGGTTGACGGCTGGGCCGTAACTCGTTACCATTGTGAGCGTTGAAAGTGGAGGCCCGACGTGGCCTCCCACCCCGAGCCCGATGCGTTGCAGGAAGAGCGCGGCAAGAGGGTCCACCAATTCGCTCCCGGCTTGGTTGTCGGGAGCGCTGTGGACACCCCAGTCGCCTGGGGTGTTTTTGTTTTTCACCAGGAGGAATACCAGCTGAGCACGAACGAGCGCGAGCGCAGGGTCCGGATCAATCGGATGATCCGAATCAGTCCGGTTCGAGTGATTTCCGACGCGGGCGAGCAGCTAGGAGTGTTGGCGGTCGAAGATGCGTTGGCCATGGCCGAAGAGAAGGGGCTCGACTTGGTCGAAGTTGCCCCGATGGCCCGGCCTCCCGTGGTCAAGATCATGGATTACGGGAAGTACAAATTCGAAGAGGCCAAGGCGGCGCGGGCGGCGAAGAAAAAGCAGCATGTGATCGAGGTTAAGGAAATCAAATTCCGGCCCGGGATCGACGATCACGACTTCGACTTCAAAGTCCGGCATATGCGCGAGTTCTTGAAAGAGGGCAATAAGGTCAAGGTGACGATGATGTTCCGTGGGCGCCAAATGGCCCGACTCGATCTCGGCAAGGCCGTGCTCGACCGAGTGGCGGAACAGTTGGTGGATGTCGGGAAAATTGAGTTCGATGCCCGGGTCGAGGGTCGGACGATGACCATGGTCTTTGGACCGAAGTAACTAGGGAGATTGGCAATGCCGAAGCAGAAAACCAAGCGGGCCGCGATGAAGCGGTTCACGATGACGGGAAGTGGCAAGATCAAGCGGGGGCAGGCCAACCGCCGCCACATTCTCACCAAGAAGACGCGGAAGCGGAAAAACGCGCTCGGCAAGTCGGCGCTGGTCAGCTCCGCCGACTATCGGCGGGTTCACGTCCTGTTGTTGGCCTAACGCCGGAGATTCACGATGCCTCGCGTCAAGAGTAACGTTGCGCACCATGCGCGGAAAAAGAAGTACATGGAGGCCGCCAAGGGTGCCCGCGGCGGCCGGAGCAAGCTTTACAAGGCCGCCAAGGAAACCGTCGAGCGGGCCATGCGGTACGCCTACCGCGACCGGCGAAAAAAGAAGGGCGACTTCCGGACCCTCTGGATCACCCGGATCAACGCGGCGGCCCGGATTCACGACCTGTCGTACAACCGGTTCATCTCGGGCCTCAAGAAGGCCGGCGTCGAGGTCGACCGGAAGATGCTGGCCGACATGGCCGTGACCGACATGGATGCCTTTGCCCGTTTGGCGGAGTTGGCCAAAGGGGCCTGATTCGGCGCGCGCGACCTGATCTGTTCGATCTGACCTCCCCCGCGGGCGCCCCATCCGGTGAACGCGGGGGAGGATCGTTTTGAGGAGCGACATGGAACCGACTGGGTACCAAGAACTCGATCAGTTGTTGCCGCGGCTGGCCGCGATCCCCGCGCTAGCGGGCGATGCCCTCGAGGCCGAGCGGATCGCGGTGCTGGGGCGAAAACAGGGCATCCTGACGGCCCTGCTGAAGAAGCTGCCTGAGATGCCGCCCGAGGACCGGAAGGCCTACGGCGCCGCGGTGAACCAGGTCAAGCAGGCCTTCGAGTCGGCATTCGATGCAGGCACCGCACTGGTCGGCGCCTCGGGGGCCGAGCAACCGGCGGGGCTCGACCTCACGATGCCCGCTCGCCGGCGGTGGGCCGGGGCCGAGCATCCGGTCTCCAAAGTGGTGACCGAAATCTGCGAGATTTTCCGCTCCCTCGGTTTCGCGGTGGCGGTCGGTCCGGAAATCGAAGACGAGTGGATGAATTTCTTTGCCCTGAATTTTCCGGAAAATCATCCCGCGCTCGATGCCCATGACACCCTGTACCTCTCCGACGGCAGTGAGCCGCGCGAGGGGGGCAAGCTTCTGCTCCGGACCCATACATCGCCGGTGCAGATCCGGACCATGCAATCGGGCCCGCCGCCCTACCGGGTGGTGATTCCCGGGATGGTCTACCGGAACGATCCGTTCGATCCCTCGCACGCGCCCGCGTTTGCCCAAATCGAGGGGCTCGCGGTGGACGAGGGGATCGGACTCGTGGACTTAAAAGCCACCTTGACCCAGTTCATCCATCGGTTCTTCACCCCGACCACCAAGGTCCGGTTCCGGCCTTCGTATTTTCCGTTCACCGAGCCATCGGGCGAACTCGATGTCGAGTGCCAGCTGTGCCACGGGAGCGGTTGTCCGGCCTGCAAACAGACCGGGTGGATGGAGATCCTGGGCTGCGGCATGGTCCATCCGAACGTCCTGACCAATGCCGGCGTCGACGCCGAAACGTATTCGGGCTGGGCCTTCGGGATGGGACCGGGGCGGGTGGCGATGAACCGGTACGGCCTGCCCGACATCCGCTACCTCTACAGCGGCGACATGCGGTTGCTGCGTCAGTTCGGAGGAGCCGAGCGATGAACGTTTCTCGTCGATGGCTCGAAGCCTTCCTTGGCCGCCCGCTCGAGGTCAAGGACCTGGTGCCGCGGTTGGCCATGCTCGGCCTGCCCGCCGATGCGGTCGAACCGGTCAACGCCCACCTGGCGCCGGTGGTGGTGGGGCAGGTGGTGGAGTTGGCCCGTCATCCGAATGCCGACCGGCTGAGCGTCTGCCAGGTCGATATCGGCGGTGGCCAACGGCGGCAGGTGGTGACGGGCGCATCGAACGTGGCCCTGTCGGCGAAGTATCCGTTCGCGGCGGTCGGGGTGACGCTGCCGAACGGGATCACGCTCGAAAAGCGGAAGCTCCGGGGCGAGCTGTCCGAAGGGATGCTCTGTTCGGCCGATGAACTGGCGTTAGGCACCGATCACGACGGCTTGCTTACCCTCGACACCGAGGCCGCGCCCGGCACCCCGATCCTCGATGTCCTGGGGCTCGGCGACGACCGATTGGTGCTCGACATCTCGCCGATGCGGGGCGACTTGCTTGGGCACAAAGGGATTGCCCGCGAGTTGGCCGCGGCGCTCAAGGTGCCTTTCCGGTTGCCGGCCGTGCCCGGGGTCAACCCGGCCGAGGGGTACCCGGTGCGGCGGGCCGACGGGGCCCACGGGGTCCTGACCGGCGGGCTCTCGATTGCGGTCGAACCGGACTCGTCCTGCCGGCGATTCACCGCGGCCATCATCGACGGGGTCACGGTGGGGCCGTCGCCGGACTGGCTCAAACGCCGACTCGAATCGGTGGGGCAACGCTCGATCAACAACGTCGTCGATGTCACCAACTACGTGATGTTCGAACTGGGTCAGCCACTCCATGCCTACGACGGAGCCCGCCTTCGAGGCGGCCGGCTGGCGGCGCGGCCGGCCGTCGCCGGCGAACGGCTGACCACGCTCGATGGGGCCGACCGGACGCTGGCCGCCGGGATGACGGTGGTGGCCGATGGCGACGGCGCGGTCGGCGTGGCGGGCGTCATGGGCGGCCACGATAGTGAGGTGCACGACGGCACCACCACGGTGGTCCTGGAAGCCGCCTGGTGGGACCCGGCGGCGACTCGGCTCACCCGCAAGGCGTTAGGCATCGTCAGCGAGGCCAGTCAACGGTTCGAACGGGGCACCGATCTGTGGGGCTTGGCCGACAGTCTGCGGCGGGCAATGGATCTGGTGCTCGCGACGGCGGGCGGACGGGTGGTTGACGCGCTCGACGTCTGGCCCGAGCCTGCCAATCCGCCCCGGGTGTTCCTCCGCCGGAAGCGGGTCACCCAAATCGTGGGCCTCGACCTGCCGCTGGCCACGATCGAGCAAGCCATGGTGGCGATCGGCGCGACCGTCCTGGCCAAACCGGATGACGGCCGCTTGGCGGTCGACGTGCCCGGCTGGCGGCGGGATTTGACGACCGAGATTGATCTGGTCGAGGAAGTGGCTCGAATCTACGGCTACGACCGGCTGCCCGATCAAGTTCGGCCATTTCGTCCCGGGGCTCAGATCGATGCCCCGAGCGACCGGGCGGCGGCCACCGTTCGGAACGGGCTCGCCGCCGAAGGTCTCTACGAGGTGGTGCTCCTCCCGATCGGTCCGGCCACCAGCGACCGGGCGGTGCCGGTGCTCAATCCGCTGTCGGCCGACCACGGGTTCCTCCGGGAGCGGCTGCTGCCGGGCCTGGTCCGGCAGGTCGAGGCCAACTGGGCGGCCCAGGTTCGGGATGTTCGCCTCTTCGAGTTGGGCACGGCCTTCGAGGCGGCCCCGGGCCGGCCGGTGGAAACGACCCGGGTTGCGACGGTGGTCACCGGGGCCCGGGCCCCGGCCCATTGGTCGGAATCGGGGAAGGGCCCCGACGTGGATTGGTGGGATCTCAAGGGCTTGTTCGAGCGAGCGGTGTCCCTGGCGAATCCCGGCGCCCTGGTACAAGTTGAGGGCGAGGAATTCGTGGCGCGGACGGTGGCCGGCGCGGTGGTAGGCCGGGCCGAACGGCTGGCGGCCGATGCGCCGCCGTGGGCCGCGCCGCTGTTCGGATTTGAAATCGGGCTCGATGTGGCGCCCCGACTGGTCCCGGCCTTTGTTCCGCCCCCGACGGTGCCCGCGGCCGTTCGCGACTTGGGTCTGGTGGTGCCCTGGTTGCTGACAACCGCCGCCGTCGAGACGGACATCCGGAAGATCGGGGCCGGCTTGCTCGAGTCGGTGACGGTCATCGATGAATATCGGGGGGCCGGGGTCGGCCCGGGCTCGCGCAGCGTCGCGTTCCGGCTGGTGTTTCGGCGCCGGGACCGGACTTTGAAAGACAGTGAAGTCGACAGTGCCGTCACCCGGATCAGGGGAGGCTTGGAGAAACAACTTGGCGTCACCCTCCGAACGTCCTGACCAGGCGCTTGCCGAACTCGAACGCATGGCGGGCCTCCTCGAAACCGAGTTGGCCGGCTGGCGCCGTCGTTGCCTCAAGGCCGAGGCCGAGGTCGAGGCGGCCAAGAACCGGGTCCCGGACGTCACCACCGGTGATCTGACGTTGCTTCGGGCCCGGATCAGCGAGGTCGAGTCCGAGAACCATCGTCTCCGCGATCGGATTACGGCGGCCCGCGAGCAGCTGGAGCAACTCAAGACTCGGCTCCGGTTCGTGGGCGGCCAAGTGACCGGAGACTATCGGTGACCGGTCCGAAACCGGTGGAAGTCGTGATCGCCGGCCAGAAGTTGATGGTCAGTTCCGATCATCCGGCCGAGTACACCCGCGGCGTCGCGGCGCACTTCGACCAGGCCGTGCAGCGGATTCGCGCGGCGGCGCCGACGATCGACGGCCATCGGGCCACGATTCTCGCGGCGCTGGCGGTGACGGATGAGTTGTTTCAGGCGCGCCAGAACGATGCGGCGACCACCCACCGGATTGATGCGGTGGCGGATCAGCTGGCGCGGTTACTTCCCCCGGCGTTACGGGGTTCCCGAGCCCAAGACTAGGTCGCCTCTGGGCCTTACGCGATCCGCGGCACCATCGCCGCGTGCGGAGATACACCGATGTCGACTTTCGAATGGCTCCTCGCGGGTGGAGGAGCGGTTGCCGGAATAGTGCTCGCGCTGGTCGGATACACCGTCGTTCTTCGCTCTAAGAAGCGCCACGCCGCCGGGCTGATTGAAGCGGCCCAGCGGGATGCCTCCCAGTTCTTCACCAAAGCCAAAGACGAGGCAGACAAAGCCCGCGCGGCCGCCGTGGTCGAAGGCAAAATGGAGGCGCTCAAGCTCCGCGAGGAAGTCGACCGCGACTCGGCCCGCCGGCGCGAGGAGATCGACCGGACCGAGCGTCGGCTCGAAGAGCGGGAACGCGGGGTCACCAAGCGGAACGAAGAGGTCGATCGCCAGGCCAAGGCGGTGTCGGGGCAACAGGGCGCCCTGGCCCAGAAGGAACTGACCCTCGAGGCCCGTACCAAGGAAATCGACGCCTTGGTGCACGAACAGCGGCAACGCCTCGAGCGGGTGGCCGGCCTATCGGTCGAAGAGGCCCGGCGCGAATTCTTCCAGCGGGTCGAAGACGAAGCCCGGGCCCAGGCGGCCGCGCTGGCCCGCGACATCAAAGACCAAGCCAAGAAGAACGCCGAGAAGGACGCCAAGCGAATCATCGCGATGTCGATCCAGCGAGTGGCGGCCGAGCACACCGCCGAAACGACGGTGGCGGCGGTGGCCCTGCCGAGTGACGAGATGAAGGGGCGGATCATCGGCCGCGAAGGGCGGAACATCCGGGCCTTCGAGTTGGCCACCGGCGTCGATCTGATCATCGACGACACCCCCGACACCGTCATCGTGTCCTGCTTCGACCCGATCCGGCGTGAGATTGGGCGCCGGGCCCTCGATGCGTTGATCACCGACGGCCGGATTCATCCCGGCCGGATCGAGGAGATCGTCAAGAAGATCCAGAAGGACCTGGAAGAACAGCTGGTCGAGCTCGGCGAGCAGGCCGCCTTCGAAACCGGCATCCACGGTCTTCACCCGGAGATGATCAAGCTGATCGGCCGGATGCGGTATCGGACCAGCTACGGTCAGAACATCTACGAACACTCGAAAGAGGTTTCCTGGATTGCCGGGATGATGGCGGCCGAACTCCACCTCGACGTCATGCTCGCCAAACGGGGCGGGTTGTTGCATGACGTCGGCAAGGTGCTGACCCACGA
>JAYTTT010000167.1:0-8585 GCA_043744895.1 Gemmatimonadota bacterium | reverse complement strand
GCGACGCCCGCGGTGGCAATGCGGGTGTTGAGGCTGGTAAACCGCGAGGACGTGCGGCCCCGAAGGTAGCGGATGGCAATCCGCCGTTCGACGGCGTTCGGCCACCAGCGGCGCGATCGGATCACCCGGCGTCCCCGGTGGCCGGCCCCGGTTCCGGCCGCAGGGCCGGAAACAGAATCACGTCGCGAATCGAGTCTTGGGCGGTCAGCAGCATGACCAACCGGTCGATCCCGAGCCCCAGTCCGCCGGTCGGCGGCATGCCGTACTCCAGGGCCCGGACGTAGTCGGCATCGAAGGGCTGGGTTTCCTCGTCGCCGGCGGCTCGTTGGCGGACCTGGTCTTCGAACCGGGCCCGCTGATCGTCGGGATCGTTGAGTTCGCTGAAGGCATTGGCGATCTCCCGGCTATTCACAAAGAGCTCGAATCGCTCGACCACCCCGGGCTTCGACCGGTGGACCTTTGCCAGCGGCGAGATCAGGACCGGGTGTTCGGTGACGAAGGACGGCTGGATCAGGTGCGGCTCGACGAAGGTCTTGAACATCTCGTCGACCAGCTTGCCGCCGGTCATCGCGGCCACCCCGTCTCGGGAAGCCCCCGCCTGGACCAAGCGTTCCCGCATGGCGGCGTCGGTGGCGGTGAGGATGTCGATCCCGGAGCGCGCTTCGACCGATTCCGCGAACGGAAGCCGGGGCCACGGCGGTGTGAAATCGATGGTCCTGCCCTCGACCTCGATGATCATCGACCCCCGGCAGCTCTCGACCAGCCCCGGAATCATGGCCTCCATCATGGCCATCATGTCGGTGTAGTCGGCGTAGGCCTCGTAGAACTCGAGCATGGTGAATTCGGGATTGTGGCTCCGGTCCATCCCCTCGTTCCGAAAGTCGTGACCGATCTCGTAGACCCGGTCGAAGCCGCCCACGATCAGCCGCTTCAAATAGAGCTCGTCGGCGATCCGGAGGTACAACGGCATGTCCAGGGCGTTGTGGTGGGTGACGAAGGGCCGCGCCGCCGCTCCCCCATAGAGCGGCTGGAGAATCGGGGTCTCGACCTCGAGATAGCCGCGATCGTCCATGAACCGCCGAATGAACCGGATGGCCGCCGCGCGGGTGACGAACACCTGCCGAACCTCGGGATGGACCGCCAGATCCGCATACCGCTGCCGGTACCGAAACTCGGGATCGTGGACGCCCCCGAACGTCACCACCTCGCCGGTCTCGGAGGTTTGGGTCTTGCCCCGGGGCAACGGCTTGAGGCTTTTGGTCAGGATGTCGAGGGCCGACACCTTGACCGTGACCTCGCCGGTCCGGGTCCGGAACAACACCCCCGTGACCCCGATGAAGTCGTCGAGATCGACCAGCTTGGCCACGGCGTACCGGTCGCCTAACGTGTCTTGGCGGACGTAGATCTGGACCTTGCCGCTGTGATCCTCGAGATGGGCGAACATCGTCTTGCCCTGGGAGCGAAGCGCCACGACCCGGCCGGCCACCCGGACCTCGGGGCCCTGGTCGCCCTGATCGTCCCGAAAGGCGGCGGCCGCGTCGGCGGCGGTATGGGACCGGTCGAACCGGTAGGCATACGGCCGAACCCCTAACGCCTCGAGTTGGGCCCGGGTGTCGCGGCGGGCCTGCTCGACATAGTTGCGATCGTCCGCGCTCGTCATCCGATCGACCTTCCAAATCGCTTGAGGTACGCCCGAATGAATCCGTCGAGATCGCCGTCCATGACCCGCTGGACATCCGACACCTTGAGCTCAGTCCGGTGGTCATTCACCATGGTGTAGGGCTGGAAGACGTAGGAGCGAATCTGGTTGCCCCACGAGTTGTCCGTCTTGGTCGCCTCGACCTTGGCGCGCTCGGCCTCTTGTTCCTCCAGCCGGCGCTGATAGAGCGCCGCCCGGAGCATCTTCATGGCGGTTTCTTTGTTCTTGTGCTGGCTCCGCTCCTGCTGGCAGGCGACCACGGTCTTGGTCGGAATGTGGGTCAGCCGAACCGCCGACGAGGTCTTGTTGACGTGCTGGCCGCCTGCACCCGACGCCCGGTAGACATCCATCTTGATGTCTTCGTCCCGGAGGTCGATTTCGATGGTATCGTCAATTTCGGGATAGACGAAGACCGACGCAAACGAGGTGTGCCGCCGGGACTGCGAGTCGAACGGCGAGATCCGGACCAGCCGATGGACCCCCTTCTCCGCTTTCAGAAAACCATAGGCATACTCGCCGACGATTTCGAGCGACGCCGACTTGATCCCGGCCTCGTCACCCGGTTCGAAGTCGAGCACGTTGACGGTGTAGCCGTGCTGCTCCGCCCACCGCCGGTACATCCGGGTCAGCATCTCGGCCCAATCCTGCGACTCGGTGCCCCCGGCGCCGGGATGGACCGTCAGGAGCGCGTCCCGATGGTCATCCGCCCCTTGGAGCATCGACTTCAGTTCGAACGATTCGGTGGCCCGCTCCAGGGCTCCGATCTCGCGCTCAAGCTCCGCGGCCAGGTCGGTGTCAGGCTCGATCCCGAGCAGTTCGGCGAGCCCCCGGGCGTCGGCCAGACGCTGGGCGATGTCGGCCGAGGGGCCGATCCAGCCTTTGAGCGCCTTCACTTCCTGGACGACGGTCCGAGCCCGCTCCTGGTTGGCCCAGAAGCCCGGCACCAGTTGATCGGTTTCGAGCACGGCGAGCCGCTCAGTTTTAGCGGTCAAGTCAAAGAAAGTCTCGAAGTTCAGTCATTCGCCGGTCCAACTCACTCAACCGTTCGGCACTGTCCGCCATGGGAAAACCCTCCGCGTCGCGAAAAAGAAGCGAGCCGGCCTTCCGTGGGACCGAAGGGCCGGCTCGCGAGAAATATAGGGGGGACGGTCGGTTGTTTCTATGGGAAAAGCGGCTGTCCGTCGGCCAAGATTTCGTTGAGGGCCTCCTGGAAGAAGGGCGTCGACTCGGCCATATCCTTGCCGACTTGATCGACATACTCCTCCCAACTCTTCCGAATCTCTTCATCGAACAGGCGCTTGAGCGACGCGTGCTGAATCCCTTCCCGCCGCTTGGCCGGATGGTAGACGACCATATCCGAGATCAGCGCCCGAGCCAGCCGCCGAGCCTTGGCGGCCGGGTCTTGGCTTAGGAACGGGTTGACCCGGACCTTCTTCGGAGCCATCTCCGGCGTCGCGGGCGCCGCCGCCACCGACGACGGGTAGTTGGGAAGCCGGGGCGACGCCGGCGGGGCCGGACGCTGACTCGGACTCGTGAAGGGTGGCAACACCGTTCGCGCCACCGCCCGTTCAAAGCTCGGTGGAGCGACGGGGGCGTCGGGAGCGGGCCGGCGGGCCGGCGGCGCAACGGCCGGCCCAACCGGCCGGACCGGCATGGCTAGGGGTGGCATTTCGAGGGGCGGTAGCAACGCCGGCGGCGCGACGGTCGCCGCAGGCGGGGGCGCGATAGCCGGGGCCGATACCGGTACCGATACCGGGGCGGCCGCCTGAGGCACGACCTCAACTGGTGGCGGCAGAACCGCCTGAGGGACGACAACCGGCAGCGGTTCAGTCGCCACCGGCTTGGCCGCGATCACCGGCGCGGGCGCCGTAACCGGGACCGGGTGCCGAACCCAGAAGACGCCGTTACAGACCGAACAGCGAGCCCGAACCCCGGCCGCAGGCACCTTGGCCGGGTCGACTCGAAACTCGGTCTGACAGGTGGTACACGTAACGTTCATTGCCCGTTTCCCCTACTTCTCGTCGCCGCTGCGCGTCTGGCGGCGATCCACCACGAAGACGGAACCCGGCAGGGTCTTCGCGTAGCTCTTCATTTCAGTGGCGAGTTCGCTCACTTCAGCCGGGTGAGCAAACGACCGGTGACGGTTGGTGACAATACCCACCGACAGCGTCATCAATGGCACCCGGTGGAGCTGCCCCCGGCGATCCTTGCCGAAGTAATACCCCGCCCGGCGGTCCTGTTCGTTGTACTGGTACGGCACCAAGGTGTCGAAGACCGACAAAATCTCGGTGCACACCAAACTAATCTCGGGCGCCGGGATGATGAAGATGAAATCGTCGCCGCCGATATGCCCGACGAAGCCCCGGGGGCCGAGCATCCCCTTCGCCACGTCGTGGAGGATCCGCGACAACATGTAGATGACCCGGTCGCCGTCGTAGTAGCTGTACCGGTCGTTGTATTCCTTGAAATGGTCCAAGTCGGCGTAGCAGACCGCGAAGTCCTGGGTCGCGTCAAGCCGGCGGCGGATTTCCCGGTCGATTTCCGGCGCCCCCGGCAGCCGAGTCGACGGGTGCACCGAAACGTCCCGTTGGCTCCGGACCAGCAAGGCCTCGAGCCGGGCCCGTTGCTCCTCGGGCGGAAAGATTTCGGTGAGGATCTCCTCCGCCCCGGCGGCGAACCACTGCTGCATTCGCTCCGGATGATGCTGGGTGGCCAGAACCAACGTCGGGACAATTGCAGTAAACGAATCGCTCTTGAGATGCCGAACCAACTCGGGTCCCTGGTCGCCGGGAGCGTCCCCGTCGACCACCAGAAAACAGGGGTGGCCCCGGAGGATGATCGACTCGACCTCGTCCGGTTGGTCGAGGACCTCAACCGGAAATTCCTTCTCCCTGGCCCATTGCTGGACCAGATCGGGGACCGGCTTCCCAGCCAGACCAAACATCAAGATGGTCGGGCGATTCCTCACCCAGGTCGCTTTCGTAAGAGGTTATGGCTTAGCAACTTAGGACCCCACATCCGACAAGTCAAATGAAGAACGCCGCCGCCGCCATCATGGCGTACACGGCCAGCAATTGCGCGCCCTCGAACCAATGAGTCTCACCGTCGAGCGTAATAATCGCCACCACGATCGTCGAGACCGCCAGGGCCGCGACATCGAACACCGGAAACACCAGGTTCATGCCGGTGCCGAGAAAGAGGCCCACGAAGACCAGGACCGGCGCGATCAAAAGTGCAACTTGTGTGCTGGATCCTAAGGCGATCTGGAGGGCCAGGTCGGTCTGCCCTTTCCGGGCCACCACGACGGCCGTGGCATGCTCGGCGGCATTGCCGATGATCGGAATGATGACGAGACCCACGAACGTCTGGGTCAGGCCGAACGTGGCCGTGACCGACTGGACCGAATGGACCAGCAGTTCGGATTCGAGCACGATCCCGGCCGTGGCCAGGCCGAGGATGCCGACCGCCGGGCCGACCCGCCACTTGGGCTCAATGGCCGGGTGGTCGCCGCCGCCGAACAGGGCCCGGTGGGTCTTGAGCGAAAAGAGGAGCGACAACAAGTAGGTCACAATCAGGATGACCGACACGGTTTCCGACAGATACAGCTCGGCCGTGGCGTTAGGCGGACCATGGATCGCGTGAAAGAGGGCCGGAAACACCAAGCCGATGACCGCCAGGGCAAGCATCGCCGAACTCATCCCGGCATTGGCCCGATTGAACTTGACGATCGGCGTTTTAGTACCGGACGCGATGAAGGACAGACCCAGGATCAGGAGCAAGTTGCCGAGGATGCTGCCGGTAATCGAGGCTTTGACGAGGTCGACCAAGCCGGCCTTGAGCGCGACCACCGCGATGATCAGTTCGGCGGCGTTGCCGAACGTGGCGTTGAGCAATCCGCCGATCGTCGGACCGGTTCGTTCCGCCAGCGATTCGGTGGCGGCGCCCATGAGGCCCGCGAGCGGCAAGACGGCCACACAGGCGGTGATGAATACCAGCACCGGTGCCGCGCCCATCAGGTTGAGCACGACACTGGCCGGCACGGCAAGCAACAACAGGAGCGACCACGGGAACGGCTTGGGCGGATCGGGCCGGGCAATCCGCAGCGGGCGGGGATCACGTTCCTCCGCCGGCTCGGCCGCCCGCTCTGGGCGAGGTGGCGCCACCGAGGGTTTCGAGGGGGCCCTCGCCTCCCGCGGGGCCCGCGGCGGCCGAGGCTCAGCCGGCGGGTGCTTCGGCCGAGGCTCGGGCCGCGGCTTGGGCGGCTTCCGCTCGGGTTTGGGCGTCACCTGGGTGCCGAGTGCCGCCCGGAGCGCCACGAGCGCCGTGCCGTCACCCTTGAGTAGAGTGGCCATCCGCCCCTTGGGCTCTGCGAGCAAGACTTGCAGGACGTCACGCTCTTCCACCGCGGTCCGGCCGGCGGCCGTGGCCGAGGCTTTCGCCGACGCGAGCGCTCGCTCGGCAAAACGGCTGACTGACGGGCGGCTCGCGGGCTCGGTTTCGGGAGCCTTCCGAAGCCCTTCCATCAATCCGGCCCGGAGCACGCCAAGATCGAGACCTGCCTTCGACAGCAGCGTAGCGGAAAAGCCGTCCGGATCCTCGAGCAGGCCGGCCAGGAGATGCTCGGTGCCGACGAAATTGTGCCGATGACTCTCGGCCAAGTCCGTTGCCTTCGCCACCGTTTTGTCGATCAGGGTCCCTTCGGTCACAACGGGCGGGCCTCGTCGATCAACATCACCGGAATGTCGTCTTCGATCGGGTACGCCAGCTTGCAGGCCCGGCAAATCAGGACCGGCTCCTCGGCACGGTATTCCAAGTCGCCTTTGCACTTCGGACACACCAGGATCGCCAGCAACTCCGGTGCTAAGCTCATCGGACGGTCTCCATCATCTTGGGTCAGGAAATCCTAACCGGGCCAGAAACTCGCCCGATTGGCGCCAATGGGGCGCCACTTTTACCCACGTCTCCAAAAAGACCCGGCCGCCGAGCAGAGGCTCGAGCCGTTGCCGGGCATGCTGACCGATGGCCTTGATGGTACGGCCACCCGTGCCGATCAAGATCTTCTTCTGGGACTCGCGCTCGACGAACAGGGTCGCTCGAATGTAAATCGGGTCGGTGGTCTCCCGGAACTCCTCCACCGCCGCGGCAAACGAATAGGGCACTTCATCTTCGAGGTACTTGAACGCCGCCTCGCGAAGATACTCGGTGACGAAGAACCGGACCGGCTGGGTCCCGAGATCATCGCCGGGGTACCGCCAGGCCCCCTCCGGCAGGTGCGGTGACAGGGCGGCCGTGAGGCGCTCGAGGCCCTCGACCGGCTCGGTCGACAGGTAGAGCTGATCGGCCACCCGTTCCGCCGACGGCACCAGATCGGCCTTGGTATAGGCAACGACCACCGGCTGCGTCGGCCGGGCCTCGGGCGGGAGCAGGGTACCAAGGTCGGGGGCCGGAAACTCGGAGGCCGGGTGGAGATGCAGAATCACGTCCGAGCGCTCGATGGCCGCCAGCGCGAGCCCGACCATTCGCCGCTGCAACAGATAGGACGGGTCGAGCAGACCGGGCAGATCCTCGAAAATGAACTGGGTCTCGTCCTCGGTCCGAAGGCCGACCACCGGCTCCCGGGTGGCCTGGGCCTTCGGGCTCACCATGGCAAGGCGGTCACCGACCAGCGCATTGAGGAGGGAGGATTTCCCGACGTTCGGACGGCCGGCGATCGCGATTCGACCGCATTTGGTCATGGCGCCAACAATAACCCCGTCGCCCGTCATTTGATCAGCAGGATCCGCTGATTGACCGGGTAGACCCACTCGACGCCCCGGTCGGTCACGACGGCATCGTCCTCGAGGGGAATCCGAAGCTTCTTGCCGCCCCATTCAGGAATCGCGGTGTAGGCGAAGAACTCGATCGAAAAAAGGTTGGTGGCGCGGATCGGAAAGGTCAGCCGAAGCGGGTTGAACCAGGCAATCGACGGGCCGGAGCCATGCCCCAAGTCGCCGACCGAGTGACAGCCGACGATCACGTCGGTCACTCCGCGGTCGTCGGTCGGTTGGTTGAATCCCTTCATCAGGCCGAACCCCGGCATCGCGGCGACCGACCCGTTCAGGCGGTCGAGCATCTCCTTGGCGGTGCCGCCGGGCTTGATCGTCCGCCGAATCAGCTGGCGAACTTTCACCGCCTGGTCGAAGGCGTGCTGGTAGCTGGCCGGTGCGGCGAGCTCACCGTCCTTGAGGACATAGGCCATCCGCTTGAGATCGGTCCAGAAGTTGAGATAGCCGACGCCCCAGTCGATCACCAGAATGTCACCGCGCTGGATGATCCGGTCGGTCGACGTCGCCTCGATTCCGTTCGGTCCGGTGATGTAGACCGACGGCATGTCGAACGACGAGCCGAGCCCCCGGGCCAGCAGCTGGTCCCACATCCACCAGGCCACGTCGGCCAAGGTCGTCCGCCCGGGGGTAATGACGTCGTTCGACAACGCCCGCTCGGCAATGGTGCGTGACAGCTCGCCCGCCTCCCCAAAAGCGACGATTTCCGACGCCACGTGCCGGGAACGATAGTCCGACACCAGCTTCTCGGCCGAGACGAGGCGGCCGGCGAACTGGTCGCCTAACGTCTTCCGGAGGTGGAGATAGAGGGTGTGGGTCAGGCCGTCGGCCGCCCCGATTTCATCGGAGGTGTTGATCCCGATCCGTTTCGGGTTCCGGGCCGCGACGAAGGCCTGCAATTCGGCAGTGCCCTCGACGATATCGTAGACCCGGCACTGCTCCAGCATGCCCCCGGTGATACCGAGGGCGGCGCGCTCGATTCGGTCCCCGCCTCGATCGGAAAAGACATAGTACCCGATCGAGCCGGTGTAGCCGCGCCCGAGAAGTTCGTACATCGGGTCGTT
>JAYTTT010000166.1:0-8652 GCA_043744895.1 Gemmatimonadota bacterium | reverse complement strand
TCGAACCGGGCCTCCACGTTGAGTCCGAACCGGCGGAGGAGGCGGACCCGGGCCAGCGCCGCGGGCTCGCCGTTTTGGGTTCCTGATGCGGGGCCCGGTTCGAATCGCCGGAACGCCGTGCCTAACCGTTCGGCCGCGCGCCAGGCGTAGTAGGTGTCGCGGCCTCGGGTGGTGACTTGGCGCCAGCGGTGCGCGGCGGCGGCGGTGTCGCCGGCCTCCGCGTCGGCCCGGCCGGCCCAATAGAGGGCCCCGACCGCTTCGGGGTCCGCCGGCTTGGCCGCGATTCGGTCGAACTCCGCGGCGGCGGTGGGATAGTCGTGGTCGAGGTAGGCAATCAGGGCGGCCTGGAAACCGCCCCGGCGTCCGAATGCGGTTGCCGGGTAACGAAGGGCCGCCTGACCGAAAAAAATCCGCGCCGAGTCATCGCGGCCCCGGTCGGCGAGGAGGTCGGCGGCAAGAAACAGGGCCGAGGCCGCGGGCTCCGAATCGTGCGGGAAACTGGTCCAGACCCGCTCGAGGGCCCGGACGACCGAGCCCGGTTGCCCGGTCCGGACCATCATCCGCGCTTGCTGGTAGGCCGCGTCACCCTTGAGCTCCTCGGTGGTGACGCCGTCAAAGAGGGTGACGGCCTCGTTACCCCGGTTGAGGCGGGCGAGCACGGTGGCGTAGGTGAAGCGATCTCGGTCGGTCCAGAGCGAACGAGCGGCGGCAAATCCCCGCGCCGCCCGATCGAGTTGGTTGATCACCGCCGCGCGCCGGGCAATTCGGAGTTCTTCGGCGGCGGTCTTGGAGACGAACTCCTGGTCGAAGAGCGCGATGGCGTCGGCGGCATCGGCGGGGGTGGCGTCCGAGCCGACGAGGCCGACCAGCTCCTGGCGCCCACGGGCGCGGGCCTCGAGGCCGCCGCCCGATAGCCTGAGCCGGACGGCGGCGAGCCCGGCGCCGAGCGCCGCATAGCGGTCGACCGCGCCCTCCCAATCACCGGCGCGGCTCCGGGCCAACGCCTCGGTCCACTTGATTCGTCCCCGGGGAGCCGGCAACGTGAGCAAGGCCAGGAGGGGTCCCCGCTCGGCGGAATCGGCGGTGACACCGGCTGCTCGGAGCAGGAGCCAGTCCCTGAGGGCCGGGAGCTCGAGCGCGGCGGCCCGGTACATGGCGGCGGCGGAATCGAGCTGGTCGAGGCGATCGAGCGCCCGGGCGTGGATGACCAGACGTTCGCCTCGGTTCTCCGGGGAAGCGAGCGCCACGGCGCGACTGGTTTGGATCACGGCAGCCGCGGCCCGGCCCCGTTCGACCAGGGCCCGGCCGAGGAGGGCGCGGCCGGCCCCACCGTCGAGCTGGTCGAGCCAGGGCTCGCCCTCGAGCAGCCGTTCGACGGATTCCCAGCCTTGCCATTCGACGGCGGCCCGGGCGGCGGCCAGACGCACGGCCGGTTTGGAGGCGGTCCTGGTCAGGGGCGCGAGGAGCCGGGAGGCCTGCCAGGGCCGGCCCGCGTCGATGGCCCGGGTGGCCGCCGCCAGGATGGAGTCGGTGAACCCGGACTGGTCGCGCCCGGCCTGGGCGGAAAGAAGAAGGATGGTGGAAAGAAGAAGCCGCACCCCGGTAATCTAAGGGCGCGGCTCGGTTCTGACGGGCCGGCGGCCGGCGTTAGGCCGCGCGGGGGTTCGACTTCGGCTTGGGCCCCATTGGCCGGCGGAGGAACACGGTGCCGCTGGTCGGGCCGGTGAACCGGGTTTGCCGGGGGAGGACCACCCGTCCTACTGATTTTCCCTGGTTGTCATACACTTCGTAGCTTTCGAATCGGTCGCGTCGTTTGATCGGTGCCATGGTCCCTGTCCGTGAGATCTTCGCATTCTTTGATGCGGGCGGCGGGAAAAGGGTTGCAGGCTCGGCGCTCGGCATTCGGAGCGTGGTGGCTACTTCTTGCAGTCGGAGGTGTCGACGGTGCCGACTTCGGGGATGAGGTCGGCGCGGGGGACGATGAGCCAGCGGCTGCGGCGTTGGGTCAACTCCATGATGGAGACGTCACCGCCGACCCAGGCGGGGGCGGTGTCGTTGCCGCGGTCTTCCTTGAAGAGGGCGTAGGTGGTTGAGTCGCCGTCGGCGACGACGCCGATGAGGCGGCGGCGGGGGAGGGGGATGTCACCGGCGTCGGCGGGGGGAGGGCAGCCGGCTTGTTCGTACTGCATCCGGACTTGCCAGCGGGGGTCGCGGCTTTCGAGCCAGCGGGCGGCGGCTTCCTCGACGGTCAGGGCGCGGAGGGCGGAGGCGGATGAGACCCGGGCAAACTCGAAAGGGGTCGGATCGGCGTAGCGGCGTTGCTGCTCCCGCATCATCCGGATTTGGTACTCGGCGGCCTCGCGAGGCATGTCCGGGGTGCGCCGGAGGATGTCCTCGACGCTCGGCTGGGGGCCTTCATCGGGCTGGCGGCGGGAGCGGGTGATGAAGTCGCGGCGAAAGCGGTCGAAGGCATCCAGATCAAGGAGCCGGGCGGTTTCGGTCCACCGGCGGGCGTTCCACGCCTCGAGGAAGCCGGCGGCGGCTTCGCGGGGGGACGACTGGGCGGTGGCAGGGGTGCCGGGTGCGGCGGCCAGGGCCAGCGAGACAGCGGCGACCAACAAACGACCGATCATGGGGACGGTACTCCTTCAGGGTCCCGCGACTCCGACCGGAACAAGATAGCACCGGGGGCCATTTCCTGATAACTTAACGCGGTTTAGTCATTCGCGAGGAGCTCCCGTGCGAGCCGTTCAGACCGTCGCCCACGGCGACCGCAGCCAATTGGTGTATCGGACCGACCTCCCCGATCCGGTGGCCGGCCCCGACGACGTGATCGTCAGGGTGGCCGCCACGGCGGTCAACTTCCACGACATCTTTACCCGGCGCGGGATGCCGGGGATCAAGATCCCGCTCCCGGTGATCGTCGGCTCCGACATCGCGGGTACCGTGGATTCGATGGGCCTGAACGTGACGGGGTGGTCGGTGGGCGACCGGGTACTGGTCGATCCGGTGTCCCGCGACGGGGTGCACTTCGGGATGGTGGGCGAAGTGTCGGACGGCGGCCGGGCCGAGTTGTGCAAGGTGGCGGCGGACCAGCTGATCAGGGTGCCGGACGGCGTGACGCTCGAACAGGCCGCGTCGCTGCCGCTGGCCTACGGCACGGCGTTCCGGATGATGACCACCCGGGGCCGGGTCGCGGCGGGAGAAAGAGTCTTGGTCCTCGGCGCCAGCGGTGGGGTCGGGGTGGCCTGCGTCCAGCTCGCCAAGATGCTCGGTGCCGAGGTGGTTGCCTGCGCCAGCTCGGCCTCGAAGGCCGAGCGGCTGAAGCGGCTCGGCGCGGATCATGTGGTCAACTACTCCGAGGTGAAGTTCGTCGACGCGATCAAGCAGATCTACGGTAAGCCGAAGCTCACGGGCGCGGGTGGCGTCCATGTGGCCGTCAACTTCACCGGCGGCGATACTTGGGTCGATACCCAGAAGTCGGTCTGCCTTGGCGGGCGGATCCTGACCTGCGGCGCCACGGCCGGCTTCAATCTCACGACCGACGCCCGGTACCTCTGGACCTACGAGCAGGAAATGATCGGGTCGAACGGGTGGACGCCCGAGGGTCTGGCCGAGCTGATGGACCTGATCGCGGCGGGGCGGCTGGTGCCGGAGATCGACCAGGTGCTGCCGCTGGAGGAGACGGCCGAGGCGGAGCGACTGCTGGAGGATCGTGAGGTCGTCGGCAAAGTGCTGCTCAAACCGTAGATGCTCGACCGTAAGAACCTGGGCGACCTAGTTCCCCGCGACGCGCCGGCGCATCCGATCTTCATCGATTTGCGGGATCCGGCCGCGCCCCGCCGCTGGACCACGGCTCAGTTCGACCACGCGGCCAACGCCGTGGCGCGGGGCCTCCTCCATCGGGGGTTCAAGCCTGGCGCCCGGATCGCGGTGATCTCGGAGAACCGGGCCGAGTTCATGATCGCCTATTTCGGGACGATGCGGGCGGGGCTGGTTGCGGCACCGGTGAACTTCAAGCTGCCGAAGGAAACGGTCTCCTACATCTTCGAGGATGCGGAGCTCACGGCGGCCTTTGTCGACCAGGGGCGGCGGGGGTTGGTGCCGGCCGGCGTGCCGGTGTTCGATTTCGACGATGGCTCCTTCGACGCCTTGCTCGATCCGGGGCCGTTTGACCCCGTGGTGCCCGGACCGGCCGATTTGGCCAAGGTCCTCTATACCTCGGGTTCAACCGGGCGGCCCAAGGGTGTTCCGCTGCCCCATGCCGGGCAGCTGTGGGCCCTGACCAAGTATTTCACCGGGACCGAGCAGGGGCGGCAGGACACGACGTTGGTGGTGGCGCCGACCTATCACAAGAACGGGCTGTTCTTTTCGATGATGGCGATTTCGAACCAGATGACCATCGTCTCGCTTCCGAAGTTCGAGGCCCGGCGGTATCTCGAGGCCGCGGCCCAGTACGGCTGCACGGTGCTGACCGGGATTCCGACCATGTTCGCGCTGATCGCCCGGGAGCGGGATCTGCTGGCCACGCTCGACCTGAGCCGGGTCCGGCTGGTGACGATCGGATCGGCGCCGCTGACCGACGCGCTCCTGGCCCAGGTGAAGGCGATCTTTCCGAATGCCACGGTGCTGAATGGATTCGGGACCACCGAGGCGGGGCCGTGCGCGTTCGGGCCCCATCCGGCGGGCCTCGAGCGGCCGCCGTTGTCCCTCGGCTATCCCTTCGCGGATATCGAGTGGCGACTGGTGGACGGGGCGGCGCCGAACGAGGGTGGGCTCGAACTCAAGACGCCGGCGTTGATGCCGGGCTATCTCAATCTTCCGGAGAAGACCGCCGAGCGGATCAAAGACGGCTGGTACGCCACCGGCGACGTGATGCGGCACGACGAGAATGGATTCTTTTATTTCGTGGGCCGGTCCGACGACATGTTCATCTGCGGCGGCGAGAACATTGCTCCCGGTGAGGTGGAGAAACTGATCGAGCGGTGTCCCGGAGTGGCCCAGGCGGCGGTGGTGCCGGTGCCGGACGAAATCAAAGGGCAGATCCCGGTGGCGTTCGTGGTCCGAACCCCGGGAACCCCGGTGACCGAGCAGTCGATCAAGGATTTCACGCTGGCCCATGGGCCGGCGTACGCTCACCCGCGGCTGGTGATCTTTGCGAGTTCCATTCCAGTGGCCAGTACCCACAAGGTCGATCGCGGCGCATTGATCGCCGAGGCGACGCGGGCGGTTCGGGAGACGGGGCGTCGGTAGCGGGGGCCGGACCTCGTGATCCGACCCGTCAGGGCTTGATTTCGAGTCCGACGAGGACCGACCGGCCAGCCGGCGGATTGCCGTTGTGCCGCTCGAATCGGTTCGAGTTGGTGAGATTGTCGATATTGAGATAGGTCGTCAACTGGCGATTGACGTCAAAGGAAAGGCTGAGATACGGCTTGATGATTCCAGGATACTGGATCAGATAGTCGCGGCGGCTCGGTTTGGCCGGTGCCAGGTTCGCGGCCACCGAGGCGATCTCGTTCCAGTTGTAGCCGGTCCACGAGCCGATGTAGTTGGCCCCGAACGCCGCCTGGAAATTCCGCCCAAGATAGGAAATCCGCGCCGATCCGGAGGCTTTCGGGATCTCGGGCAATTGGTCGCCCTGCCAGAGCGGGCCGGCGTACCGCTGGCCGATCCGTTCGACGCGGCTGCTCGTGGTATAGAGCAGCCCGTCGAGCCCCACCCGTCCGAGCCGGAATCCGGCCTCGAGTTCAACGCCTTTGTTCCGAATGGCGCCGATGTTCTGGAACTGGTAGGTCGGCCCGGCTCCCAGCGCGGGCGGGAGGTACACCGCCTGGATCAGGTCAGTGGCGCGTTGATTGAAATAGGTGGCCCGGACGTAGCCATCGGTTCCGGCGAAGAGATCGGCGCCGACTTCGAAGCCCGCTTGCGCCTCCGGGGCCAGGGACGGGTTGCCCTCCTGCCGGATCGCCGAGGTGGCCATGGCCCGGCTCATTCCCGGTTCCGGCGGACGAATCCCCCGTCCCCACCCGCCGCGGATCCGGATCGCGAGGTTGCCCACCGCCTTGTTCCACGCCGCCCCGATACTGGGCGCCCAGGCGGTGCCGTAATTCGCGCCGAAGCCCGAGTTCCACTCGGCCCGGGCCCCGGCGTTCACGATGAAGGGGCCGGCGTGGAGTTTCGTCTGGAGGAACGCACCGGAGTTCCGGACGTGGTCGTCGTACAGGCTGACGTACCGGGTGGACTCGTTCACGTCCCAGGCGCCGCGCGACCGCTCCAGCCTCGCATGCTCGAATCCCGCCGTGGTGGTCAGCGATTCGCTGGAGGCGAAGTTGGTGGTGAAGGCCGAACTGTACCGGATCGTGGTCCGGCCGGCGGTTTCGTGGGTGGCGCCGAGGGGCTGCCGGATGCCGGTCAGGTAGCCGCGAGACGAGCCTAACGATCCACTGGCCCGGTCGTAGCCGAGCACCAGGGTCTGGACCCACCAATTTTCGACCTGGTGGATCGCGGTAACGCCCACGGTGGCGACGTCCACTTGCGCGGCACCGGCCGCCGCCGGGGCCCCGGACACCGGCACGCGGGTCAGCTGGTCCTCGGTAAAATCGAACTGGCCGCCCCGGGCCACTCCGCTGATCAGGAGCGAGCCGAAGGCGGCCTGGGCGCCGCCGTGAGCGCCCCACGACCGGGTATTGGGGACGGTGGTGCCGGTCCCGACTCGGCCGAGGTTTCCGGTCGCGGCCATCGACGCTTGGGCGCCGCCCCAGGTCATGGCACCGGCGTAGTCCTGCCGCAGCATGGTGTTCACCGCTTGGCGGTCGAACGGACCGGCCGCGGCGCTGGCCACCGCCTGGATTTTTGGCGAAGCACCCAGGCTGCCCTTGCGGGTGACGACCTGAATGACCCCGTTGATGGCGTCGGATCCATACAGCGCCGCGCCCTGGGGCCCGCGAATGACCTCGATCCGCTCGATGCTCCGGGGGTCGAGCAGGGTCACCATCGAGGGCGACGCGACCTCGATGCCGTCGATATAGGTCTTGAGTCCCCGGGCCGTGAACGAGCTTGCCCCTCGGACGGCCGCGATTTCCGCTGGGGGCCCGCTGGCGCCCTGGTCCCACAAGACCACGCCCGGCAGGGCGGTTCGAAAGAGCTCCGCCGTGCGAGAGAAATGGTAGTTCCGAAGCTCGGCGCCCTGGACGATGCTGACGGCATTGGTCTGCTCGCGCTCGGGGGCACCGTGGGCCGGCGTTCCCATCACCACGATCTGGTCGAGCTCGTGAATCCCGCTGGCAATGTCGGGAATTGGCGACCGCTCGCTCGGTCCGGTGCTCGCGAGGCCGGGCGCGACGACCACGGTGCCGCCGTTTAAAGGAATGACCCGAAGCCCGGTGCCGTCGAGCATCCGGGCGAGGATTCCGCCGACGGTTTCATCGACAAGGGCCAGCGTGATCGGCCGCCCGAACGGGATGACTTCGGGGCTGAAGGCCAGGGGAATTCCGTAGACGGTGCGGAGCCGGGTCAGCGCGGTGGCCAAGTCAACCCGGTCGAACCGGACTGAAATCCGGCGGTCGAGGTACTCGATCGGATGCTGCTGGGCGCGTGCGGGCCGGCTTGATGCGACCAGCCCGAGGAGGGCGATCACGACGAGCCGGGCCCGGCAGCTCATAGCTTCGGCGCCAAGGTAATGACCCGGCCGAGGTCGGAACGGGTCAGGCCGAGGGCGGTGGTGATGATCTCGAGCGCTTCGGTGAGGTTGGCGGTCGGGATCGGGGCGTTGAGCGGCCGGTTGCCGAGTCCGGGGGCCAGCACCAACTCGACGTCGTACCACCGTTCCATCTCAGCCGCGACTTCGCCTAACGGCCGGTTGACGAAGTCCAGGGTCCCTTGGCGCCAGCTGGTGATCCGGTCAACCGCCGCTTGATGATCGACACTCGATCCGCCTTGGGCCGAAATCGTGGCGACATCGCGGGGGCCCAGGGTCACCGCGGCCGACCCGCTGCCCCGGTGGACCGCGACCGATCCGGTCACAACGGTGACCTGGAGACCGGGGCCGGTCGTGACCACTTCGAACTCGGTGCCGAGATCTTCGACCATCATGCCCGCGGCGCTGACCTGGAACGGCCGGGATTCGTCGTGGGCCACCTGGAACCAGGCCCGCCCGGTCAGGCTCAGACTCCGAGTGGGCTTTCCGTAGCCGGCGGCCACGACCACCGTGGAGGCCGGAGCGAGGACCGCCGTGGACCCGTCCGGCAGGGTGACGGTGCGTTGTTCGCCGATGGCGGTGGTATAAGTCACCGCGGCCTCCCGACCGCGAAGCACGACCGCTGAACCGATGGCCACGATCACGGCCGCCGCGGCCAACCATTGGACCACTGGCCGGCGGGCAAGCGGAATGCCGATCGGCTCGGGGTCGGCGATGGTCTGCCCGAGCCGCCCAGCCACCTGATTCCAGGCCCGGTCCAGATCATACACCCCCGGTTGGCCCGGGCGCCCCCAAGCCCCAACCAAGCGGCCTAACTCATCTTGATTGCTAGGCTTAGACGCCGCCCAGGCGACCACGGTGGCGTGATCGTCGGGCGACGCCTCCCCGGCCAGATAGCGGGCAAGCAGATCGGAGTCCATACCTACCTTACTGTATCGGTTCTACCTCGATGACAC
>JAYTTT010000165.1:0-8664 GCA_043744895.1 Gemmatimonadota bacterium | reverse complement strand
CCCCATCCGGAGCGACGGCAAGATGTCGAATTGGTGGGCTTGGGAAATCGGGACGGTCCGGATGGTGATGATCTGAGCTGCCGCCGGCGCCACGCACGCAGCCACCAGGACGGCCGAAAACGGGATGGCCCGATTCAGCATGTTGCACCTCGTTCGAGAGTTGGGATCCGACGTGAATACCCCGGCACCCATCCCGTCGTCACCGCCTGGTCCGATATGATTGGCCGGCGTCTCCGGCCATCCTGTGACACCGGTCACCATGGCGGGGTATCGGTACTGTGACGGGTGAAAACGACGCGCAATTGCTCCGCCGGGTCCTCGCGGGAGAGCGCGAGGTCTATGCTCAGCTGGTGGAGCGTTACCGAGACCGACTGGGACGATACGCCCTCCGGATGCTGGGCGAACGGGCCGACGCCGAGGACGTTCTTCAGGAGACGTTCGTGCGGGCCTACCGCTCGCTCGCCGGTTGCGATCCGGAACGGTTCGGAGCGTGGGTGTTCGGGATCCTGGTCAATCGGTGCCGGACCCATGCGGCTCGCCGGGCGCAAACCAATGCGAGAATCGTGACCAATGATGCCGCGATGGCCAATGCGGCGGTGGCGCATTCGGAAGAGCGGGACGCGATCCGGGACGCGATCAACTGGGCCCTGGAGCGGCTGCCGCCGGAGCAGCGGGAGGCATTTCTGTTGAAACACGTGGAAGACCTGAGTTACGAGGAGATGGAGCAGGCAACCGGAGTACGTCCCTCGGCGCTCCGAATGCGGGTGCTCCGAGCCCGCGAAGGACTGCGCAAACTCCTGGCGGAGGCAAGCCCATGACCGAGCCGGATGATCCTCTGATCCGAATCATTGCGGTTCTGAAAGAGCCGGTCGCCCTCGCCCCGGATTTAACTGCCCGGGTGATGGCCGAGGTAAGACGATTGCCGAGTCCGGGGCCGGTCGCGGCGCCGGCACCGGTGGCGTGGTGGCGCCGGCGGTGGACGATCCGGGTCAGCCCGGTGGGCGCGCTGGCCATGGCGGCCGGTCTCGTGGCGGTCGTGGTCGCGAGTCAGCGCTTCGGCCGGCGGGTCGAGACTCCCGTACCGGGCCAGACCCAATTCGTTCTGGTGGCGCGCGATGCGAAGGCGGTCGCGCTGGTGGGAGATTTCAACGACTGGAGCTTGTCGGCCACCCCGCTTGAACGGACCGACAGCAACGGAGTCTGGTGGGTGACGGTTCCTTTGGTGCCCGGTCGCTATCGCTATGCGTATGTCGTGGACGGGACGATGTGGCGTCCCGATCCGGAGGCGCCGGCGGCCGAGGATGAGTTCGGACGCCCGAACTCCGTCGTGACGATTGGAGGCACATGAGGGATACGACTCCGCGGGTTGGGTTCGTTGGGCCGGGGCTCTGTATTGCGCTGCTCGCGATGATCGCGGCGCTGTTGTTGATGGGGGCGGTGCCGAACACGGCCCATGGGCAAGAGCCCCGGCTGGCCGGCCGGTTGCCCGAGGCTGCCAAGGCCCAAGTCGACCTGATCCTCGATGGGGCCCGCCTCAGCGGGCTGCCGGTCGAACCGCTGGTCGACCGGGCGCTGGAAGGCGTTGCCAAAGGGGCGTCGCCGGCGCTGATCGTGACGGCGGTCGCTCGGCTCCGGGACGAGCTGACCGTGGCCCGGACCGCATTCGGTGCGGCCGCATCCGCGGGCGAAATCTCCGCCGGGGCGAGTGCCCTTCGGGCTGGGGCCAAGCCCAAAGGCCTGGCCGAGCTTCGTCGGCTTCGCTCCGGGCAGCAATTGACGGTGGCCGTGGCGGTGTTGGCCGACCTGGTGAGCGCCGGCGTTCCGGCTGACACGGCGACCGGTGCGGTCTTGGCGCTCGCGGGCGAGGCGGCGGACGCCGATTACCTCAGCTTTCGCCGGAGTGTCCAGCAGGACATCGCGTTCGGCGCGTCGCCGGCCGCGGCGTTAGGGGTTCGGCTTCGGTCACTCGTCGCCACGGCAGACAATGCCCCGGGCGGGTTGCAGGGCAGCGGACGCCGGAAGCAGAAGCCGTAGCCCTCCAAGCCCTTCACGGTGTTCCCGATCCGTTAGGCTGGCCCTGGCGTTATCATCCTGGCATGGATCAGCGTCGGGCCGCCCTGGTGGTCGCGGTATGCCTCGTACCCATCGGGTTTCCGCTGGCGGCTCAGGCGGTCGGAACCCTTTCGCTTGGCGGGTCCCTGATCGAGCTCGACGGCTTCCTCTCGTCGGGGGCCGTTGTGTTCGCGCCGGCTCTCCAGTTCGATACCCCCCGGCTGGCGTTGGCGGGCCAAGGCAGCTGGACCGTATTCGAGAGCGGCAATGGGGTCCTTCAGGCCAACGCAACCGCCGGCTGGCTTTCCGGATCGGGAGGCTGGTGGCGACTTGAACTGTCCGGATCGGCCGGCGCCTCCAAATATGCCTCGGAGCCGGGATCGGGACACATCCTGGCCGGGGCGCGCCTTCATATCTTCCGGTCTCGGGCCGGCGGCTGGGTCGGATTGGCCGCGGGGCAAAGCGTCGGCGAGTCAGCCCTTGGGGCGCCCGTTGAGTTGACCATGGCGGGGTGGCACGTTAGGCAACGGTGGACGCTGGTGGGGACGGCCACGGCGACTCGATTCAGGGGTGACCACTACCTCGACGTTGTTGGTACGGTGCAATGGGCCAGCCGCGGGGTGGAACTCGCGGCCCGGCTTGGGGCCAGGCCGTGGACTCGGTTCGAGGGAGGTCCCGGCGCAACGAGCACCGGTGGATATGGTGAAGTCACGGCTCTGGTTCCCCTCAGCCCGCGGCTCGCGCTGTCGATCGGCGGCGGCAACCATCTTGCCGACCCGGTGCGCCAAGTCCTCGGCGCCCGGTACCTGAGCGCTGGGATCCGGCTCAGGGCGTTCGGGCCGGAGGCCCGATCGGTCCTCCGAGAAAACTCCACCGCCATCATGCGCCGGCTCGAGGCGCCGGATGCCGGTGCGACCCGGCTCGAGATCGTCCCATCGGGCCAGCTCCACGCGGTAAAAGTGTCCGCACCAGGCGCCTCGTCGGTCGAGTTGATGGGCGACTTTACCGATTGGTCAGTGGTGACGCTGACCCAGGTGACGCCGGGCGTGTGGACGGTAGAGCTCCCGATGATGCCTGGGATCTACCGGATCAACGTGAGGATCGATGGCGGCCCCTGGATTGTCCCCACCGGCACCCGGCTTGAGCGAACCGAGTTCGGGGCGGTGGGGGTCGTCGTGGTATCGGGGCTCACGCATTGACGAGGACCACTTTGCCGAGCACCTCTCGAGCGGCCATCCGCGCATAGCCGTCGGGCAGCCGTTCCATCGGCAGGATCTGGTCGAGCACCGGCTTGATCTTTCCCTCCGAATACCAGCGGCTTAACTGGGCCAGCGCCTCGCGGTGCTTGGCGGGTTCTCGCCGAACGAAGTCGCCCCAGAAGACGCCCACGAGGTCGGCGCCTTTGAGCAAGGCCAGGTTGAGCGGGAGCGATGGAATCGTCCCGTGGGCAAAGCCGATCACCAAGAACCGGCCTCGCCAGGCCAGCGAACGAAAAGCCGGTTCGGCGAGGTCGCCGCCCACCGGGTCGTAGACGACATCGACTCCCCGGCCATCGGTCAGCGCCTTGATCCGGTCGCGAAGGTTCTCGCGGCCGTAGCAAATGGTGGCGTCGGCGCCTAACGACCGTGCGAAGGCGGCCTTCGCGTCGGACGAAACCCCCGCGATCACCCGGGCCCCGATTGCCTTGGCCACTTGAATCGCCGCCGTGCCGACGCCGCCGGCCGCGCCGAGGACCAGCACGGTGTCGCCGGGGCGAACGGCTCCCCGGTCGACCAGCGCGTGGTGCGCCGTGCCGTAGGTCAGGACGAAGGCGGCGGCCTCCTCGAACGAGAAGCCAGCCGGTCGCGGGATCAACCCATCCGCCTTGCCGATGAAATGGGTCGCGAAACCGCCGACTGTCCCGACGGCGATTACCGCGTCGCCGGGGTGGACGCTGTCGACCCCGGGCCCTACGGCCTCGACCACGCCGGAGAACTCCGAGCCCGGTACGAATGGCAGAGGCGGCTTGAACTGGTATTTGTTCTCGATGATCAGCCGATCGGGAAAATTCAGGCTGGCGGCCCGGATCGCGACCCGGACCTCACCGGGCCGTGGCTCCGGCGTGGGCACTTCGATCCATCGCAGTGCCGCGACCCCGGTTGGCGATTCACAGAGCCACATCCGCATTCGAGGTCTCCCGATTTAGTGTCGACTCCGATTCTTCCGCCCCGGATGCCAGGGGTCTATTCTACAGCCCATGCGAATCGTAATGCTGTTCTGGGCTCAATGGGCGGCCACGGCCATTACCAACGTGTCGGTTGTCGACGTCACGTCCGGACGACTTCTGGCGGGGCAAACCGTGGTGGTGACCGGAAATCGAATCACCGAGCTGGGGTCCGCCGGCCGGGTGAAAGTTCCCGCCCCGACCCGGATCATCGACGGGACCGGCAAGTACCTGATCCCGGGCCTTTGGGACATGCACGTCCACGCGGCCACGCCGTGGTTCGGCAACTACTTCATGCCGCTGCTGGTGGCGCACGGCATCACTGGGGTCCGGGAGATGTTCAGCGCCACCCAAGCGGTGGACGTCTGGCGGCAACGGATCGGGTCGGGGCAGGCCGTCGGACCGCGAGTCGGCTCGTTCGGGAGCCTCGTTGACGGGTCGCCGCCGATTTGGCCGGGGTCGATCGTGGGCGCCACGGCCGAGGACGGCTGGCGGATCGTCGATTCGCTGAAGGCGGCCCGGGTCGAGTTTGTCAAAGTGTACAGCCGGCTCAGTCCCGAGGCCTACGGCGCGATCGCGGCCCGGTCGAAGGAGGTCGGGATTTCCTTCGCCGGGCATATTCCGATCCTCGTCCGCGCTGCGGAGGCGGCCCGGCTCGGCCAGCGCACCGTCGAACACTTGACTCAAGTGTTGCTGGCGTGTTCGACCCGGGAGGATGAGTTCCTCGAACAGTCGCGTGCCGCGGTCGCGTCGCCCAAGGGATGGGACTCGGCAGGGGTGGTGTCGCGGGGGCGAGTCCAAGCGTTGCTCGACAGTTACGATGCCGCGCGGTGCGAGCGGGTGGCCGATCGGTTCGTTGCGGCTGGTACGTATATGGTGCCGACCGCCGTGGTGCTCCGGTCGATCGCCAACCTCGACGACCCGGCGCTGGCCCGGGATCCCCGGCTCAAGTACATCCCGGCGTTTCTCAAGGACGGCTGGAATCCGAAGAAGGATTTTCGGTTCGACATGCTGACGCCGGCCGACTGGGCCCTCCGGAAGAAGGTCCAAGCCCGGGAACTCGAGGTGCTCCGGCTCTTCAAGCGGCGGGGGGTTCGGTTCCTGGCGGGCACCGACGTGGCCAACCCCTACATCTATCCGGGATCGTCCCTGCACGATGAGCTCAGCCTCTTGGTGTCGATCGGGATGACGCCCCTCCAGGCCCTCCAGAGTGCCACGATCGAACCGGCCCGGTTTCTTGGCCTGGCCGATTCGTTAGGCACGGTCGGGGCCGGGCGGGTGGCGGACCTGGTGCTCCTGTCGGCCAATCCGCTGACCGATATCGGGAACGTCGCGAAGGTCGAGGTGGTGATCGCCAACGGCCGGGTGTTCGATGCGGCGGCGCGGGAGGCCCTGTTCAAAGCGGCCGAAGCGCTGGCGGCCCGGCCGCCGGCATGAGAGTCCTGCTCCAACGGGTGTCCCGGGCCACGGTGACGATCGACGGGCGGGTGGTCGGAGCGGTGGACCGGGGCTTCTGTCTCCTGGTTGGGTTTACCCATGCCGATACCCCGGCCGAGGTCACTTGGATGGCGGATAAGGTCGGCGGGCTCCGGCTCTTTCCGGATGCTGAAGGCAAGATGAACCTGGGTCTCGCAGACGTCGGCGGCGGGCTCTTGGTGGTGTCGCAGTTCACGCTCTATGGCGACGCCTCCAAGGGTCGTCGCCCATCGTTCATCGAGGCCTCGAGGCCCGAGCACGCGATTCCGCTCTACGAACAATTCTGCGCCGACCTCCGAACCCGCGGGGTCACGGTGGCCACCGGACAGTTCGGGGCCGAGATGCTGGTCGAAATCCACAACGACGGACCGGTGACGCTGATGCTGGAGCGCCACCATGGCTGAGTCGCCCCTGGTGCTGGCATCGAGATCGCCCCGCCGGAAACAACTGCTCGAGATGCTCGGCATTCCGGTGATCGTGTCGGTGAGCGACGTCCAGGAGATTCCGCTGCCGCAGGAGAGGCCGGGGGCCTATTCGCGGCGGCTGGCTCGGGACAAGGCCCGGGCGGTGCCGGGCGAATTCGTCCTGGGCGCCGATACCATCGTGGTGATCGACGGAACCATTCTCGAAAAACCGGCCGACGCCGCTGACGCGGTCCGGATGCTCGACCGGTTGCAGGGCAACCGCCACGAGGTGATCACCTCGGTGTGCCTGGTGGCCCACGGCCGCGAGTACGAAGCGGAGGATGTCACGGCGGTGTATTTCCGGCCGGCCACCCGCGCATGGCTCGCGGCGTACGTGGCCACCGGCGAGCCGATGGACAAAGCGGGGGCCTATGGCATTCAGGGCTTCGGTGCCGCGCTGGTCGACCGGATCGAGGGCGACTTCTTCAGCGTGATGGGGCTCCCAGTGCGGAAGGTCCTCGATCTGCTGGAGCAGGCGGGCCGGCCCTATCGGTTTACAGGCTGAAGACGACGACCCGGTTTTGCTTGTGCTTGAGTTCGATGTCGGGCAGGCGGGTCAGCGCGGGGCGGGTGGTGAGTTGCTGCACGAACGGCTCGGCCAACCGGATTTGGCCGGGTTCGGCATCGTCGCAGAGCCGGGAGGCGGTGTTGACCGGGTCGCCGATGACGCTGTACTCGAGCCGTCGCTCGCTGCCGAGGTAGCCGGCGAACACCTCACCGTAGTTGATGCCGATGCCGATCGACCAGCGCGGTTGACCGGCCCCTTCCCAACGGGCGTTGAGTTGCTCCATCCGTCGTTGCATGGCGACGGCCGCCTCCAGCGCGCGGTCGGCGTCGTCCGGGCTCGCGAGCGGGGCCCCCCACACCGCCATGATCGCATCCCCGATGAATTTGTCGAGGGTTCCGCCATGGTCGAACACGATGTCGACCATTTCGCTGAAATACTCGGTCAAGAGAGCCCCCAGCGCGTCGGGAGCCATCGTCTCGGCCATCGCGGTGAACCCCCGAATGTCGCTGAACAGGATGGTGACCGGACGGCGCTCGCCCGCCAGACCGATGGTGCCCTTTTCCTTGGCAATCCTCGCCGCGACGCCCGGGGCAAAGAATCGTTCGAAGTTGGCCCGGACCTGCGCTTCCCGGCGCATCACCTCGGCGAAGGCCAGCTTGCTGAGGCTCACCGCTGCGAGTCCTCCGAAGGCAAAGAGCATGGTGGCTTCGTCTTCCCGGAACGGGCGGGTGGCCGTCAGGGTGTCGACGTAGAGCACGCCAAGGACCTGGTCCTTCGAGGCCATCAGCGGGGTGCAGATCGCGCCGCGGACGCTTTGCAACATCACTGATCCGCTCCGGAACCGGTCGTCGTCGACCGCGCTCTCGGTCAGGATCGGCGCCTTGTCGGCGACGGCGCGCATCGCGATCGACCGGGGCACCCGGGTGCCGGTGCCGTCCTCGAGTCTGGTTTTGGAACTGGCCGGAATCAGCTCGCCGGAGGCCTCGTCGACCAAGAGCAGCGAGACCCGGTCGACCGGCAGCAGGTCGAAGGTGAGGTCGACGATGGCCGCCGTCAGCCGTTCGGGGTCGATTTCGCCGGAGAGCCGCTTGGCGAGGTCGAGGATTCGGCGCAGTTGGGCCGATTCGAGGCCGGTGTCGGGGTCGCTACCTAACGTTACCTTCCGGATGATCGATCCCTCCGGGGGGAGGTCGGCCGGGGTGGTGGTCGCCTCGTTCGGAAGGAGCTGGAACGCCACTTTCCCGAACACCACAGTGTCGCCGGGGACGACGTGCCCGTTGGTGACTCGGGCTCCGTTGATGCTGGTGCCGTTCGAACTGCCAAGGTCGCGGATGGTCAGGCCGTGGTCGGTGGCGGTGAGTTCGGCGTGGCGGCGCGACACCGTGACATCGGCAATGACGGCGGTGGCATCCGCCGCCCGGCCGACCACGACCGGCGACTCGGGGCCGACCGCAATCTCGTGGGCGTGGCCGATGCCTTGGAGCCGCCAGTTCACCGGGGCTCTTTCGGCGCCGAGACCAGGTACCGGCCCACGCCGGGAATCGTGGCCGCGAGCAAGTCGGAGCCGGGCCGGTTGGTCGGCAGAAACACGACCTGACGGTCCGCGCTCACCCGACCGAGGTAGAGCGCCCGCTCGAACCCCAGGTCACTCCCATAGCGGTCGCGGGCCCCGGCCGGCGCCACGAAGTGGAGCGCGTAGCTGATGGTCAGCGTCACCCCCGCCGGCAGCGGGCGGTCCGACTCAAGGTCGATCCCATACACCCCCGGCCGGGGCCGCACCGTAATCCGAATCGAGTCGCCTCGGGCACTATCCGGCGGAATCGCGATCCGGGCAAAAAGACTATTGTCCGGCGCCCCCCGCCGCACCAGAATAACCCGCCCCCGCCCCGCCGGAACCACCACCACCGTATCCTCCGGCGCAGGCCCCGCGGTTTCCAATACGAACAACGCCTCGATGACCG
>JAYTTT010000164.1:0-2244 GCA_043744895.1 Gemmatimonadota bacterium | reverse complement strand
CCGATTCCGGCGTGGTGGCCCGCTTGGGGGCGGAACTCGACGACGTGGCGGGATCGGTCATTCAGGGGGGCGCCCCGGACTCCGCCCGGGTTCGGCTGGATCGGGCCATCCGGTACTACGAGCATCAAGGCCTCACGGTCAAACTCGGGCCACCGCTCGCTGCCCGAGCCGACCTCGCGTGGCGGGGTGGCAATCCGGTCGCCGCCAGGCGTGATCTCGAACGAGCCGCGAAGCAACTCACCGGTTTGGTGCGAGCCGCCACGACGCCGGCCGAGCGGGCGGCCCTGGTCGGCGCCAAGGGCGCCGTCTATCTCCGGTTGACTACCCTCGCGCTCGAGACGGGCGACACGCTGGGTGCCTTCTTGTTTGCCGAACGGGCTCGGTTGTCCGGCAGCGACGCCGGCGAGAAGCCGGCCGCTCCGTTCGACGACCGTGCGATCCTGGCGCTCACCCCGCTCGAAGGCCGCCTGGTTTCGTGGCTGATCGTCGACGGCCGGATGACGGCCCGAGACACCGCCGTGTCGGCAACGACGCTCCGTCAGAAAATGGAACGGCTCGAGCGGGCCCTTCAGAGCGGCGCCGACTCCGCAACCACCGAGGCGCTCTCGATCGACCTGTACCGCCTGCTGCTCGAACCCGCGGTCAGCAATCTCCGCCCCGGCCAACGGTTGACCATCGTGGCAGACGGGTTCCTCCAACGGGTTCCGTTCCCCGCGCTCCAGGTCCCGCGATCGCGGCGTTACCTGATCGAAGAACGGGAGATCGCCCTGGGAACCCGGGTCTCCCGTGGCCGGCCGCGGAAACCGGGCCGGGGCGGCGAGCGGACGCTGCTCGTCGACGGCTCGTCGTTCGACCGCGACTTGTTCCCGGACCTCGAGCCGATTCCCTTTGCGGCCGGCGAGATCGCGGCGCTTCGGCGCGCCCGGCCCGGGGCCGACGTCGTCGCGGGCGATTCGGTGTCGGCAACTCGGATGGCGGGCCTATTGCCCAGATACGGCATCATCCACTTTGCCGGCCACGCTCGGTCGGTCGACGACTACCCCGACCAGTCGCATATCGTGATGGCGTATCGCTCCTCCGTCACAGCCGGGCACCTGTTGACCGGATCGGCGATCGAACGGTTGGACCTGTCAGGCACCTCGCTGGTGGTGTTGTCCGCCTGCGGCACCGTGCCATCGGCCCAAGGCCGTTGGTCCGGCAAGGGCGGGCTCTCGCGCAGCTTCCTCCTGGCCGGCGCCGGCGCCGTCGTCAGCAGCGTCTGGCAGGCCGACGATCGAGGCGTGGGCGAACTCATGGCTCGTTTCTACCTCGCCAACTCGGCGGCCGACCCCGTCACCGCTCTGCGGGTGGCGCAGCTCGGCCTGTTGCGGGACCCCCGGTACGGACCGCGGGCGGCCCGAATTTGGGGAGCGTTCCGGGTCGAGTACTGAGAAATATCGGCGCCCCGTCCGTCCCATCTGGACAGTAAGCAAAACGAAACGCAGCTTAAAGGCGATCAAACCACCCACGGGAGGTCAAACCGATGGCAGGGGAAAAGAAAGTTCGGATCGCATTCAGCGGGGCCATGGTCTTCACGATCTACAATGACCGCGTGGAAGTGTTGATCCCGAACGGGGAGAAACGGACCAAACACACTGACGGGACGAAGGCTCAGCCGCACCACGCTTGGCTGGTGTCGCCGTTCCCGACGATTGGGGGCGGGACGAAGTTTACCCTTCGGGAGGCCCTGATCGGCGTCGACGCCGCGTTTGCCAAACTGTCCGGCCCCGTCGACATCGACTGGGGGGACGGGGTGTTCGACATCACAAAACTGGTTCCGAAGAACGGGAGTGGCCGGAAGTCGCGACCACCCAACAACCCGACGGATCCGATTCAGGGAGACTTAGTCGGAAGCCGCCTGACCTTGCGCGGAGGGCGGTTGGTGCTCGGCGGGGCTATCATCTGCAGTCACCGGATGAACGAAGGGGACGCGATCAGGGAACGGCCGAGCCCCCAGTTCATTGAATGGTGCCCGCCAGACCCGCACCAAGCCCTCACGTTGAAGATGACCTTGGCGCAGGGATCCTCGCGGCTCCTCGCCTTGGCCCCTGCCGCCAAGCCGTACCTGGTCTGGAACGCCGATACCCGTACCCCCGAGGAGGCACCGCCAGACCGTCACACCGGCAACGACAACGACTTCCGGTGGCACTACGACCTGTTCGGCCTCCGGAAGGGCGATTGGAAGGCGTTCAAGGGCCGTTTCGC
>JAYTTT010000163.1:0-2255 GCA_043744895.1 Gemmatimonadota bacterium | reverse complement strand
CGGGCCCCGATCTGCCGGGGCAGTCGGTAGCAGCCCCCCGCGCCCGGCAGAATCCCGAGCTGGATCTCGGGAAGCCCGAGTTGGGTCTTGGGGTGATTCGAGGCCACCCGGTAGGCGCAGCACAACGACAACTCGAGGCCAAGGCCGAGACAGGCGCCATGAATGGCCACCACGATCGGCTTGGGAAACGACTCGACTCGTTCGAGGAAGGCATGACCGCTGCGGCTGGCGGCCTCGGCGTCGGCGGCCGACCGGAAGGCGACGAACTGATTGATGTCGGCGCCGGCCATGAAGCTGTCCGGCTTCCCCGATCGGAGCACAATGGCGCGGATCGCGGCATCGGCGCGCAAGCCCTCGAGCGTCGTGGCCAACTCCTCGCTGTGGACCATACCGAGGCTGTTCACCGGCTCGCCCGGCACGTCGATCGAGATGATCGCGATCCCTTGCTCCGTCACCCGCGTCGTCAGGACCGCCATCGTCAGCTCCGCTCCAGAACCATGGCGAACCCCATGCCGCCCTGGGCGCAGATCGAGACCAACCCGAACTGGACATCCCGCCGTTGCATCTCGTTGGCAAGGGTGGTGACGATCCTGGCGCCGGTCGCCCCGAACGGATGGCCGATGGCGATCGACCCGCCGCTGACGTTGGTCCGGTCCCAGTCGATCTCTCCCACGGGTTTGCTCCGCCCCAGTTTCTCGGCCCAGGCCTTCGAGGCCCAAGCCTCGACGTTGGAAAGAACTTGGGCCGCGAAGGCCTCATGGATCTCGACGAGTCCGACCTCGGCCAGGGTAATCCCGGCCCGGTCGAGCGCTTTCGGCACTGCAAAGACCGGCCCCATCAGCAACTGCCATCCGGGGTCGACTGCCGCCACCGCGTAGCTCCGGATGGTCGCGAGCGGCTTGACCCCTAACGCCAGCGCCTTGGCCTTCACCATCACGAGGGTGGCCGCGGCACCGTCCGTCAGCGGCGACGCATTGCCGGCGGTCACCGTGCCGTAGCGGCGGTCGAACACCGGCCGCAATCCGGCCAGCGCGGCGAGGCTCGTGTCGGCGCGAATCCCGTTGTCGCTGGTGGTGACCTCGTCCATGGCCCGGCCGCCGTACCAGGGCGCAATTTCCGCGGTCAGTCTCCCGTCAGCGGTGGCCGCAGCGGCCCGCTGGTGACTCATCAGGGCGACCCGATCCTGCGCCTCGCGGCTGATCCCGTTTTCCTTGGCCATCTTCTCGGCCGACTGTCCCATCGACTCGCCGGTCGACGGCTCGGAAATAGCGGGGGACACCGGCACCAGATCCCGGGGCCTGATCTTGGCGAAGATCCCGATTCGCTCGCTCAGTGATTTGGCCCGGCTCGCGGCCACCAGCAGCTGGCTCATCCGCCGGGAATGCAGGATCGGAACGTCCGACAACGATTCGACCCCGCCCGCGACCACCACGTCGGCATGGCCAAGGACGATTTGATCGTAGGCGGCCGAGATCGCCTGACCAGCCGAGGCACAGGCTCGATTGAGCGAATAGGCCGGAATGGTCCGGGGGAACTGGGGGAGGAGACTCACCTCTCGAGCCACATTCGGTGTGGCAATCCCTTGGACCACTTGGCCGAAAATCACCTCATCGACGTCCCGGCCCTCGATCCCGCTGCGGGCGAGCAGTTCCCGGGTCGCATAGCGCGCCAATGCCACTGCGCTGGTGTCCTTGAACACCGATCCCGCCCGGACAAATGGCGTCCGAACGCCGGCCACGACGACCGCCTGACGGGGTGCCATGGCGTTACTTTGGTTTGCGGGCGAGGATGCTGGCCATCGCGGCCCACTGGGCGTTGTCGGCCGGCTCAAAGGCCTCCCGGCCATGCACCATGACGAGCGGGGCAATGAGGCCCGAGATCTCGCCAAACTTGAGCAGGTGGGCCTCCTGTTGGGGTCCCCAGCCAAGTTGCCGTTGAATTTCGAGATAGGTCTCGAACAGCAAGACGCCGCCAGGCCGGACCGATTGGGCCACCTGGGCCATTCGCGGCCGGTCGAGGTAGTTGAACAGCAGCACGACGTCGAACTGACCCAGATCGGGCCATTTGCGTTCCAGGTCGGCTTCAACCCACTCGACCGAGAGTCCCCATCCCTTGGCCGCGTCTTTGGCCGCTCGGACCTTGGCTGGATCTCGATCGACGGCCACGACCTCGGCGCCGAGTTGGGCGGCGGCGAGGGCGTGCCGCCCGACCCCACACGCCACGTCGAGGACCCGCGTGCCCCGGCGAATCAGGGC
>JAYTTT010000162.1:0-2256 GCA_043744895.1 Gemmatimonadota bacterium | reverse complement strand
CCTCCTGATCCATGGGGACGACGACCGGAACGTCAACTTCAACGAATCGGTCCGGCTGATCGAGGCGCTCCGAAAAAACGGGGTCGAGCCCGAGCAGTTGGTGTTGCCGGACGAGGTTCACGACTTTCTCACCTTTTCGAATTGGAACCGAGTGTACCGGGTGACGGCCGATTTCTTTGCCCGCAAGCTCGGCCGGTGATCCCATGAGTCGAACCATTGTGGTCGGGGCGGGCGTGATCGGTCTGGCCTGTGCCTATTCGCTCCGGCGGCGGGGCCGGGAGGTGGTCGTGGTCGATATGGGCCTTCCCGGTCAGGCCTGCACCAAGGGCAATGCCGGGTGGATCACGCCCTCGATCTCGGCGCCGATTCCAGCACCGGGGCTGACCTGGACGTCGATCAAGTGGATGCTCAAGAGCGACAGCCCGCTGTATATCTCGCCGACGGCGGCACCGGGACTGGCCCGGTGGCTGTGGCGATTCTGGCGGCACTGCAACCCCCGCGACTTCGTTACGGGGCTCAACGCCGTCGCCACCCTCAACCAGTCGACTCACGCGGCGTTTGCCCAGTTGGAGCGCGACGGGGTCGGGTTCGAACACCACCGGGACGGACTGCTGTTCGTGTTCAAGGACGAGCACTACATGGAGAACGTCCGCCAAGAGTTCGACTACTATAAGAACTACGGCTACGAAGTTCCGGCCGCCCTGTCTGGCAATGACGTGCGCACGCTCGAGCCGGCCGTCTCGGATGCCGTCACCACCGGGTTCCTGGTCAAGGAGGAATCGCACGTTAGGCCCGAGACGCTCGCGGCCGGCTATTCGGCCAAGCTCGCCGCACTCGGCGTCGAGGTGAAGACCGGCGTGCGGGTAACCCGGGCCGCCAAGAGCGGGGGCCGGGTCACCGGGCTCGAGACCGACGCCGGGTCGCTCTCGGCCGACGAGGTCCTGATTGCCGCCGGCGCCTGGTCAGGGCAGGTGGCCGAATTGTTCGGGGTCTCGCTCCCGGTCCAGGCCGGCAAGGGATACAGTATTACCGTCAACGGCGCAGGGCCGGCCCTCCGGCGGGCCCTCTATCTCGGCGAGGCCCGAATCGGGTGTTCGCCGTTCGACGGGGCGGTCCGGTTCGCGGGGACCATGGAGCTGTCGGGCATCAATACCGATCTCGATCGCCGGCGGGTGTCGGGAATCCGGAAGGGGATTCGCGACTACCTGAAGCAGCCGCTCGGGGAAACCGAGGGCACCGAGTGGGTCGGGATGCGGCCGTTGACCCCCGACGGGATGCCGATGTTAGGCAAGGTGCCGGGGTTCGACAATTTGTTCGTGGCCACCGGTCATGCCATGCTGGGTGTGACCCTGGCCCCCGTGACCGGCGAGGTGATGGCCGACCTGATGATGGGCGAAGGGAGCCCGGTGGCGAAACCGTTCGACCCGGGGCGGTTTCGGTGGTAGCGATCAGGCGGCGGTCTTCTTGCGCCAGTAGCGGGCCAGCCCATGGTAGCTCGCCCTGAAATCGGAGAACTCGGCGAACGTTCGGATCGCGTCGGGCTCGGCTTGGCCGGCCAGCCAGCGGGCGACATGGTCGCTGAACCGATCGGCGCGGACCTCGTCCGGGATGTCTTCGGCCAGAAGCCTCCGGGCCGTCTCGGTCCAATCGAGGAGTCCGCGGCGAAGGTCCGCGAGGTGGGTTACCGGGTCGTCGTCGAAGCCGAAGTGGGTGCTGAAGAGCCGGCGAGGGGCCCAGGCCTCGATCCGATCGAGGCTGGTGAGCCAGTCTTCGAGATTGAAGTCGGGCGGCGGTGCGACCGGGACGGTGATCGGCATCGCGGGAACCCTGATACCGCCGTTGTCGCCGATGTAGGCGGTTCGGTCGGCGACGTCGAAGTAGCCGACGTGATGGACGGCATGCCCTGGGGTGTGGAGCACCTCGAACCGGCGGTTGCCCAGTTGGATGGTCTCGCCCCCCGTGAGAGGGCGGACTTGGGCGGCCGGCACCGGCAGGAACCGGCCCCAGAACCGGTTCATGTTCTCGCCGTAAATCCGCGTGGCGCTGGCCACCAGTTTGGTCGGATCGATCAGGTGCTTGGCCCCGAACTCGTGGACGTAGACGGTAAGCTTGGGGTTTTCCTCGACCAGCAACCCGGTGGCGCCGGCATGGTCGAAATGAATGTGCGAAAGCAGGATCGCGTGAAGGTCCGTGACCGCCACGCCGAGCCGGCCAAGCTCCGCCTTGAGCGTGTCGAGGGTCGAGCCCGAACCGGTG
>JAYTTT010000161.1:0-8714 GCA_043744895.1 Gemmatimonadota bacterium | reverse complement strand
AAGGGGGTCGACGAGCCGTATCGGTTGTTCACCTCGAGGTCGGAGTTTCGGCTGATGCTGAGACAGGACAATGCGCTTAGGCGATTGTTTGGGGTCGGAGAATTGGCTGGACTCTTCAGTGAGGAAGAGCGGCGGATTGCAACCGGTCGATTTGAAGCGGAGCAGGCCGTAATGGATCGGGCTATTGCAACGACAATCCACCCGGATGCGGCGAATCCGGTGCTGGACCTGGCTGGGGAATCGGGGATCTCGGAGCCGGTGCGGATCTCTGAGCTGGCCAAAAGGCCGGGGATGTCGCTGCCGGCGCTGTTGGAGGCCGCCGGGGTGGCGGTCGGCGACTCGTCGGAGTGGGCCGAGATCGAGATCAAGTACGCGGGCTATCTCGGCCGGGAACGGGCCATGGCGAAGAAACTCGACGAGATGGAGGACTTTGAGATTCCGAACGTCGCGTCGTTCATGGCATTCAAGTCGGTTTCGTATGAGGCGAGGGAGAAGTTGACGGCACGCCGGCCAGCGACCTTGGGGCAAGCCTCAAGAATTCCTGGCATCTCACCAAGCGACATCCAATCCCTGGTAATGGAGATCGCGAAAATCAGATAAGGTGTGTACCCCGTGGTTGTTTCACGTGGAACCTTCTCAGAAAAGACAACCAAACGGAGTCGCGCACCGGAGGCGATCCGATCTCCTGGAAATAGGCCGGAAATCCAGCCAGAGGGGCGCCGGCCACTGTTTCACGTGAAACTGCTGATTGCGGATCAACCTGCAGAGGTCGTATTATTCTGCGGATCAGCACCGAAACGTCGATCGACGTTTTCTGTCGTAAAGTATTACTGTTAAACGTTTTATGAAGTGACGTAATTTGATGGCGCGAATCATCGCAATTGCGAATCAAAAGGGCGGAGTCGGCAAGACGACCACTGCGGTCAACTTGGCGGCTTCGCTGGCGATCGCCGAGCGACGGACCCTCCTCGTGGACGCTGACCCGCAGGCAAATGCGTCGAGCGGCGTCGGTATCCCCAAGGGAACCGAGCGAATTTCCCTCTACGATGTGATCGTCGACGGACGTTCCCCGGCGGACGCGGCGATTCCCGATGCCGAACTCCCTTTCCTGGCGACCCTGCCGTCGACCCAGGACCTCGTGGGAGCGGAGATTGAGCTGGTCTCGATGCCTAACCGGGAAACTAGGCTTCGGGACGCTCTCCGTGGAATTAGTAAGTCGTATGACTTCATACTCATTGATTGCCCGCCGTCTTTGGGGCTGATCACGCTGAACGTTCTCACGGCTGCCCATGGGGTGTTGATCCCGATTCAATGCGAGTACTACGCGCTCGAGGGGATTTCACAACTTCTCAGCACCGTCCGTGTGGTCCAACAGAACTTCAATCCCGATCTCGCGATCGACGGGGTCTTGCTGACAATGTACGACTCTCGTCTCAACCTTTGTCGACAGGTTGCTGAGGAGGCCAAAGAGTACTTCGGCACGCAGGTGTTCAAGACGGTGATACCGCGAAACGTTCGACTGGCCGAGGCTCCGAGTTTCGGCAAGCCGATCCTGTTATACGACGTGCAATCGGTCGGGGCGAAGAGCTACATCGCCGTGGCCCAGGAGCTGATGAAGCGGGCTGAGCGGACCAATCCGGGCGTTCCGGCGGAGGGTGGATGAGTGAATCGCGACGGTTAGGCAGAGGTCTGGAATCCCTCCTCGGCCCGATCTCGAAAGAGCAAGCCGAGGCCCAGGGTTCCCTCCGGGACATCCCGGTCGCGGCCATCGACTCGAATCCGTACCAGCCTCGCCGGGAGTTCGAGCCGGAGGCTCTGAAGGAACTGATCGATTCGATTGGGGCTTCAGGATTGCTGCAACCGATCGTGGTCCGGGCCAAAGGAACCGGCCGGTATGAGTTGATTGCTGGAGAACGGCGGTGGCGGGCCGTTCGGCAGCTGGGCTGGCAGAAAGTCCCGGCGGTTCTCAAAGAAGTCGACGATCAAGCGATGCTGACCCTGGCGCTGATCGAGAACCTCCAGCGTGACGATCTGTCGCCTCTCGATGAGGCGCTTGGATACGATCGTTTGGTCAAGGAGTTCAGTCTCGCTCAGGCCGAGATAGCCCGGTTGGTCGGGAAAGACCGGGCAACGATCGCCAATACGCTTCGTCTCCTCAAGCTGCCGGTCGATATCCAGGCTTTGGTGCAGCAACGAACATTGAGCGAGGGGCATGCCCGGGCGTTGCTCGGGCTGACGGACGATCAGCGGATTTCGGCGATGGGTCACGCCGCCGCTCTGCACGGTTGGTCCGTTCGGGATCTCGAAGCCCGAGTCCGGGGCGAAGTGCCAGGCCGCCGAAAGAAGGCGCCCAAGTCCAGTGAACGGGTCCAGAGTCCTGAAGTTCGCCGGGTGGAGGAGGCGCTGCGCCAGCGATTGCGGACCGATGTTCGCGTTACCGCGCGTCGTCGGGGAAGAGGTTTTGTGACCATTAGCTACTATTCCAACGACGACCTGGCCCGGGTTCTCGAGACCGTGCTGGGCGAACCTTTCAACGGATGACTGCCCGTGGGCGCGGGGTCACCGTCACCGTCTTACGAGACGATGAACTCGTGTCCGCGAGCTATCGGTTCCCGATGTGGTTGTTACGAGTGGGTGTGGTGGCCGTGATCGTGCTTGGCGTTTTCTTGGTGCTCGGCTTTGCGTTCTACGGACCGATCGCCAGACAGGCGGCGAGGGTCCCCGGTCTTGAGCGGGAACTGAATCGTTTGACAATCGACAACGGCCGGATCAGCGAGCTCGCCGCCGCGCTCGACCGGGTTGAGGCCAACTACGGCAAACTCCGACGAATGGTCGGGGCTGATGTGGCCCCCGATCCGGTTCGACTCGCATCGAACCTGCCGGTGGCGCCTGACATCATCGTGCTCGCCACAGGCGAGCGACCCCGATACGAGGCGACCCCATCGGTGCCGCGGCACTGGCCGCTCGAGGAGCGCGGCTATATCACCCGGGGGCAGAACGCCGACTCAACCGACGAGGCGCATCCTGGTGTCGACATTGCGGTGCCGATCGGCACCCTGGTTCGGGCCACCGCCGGCGGGACCGTTCTCCAGACCGGTAACGAACGCGAGTATGGATACTTCGCTTTGATTCAGCATCCGAATGGCTATCAATCGATGTATGGCCACCTCTCAAGGGTGGTCGCCGTCCAGGGGACTCGAATCAGGGCCGGCGAGGTGATTGGCCGAAGCGGGAACACCGGCCGCTCCTCAGCGCCTCACCTGCACTTTGAAATCAGACATAACGGGGTCTCGATCGATCCACTGACCTTGATTCGGGAGAACCGATAGCATGGGGATTTTTTCCAACTCGCCACCACCAAGCGGCACACCGGCCCGCCGCCGGACGGACCCGAACACAATTTCGATCATCGCCCCCGACATGGTCGTGACCGGCAATCTTCGCGCGGAGGGCATTGTCCGGATCGAAGGCCGGGTGGCCGGTAATGTGAGCGCTGCGTACCAGATCCTGCTGTCGTCCGGTGGGGTGATCGAGGGGAATCTCGACACCCGCGAGGCCGTGCTCGGGGGTGAGGTTCACGGGACAGTGACCGCGAGCGAGCGAGTCGAGGTCCAGGCCACCGCCCAACTGCACGGCGACCTGGTGACACCGCGGCTGCTGATCCAGGAGGGTGGTCAACTGAACGGGGGAATTCGGATGGAATCCACAATCGAGGCACCGGCCGATGGGTAGGGCGATCATTGTACTGGCGATGGGTGTCCTGCTCTCTGGGTGCGGCAAGCCGGCGGCCGGACCTACTCAGATGCGGGTTGCCTTGATTACTCCGGGCTCGATTGCCGACGCCGCCTGGAATGCCGGGGCATTTCAGGGGCTGCAGCAGATCAAAGATTCTTTGGGGGTTGTGGTCAGCCACCAGGAAGCGCGGACGCCGGGGGCTCAGGAAGAAGCCCTTCGAGCCTATGCGGCCCAGGGGTATACGCTGGTCTTCGGGCACGGGTTCGAGTTTCAGCAACCGGCGGAGCGGGTCAGTGCGGAGTACCCGAAGACGGTGTTCGTCGTCACGTCAGGGGAGCGGGTGCTGGGGAACGTAGCGCCGCTGGTGTTTCGAATCGAGGAAGGGACTTTTCTGGCCGGGATGATAGCGGGGGCGTTGACCAAGAGCGGGAAAATCGGGTTCATTGGCGGGATCGAGTTACCGCCGATCAAGCGTGGGTATTTGGGTTGGGTCGCGGGGGCGCAGCGGATGAATTCCTCGGTGGAGACCCGGGTGGCTTACCTCAATACCTTCGACGACGCAGCGGCGGGTCGGGAGGCCGCGCTGGCCATGATCCAAGTCGGGGTTGACATGTTTCACCACAATGCCGACGAAGCCGGCAAGGGGATTTTTCAGGCAGCCAAGGAGCACGCCGGCGTCTTCGTATTCGGCGCCAACGCCGACCAAAGCGGACTCGCACCTGAGCGGGTGTACGGCTCGGCCATCATCGACCTTCCGCGAGCGTTCTTGGCGGTGGCCCGGGAGGTGAAGGCCGGCACCTTCGTCCCGAAGGTGGAGTCCTTCGGCCTGGCTGGAGGGGTGATCCGATATGTTCCGAATCCAGCGCTGGCGGCTGGAGTACCGGCGGCGGTTCGAGCTCAGGTTGCGGCCGCGGCCGATTCGATCGCCGCGGGAACGCTGATCCCGGTCCGATGAGCGACCGGGCGGAGCTCACAGCCGTGGTTGATTACCTGGATGGGTACCTCCGGGTGCGAGAGGTTCCGGATGAACCGGGAGCCGTCAACGGATTGCAGGTCGAAAACTCGGGCATGGTGGGCGGTTTCATTGCGGCGGTGGACGCTTCGCAAGCGACGATCGATGGGGTGATCGCCGGACGGGCTCGTTTTGGGGCTCCTCCGCTGCTGCTGGTTCATCACGGGTTGTTTTGGGACGGCAATGTTCCGGTAACCGGGCGGCGCTACCGTCGTTTGGCCGCGCTCCTTCGCGAGGATATTGCGCTCTATTCGGCCCACATTCCGCTGGACGTCCATGGCGAGGTCGGCAACAACGCCGTGCTGGCGGCCACCATCGGCATGACGGAGTGCCGGCCGTTCGACACGTACCGAGGCATTGCTCTCGGGATCCAAGGTCTCGCGCCGGATGGATTGCACCGGGACCGGTTGGTGGAGCTGCTGGATACGTCACTGGGGACGGGATCACGTCTGATACCGGGCGGGCCGCCGATTGTTCGGCGCCTCGGCGTCATTACCGGGGGTGCGGGGTCTCGAATCGGGGCAGCTCGCGATGCCGGCTTGGACACCTACGTTACCGGCGAAGGGGCTCACCACACGTACTTCGACGCGATGGAGTTTGGGGTCAACGTACTCTACGCCGGCCACTACGCCACTGAGCAAGTGGGAATCAAGGCACTGACCGAGCACCTCGCGGGGCGATTCAACCTGCCCTGGGAATTCCACCACCATCCGACGGGACTTTGACACCAGTTCTTGAACTCTCCCACATCCGGAAACGGTTCGGCTCCGCGGAAGCACTCGACGGGGCCGATTTCATTCTGGCCCGCGGGGAGGTTCACGGATTGCTGGGCGAGAATGGGGCGGGGAAGTCGACGCTGATGCATTTGGCGTTCGGGCTGTTCCAGCCGGATGCGGGCGAGATCAAGGTGCGGGGCCGGGTCGTGTCGCTCCGGAAGCCGGCCGACGCGAAGCGGCTTGGGATCGGGATGGTCCATCAACATTTCACCTCCGTTCCGGCGCTGACGGTCGAGGAGAATCTCTGGCTGGCCGCTGGCCGCCACGGCTCCGCCGCCGGGACCCCCGCAGGTGCCGGGAGTGTCGACACTGCGCTCGGGCGGCTCCGGCGACGCCTGTGGGAGGGCCTCGATCCGGCGGTCCGGGCTCTGGACCTGTCGGTCGGGGCCAAGCAGCGGCTCGAGATTCTGCAGGCGTTGGCGTCCGACGCCGACATTCTTCTGCTGGACGAACCCACGGCGGTTCTGGCCCCTCCGGAGGTTGCGGAGTTGTTGGGCCTGCTTGGGGAGTTTGCCGCCGGTGGTGGCTCGGTGGTGTTCATTACACACAAGCTCGACGAAGTGTTTGCCGCCGTGAGTCGGGTGACCGTCCTTCGCCGCGGTCGGGTCACCTTTGCGGGGGCGATCGACGGATGCACACCAGCCGGCTTAGCGCGGGCGATGGTCGGCGATGCGGCCGCCAATCAGCTGGTGTTGTTGGGTGCTCCGGTCGACACGGCGGACCTCACGGCCGGCCCGGTGGTGGGAGGCGGGGGTGGGCTCGAAGCGCGTCGGGGGGAGATCGTCGGATTGGTGGCGGTCGAAGGCAACGGACAACGCGAGTTACTGCGAGCATTGCTCGGCCCGGCCACGGCGTTTGTTCCTGAGGACCGGACCACTGAAGGACTGATCGGCCGATTCAGCCTGACCGAGAACTTGGTGCTGGGTTTGTCGCGTGACCCCCGATGGGTGAAGGGACCTTGGGTCGATTGGGCTCGGGCGTCAGGACGAATGGCCGAGCTGCTCGGACAGTTTGGAATTCGGGCGAGCGGTCCTGACGCACCGGCCGCGTCGTTGAGTGGAGGTAACCAGCAGAAGGTGGTGCTGGCCAGGGCACTGGAAGCGAAGCCCCAACTGCTGGTCGCTGAGAACCCGACCCGAGGGCTTGACGTTCATGCCACGGCGTTCGTCCACGACCAGTTGCGGGCCTATGCGCGGGGCGGTGGCTCGGTCGTTTTCTACTCGACCGATCTTGACGAAGTCTTGGCTCTGGCGAATCGGGTCGTCGTGATGGTTCGCGGGGTCGTGATCCCGGTGCCGGCGGGGACGTCGCGCCGATCGGTGGGAGCGATGATGCTCGGGGTCAACGGATGAGACGATTGATCCGGAGCGCTCTGGTGCCAGTGGGCGGCGCCCTGGCTGGGCTGGCCATTCTTGGTCTTGGGCTGGCCCTGCTCGGGTATGATGCCGGAGCGGCGTTAGGCGCGCTTTGGCGGGGTGCGTTCGGCTCCTGGTATGCGATCAGTTCCGCCACGATGGTCCGGGCCATTCCGCTGATGGCGATCGGTCTCGGCCTGGCCATTTCGTTTCGGGCCGGGGCGCTCAACATCGGGGCCGAGGGGCAGTTCGCGGTCGGGGCAATGGCTGCAACGGCGGTGGCGTTGGCCACGGGGTCGTGGCCGGCACCGGTTGGCTTGATCGCGACGCTCGGTGCCGGGGTTGTGGCGGGGGCGGCTTGGATCCTGGTCCCCGTTGTCCTCCGATTCCGGTTCGGGGTGCTCGAGGTGATCAGCACTTTGTTGCTCAATTTCGTGGCTGCAGCACTGGTGAGCTACGCGGTGCAAGGCCCGTTGCAGGAGGCTAAGGGGACGTACCCGCAGAGTGATCCGATCGGCGCCTCGGTTCGGCTGGCCCTGGTGCCCGGGACTCGGCTGCACGTCGGTTTCTTCGCGGTGGTGGCCCTGGGCCTGGTTCTCTGGGTCTTGTTTCGCCGGAGCGGGTGGGGTTTTCGGCTCAAGGCGGTCGGCGAGGCCCCGCGGGCGGCGGCAGTGGCCGGGGGAATCCGGGTGGAGCGAACCGTGGCGGTGGCGTTGCTCTGTTCCGGCGCCCTGGCTGGGTTGGCGGGGGCCTTCGAAGTATCCGGGGTGACCTACGCCCTGTACCAGAACTTGTCGCCGGGCTATGGGTTTACGGCGATCGCCGTGGCGCTGATTGCGCGAGCCGATCCGTTGGGCGTGATCGGAGCCGGCCTGGCATTCGGGGCGCTCGAGGCGGGGGCGGCGGGGATGCAGCGGGACGCAGGTGTTCCGGCGGTGGCGGTTGCGATCGTGCAGGCGGTGATCATCGTCGTCGCCCTGCTCAGCGGCCGACGGGCCTCGACGGCCTAATGGATCCGATCATTGGTTTCGTCGCCGCGGCGATCCGGATTGCGACGCCACTGTTGTGGGCGGCGCTGGGCGAGGTGATTGCCGAACGGGCCGGGGTGATCAACTTGGCGGTCGAAGGCGCCATGCTGGCGGGGTGTTTGGCGGCCGTTTTCGGGGCTTTGAGCGGTGGCCCGTGGGCCGGGGTTCTGGCGGCTTCGATGGCGGGTGTGGTGGTTGCGGGCCTGTTTGCCGCCGTCGCCATTTGGGGTCGGACCAACCAAATCATTGCCGGCACGGCGGTGACGCTCGCCTCGGTCGGCTTGACGGGCATGTTGTACCGGCAACTGCTGGTGACCCACGGCGCCGATCTACAACTGCCGATGCTCGGTCCGGCGCTGACCTATTTCGCGTTGGTTGCCGTTCCGGCGATCTGGTGGTTCCTCAATCGAACCACCGTCGGGCTTCGGCTCCGAGCGGTGGGGGAGTCGGCGAGTGCCGCGCGGGCGATCGGGATCGACACTCGCTGGTACCAGACGATGGCGGTGGTCGTCGGGGGCCTGATGGCGGGCGTGGCGGGCGCTACGCTGGTACTGGCCCAGGTTGGGGCTTTTGCCGAGCGGATGACTGCGGGTCGGGGGTTCATCGCGATTGCGGTGGTCGTGCTGGGGCGGTGGCAGCCGGCCGGGGTGCTGTGGGCGGCACTGGCCTTTGGGGCCCTGACGGCGCTCCAGTTCGCGTTTCAAGCGATGGGCCTCGAGGTGCCCTACCAGTTCTTCTTGATGCTTCCCTATCTGATCGCGCTGGGGGCGCTGACGGGGGTTGCGGGGCGGGTTCGGGCGCCCCAGGG
>JAYTTT010000160.1:0-8727 GCA_043744895.1 Gemmatimonadota bacterium | reverse complement strand
GGCCACGATCCACATATCGATCTGATTCTCGCGCATCACCTCTGGCAGGACCCGGTCGAACTTTTCCTCCCGAATCTGGCAGAGCCGTTCCCAGCGACGCCGGGCCTCTTGGGCAGTGGCGTGGTCAGGGAGGAGCGAGAGCGCCAAGCCGGCGACGATCACAGCCACGAGCGGAGTGCGGCGAATAGGCATAAGGATGGGGTCGGAGATGGCCGAAAATGTACCGTCCCCACTAACATGAAGTCCATCATGCGCCCCGTCGCCGTCGTCCTCCTTTTCGGAGCCTGGTGGGTAACGCCAGGCCCGAGCGAGGGGCAGGCCCAGACCAGGGTTACGATCGCGGCCCGGGCCATCGCGGTGTTCCACCGAGTGGACCCGACCCCCGAAGCCCGGGCTGCATCCCAGGTTCAGTTGATCCAACCGGTCGTCATGGCGGCGGTGCGATTTGGTTCAACCTTCGGCGCCCGGGCCACCGTGAATCTCGAAGGGCTGACGATGCCGGGGGGCGAACTGACGCCCGGCGCCTGGGGGGAAGGATTCGTCGACCGCCGCCATCCTCATACCTACTGGCACGAACTGATGGTCGAGGGGGTCCGCTCGATCCCTTGTGGCGCAGGCCTCCGGTGCCGGGTCGGCGGTTTCCTCGGCAAGGGGTTCGTGCCCTTCGGTTCGGCCGATCCGATGTCGCGGCCATTCGGGCGCTATCCGGTCAACCATCACTTGGCCCAGATTCTCGAGCGGGCCGTGGCGGGTCTCCAAGTCGAGGTCGGCCCTGCCCTGCTCGAAGGCTCGATCTTCAACGGCGACGAGCCGGAACGGCCGGGTCAATGGCCCCGGATTAAAGGCCGGTTCGGCGACTCCTGGTCGTTCCGGGCCACCGCCCGGCATCGCGACGTGGCCGAGGCCACGGTTTCCCTGGCGAGCGTTAGGTCGCCTGAGCACCGGCCCGGGGCCGGCGCCGACCAAACGAAGCGGCACGTCGGGGCAACCTTCCATCCGGCCGGACCCCGATTGGCCCTCTTCGGAGAGTGGGCTCGAACCTCGGAGCTCGACGGGTTCTTCCGATTCGACAGCTGGCTTACCGAGGTGGTCTGGCGGGGACCGCGGGTCCAGATCCAGTACCGGTTCGAAGCGACCGACCGGCCGGAGGAGGAGCGGACCTCCCCCTTCCGTTCCCTTCGGCCCCACCTCGAGAACAGCATCCTCGGCGTGACCCGGTGGACCTCGCATACCGTGGGTGCCACGGTGCCGGCTGGTCGGTTCCTCGACCGGGGCTGCGTCACGCTCTTCGGCGAAGCCACGGCCGGCCGGGTCAGTTCGGCGAGCGGGGGCGTGTTCGACGCGGTGGCGACCTACGGCAAGAACCGGTTCAACTCGGTGAGCATCGGCCTCACGTTTGACTGGGGCGACCACCGATCAATGGGACGCTATGGACTGGCGAGCCCAGCCGATCACGCTCACAGCTGTCGTTAGGGTTTCTCGGACAGCACTAGGCGCCGATAGTGCGGAATCGGAACCGCGCCTAACGACATCATCCGGTCGATGAAGCGGCCGAGGACGAAACCCGGCCGTTGTTTCGCCTCGACGTAGATCGACCGGATTTGCCGGTTGCCGAGGTAGTAGGTGGTGATCTGGGGGGCGGTGGTCAGGGTCCTTTGCCACATGTTGCGGGCCAGTTGGTCGCCTTGGATGGCGCGGTCTCGGACCAAGGCCACCATGCCGTCCCGGCTCAGTCCCTTGGTGTGGACCCGGATGTCGACGATGGTCCGGGCGGTGTTCTCGAGTTGCTTCTTGTAGTGGGCCAGCCACTCGAGTGGTCCGCCCCAACCGGCCTCGAGCATCACGCGCTCGGCGAAGGTGCCCCAGCCCTCGGTATAGACCCCGTCGGCGAAGATCGACCGGATCGGTCGCGACCCATGAGCCGCGATCCGTCCTTGGAGGTAGTGACCCGGGATCAATTCGTGGGCGGCGATCATCTTGGTGAACGGCCGGTTGAAATCGGCAAAGAACGAGGCCCGGCCGGCCGCGTCGGCAGCGCCACGGGGGACCGGAACGAAGAGGAAGGTGACCGCCCCCGGTTCGAACGGGCCCGCCCCGTAGACCCCGCCCACCGACTGGCCGGCGAAGTAGGGCGGCGAGGTCCCCACCGCGAGGGTCCGGTCGGACGGCAGAGTGGCCAAGTCCTTGGCTCGGACGAAGGCCTCCAGTGCGGGGACCAGCGATTGCCAGTAGGCCAGGTACGGCGCGACCACCGAGTCGCGGGCGACGGCCACGGCCCCGAACAAGAGGCGGAGCGCCTGACGATCGTCCGCCGGTGGCGACACGCCCGGTAAGACGGAGTCCCACACCGAACGGCCGTAGCGGGCGGCCTCGGTCACGGTCAGTTCCAAGTCCCGCTCGGCCTCAGCCAACACGCTGTCAACCGGTTCGGCAATCCCAGTCTCCAACGCGAAGAGGGCTGGGTAGTCGGAGCCCAGGCGGGCGTTGCCGGTGGCTCGGGTGGCCAGGGAGTCGAAGAAGCCGGCCAGAGAGTCGAGAGCGGCGGCGGCCACCACGACGGCCGCACGGGCCGAATCGAGGACCGCCGGCGGGAGCGATGCACCCGCGTCGATGAAACCCTCGCGATAGAACGCCGCCGCCGATCGGACCTGCCCCGAGGCCAGGGTCGCGAACTCGGGCACGATGCGGGAGGGGTCGCCGCTCGTTAGGCCGGCCCGTGCGGTGGCTGCCAAGCCCGGAAGGGCCAGGACCCGCTGCCGGGCCGCGTTGAATCGGGTGGCCAACGGACGTTCCGGCCGGAGCAGCAAGAAGATCGTTGCCTCGGCCATCGGCGTACTCCAGAAGAGGGGATCCCGCCGAGACCGGTCCCGGGTCACCAGATCGAAGCGTTCGCGTTTGATCTGGCGGTGGAGCAAGTCGAGGTCGATGCGATCCTCGAAGCTCGGGTTGGACGCGAGCGCCGCCGAAACCGAGTCGCCCATCGCCAGGTTGAACGCCAGCCAGTTCGAGAGCCGGCCGGCGGTGAGGGTCTCGAGGCGATCATCGAACTCGTGCTGCCCAGCTTGAGTGGCCCGTGAGGGATAGACGGCGAAGTAGTGATCCAGATAGGCGGCCACCAGCTGATCGGCCGGGACCGCCCAAGGGGCTGGGCGGCAGCCGAAGGAAGCGAAGACCACCAGGCGAAGGAGCTTGCCAAGTCCGGCGACAGGCCGTAAGTCCGCTGAACGTCTCAATTCCACCACCAACCGTGAGGAGCCGAATGTCGACATCGGTTTCGGTGGACCGATACCTGGATCAAGCAGTCTGACGGCCGCTGGCTTTGCGTTGCCGAGCAGAGCGCCCGATTTACCAAATAGCGATAGAGCCTTCCCAAGCGGGCGCGGTCGGCGCCCGCCTGGAGAAGGCCGAGAATCAGGCCGCTTTGGACTCGCTGCCGGCGGCGGCGCCCGCAGCCGCGCCCATCAGGACACTCGCGACTACTCCGTAGGCGGTGAACACCCAGGCAGCGCCGTAGGAAAAATCCTTGAGGAAGAGGTGCAAGCTGATCCACATCGGGAGGTTGGTCAGAAGGCCGGCGTAGACCCCGAACGTCGCACCCCCGACCGCTCCGGCGCCGAAGCTGCCCCGGACCCGATCGAACACCACCACCAGCACAATGGCGGCCACCACATCCGCCACCATCCACATCGCCATCGACGGCGCGGTCGGGTTGAGGATCGAGGCCATCGATGCCATGGTCCCCGTTAACACGTAGTTGAGCATGATGTAGTCGAACCCGACGTACACCACCGCCGCCGCCACCGCCATCTTTGCGATCCGTTCGATGTTCATGAGGTCCCCTGTCGGATGAGTTGAGGGAATGGGTGAGGAGCGCCTTAGGGTATCGCCGATTTGAGGGGAGGGCTAGGGCTCGGCACTCGGCACTCGGCACTCGGCGCTCGGCGCTCGGCACTCGGCGCTCAGGGGGTGAGACTTGGGCTTCCGGGCTGGCGGGGATAGGTTCACCAATCCGGTGACTCCAGGGGCAGCTTACCGCCGGATCCGCCACTGACTCTGATCCGATCGCATTGAGAGGCCCCCATGGATGTGATTCGGCCGTGGCTCCCCTATCTGGTGCCGCTCCTGCTCCTGCAGCTTTGGCTGATGATCGTGGCCCTCCGCGATCTCGCCGGCCGGGACCGGCTCAATGGGCCCAAGTGGCTCTGGGCGGTCGTGATCATCATGGGGCAGCTGATCGGGCCGATTCTCTACTTCACGGTTGGCCGGAAGGATTAGATGGACGCAATCCGGATCGAAGGCCTAACGAAGGCCTACGGCGCGGTCCGGGCGCTCGATGGGCTCGACCTGACCGTGGCACCGGGAACCGTGTTCGGATTCCTCGGACCCAACGGCGCCGGCAAGACTACGACGATCCGGATCCTCACCGGCCTGGCGCGGGGCGGCGGTGGGCGAGCCTGGGTGGCGGGGGCGGAGGTCACCGCCGGCGGGCGGGAGGTGGCCCGCCGGATCGGACATCTTCCGGAAGAGCCGGCGTTCTATTCGTGGATGACGGCGGCGGAGCTGGTGGACCATGTCGCCCGGATCTTTGGACTGGCGGCCACCGACCGGGCGAGCCGGGTCACTGAACTGCTCGGGCTCGTCGGTCTGGCCGAGGTCCGGGATCGGCGGATCGGCGGCTTCTCGCGGGGGATGCGTCAGCGGCTCGGGCTGGCCCAGGCGCTGGTCAACCGGCCCGAGGTCCTGTTCCTCGACGAACCGACCAGCGCCCTCGATCCCGGCGGCCGAAAAGAGGTGCTCGAGCTGATCGGGCGGCTCCAGGGCCAATGTACGGTGTTCATGTCGACTCACATCCTGGCGGATGTCGAGCGGGTCTGCGACACGATCGGGATCGTCGCCAAGGGCAAGCTGGTGACCCAGGCCTCGCGCGAAACGCTGGCCAGCCGGTACGCGACGCCGGTCTTCGAACTCGAGGCCGCCCCCGACCAGCAGGCCAGGCTCGCTCAATGGGCCGGGACCGCGCGGTCCTCGAGCTGGGTCGACACGGTATCGGTCGAGGGCTCGACCGCCCGGGTGGTGGTCCACGACCCCGCCGCCGCCACTCGGGAGCTCCTCCCGTCGGCGTTAGGCGCCGGGCTGGCCCTGACCCGGTACGAAATGATGCGGCCCTCGCTCGAGGAGGTCTTTCTGCGGCTGGTGAGCGGGGACGGTCACCGATGAGCGCCTTTGGGGCGGCGGTCCGGAAGGAGTGGATGGAACAACGCCGAACCCACCGGCTTCTGATCAGCTTCGTGGTCCTGGTCTTCTTCGGGCTCCTCTCGCCACTGACCGCCAAGTTCACTCCCGAGATCATCAAGCTGCTTCCCAACGGAGCGGCGATGGCGCAGCTGATCCCGCCCCCGACGATCACCGATGCCTTCGGGCAGTATCTCAAGAACGTGACCCAGTTCGGGCTGGTGGTGGCGCTGCTCACGACGATGGGCGCGGTCGCGCGCGAAAAGGAACGCGGCACGGCGGCCATGATCCTGGTCAAGCCACTCTCGCGAGGCGGGTTCCTCGGCGCCAAGTTCGCCGCGATCGCGGGGACCTTCGCGGTGAGCCTCGGGGCCGCCGCGCTGGCGGGTTACTACTACACCACCCTGCTCTTCCACGCGCCCGATCCGTTCGCCTGGATCGCGCTCAATGGTTTGATCTTCGGCTACCTGCTCGTGCCAGTCGGCGTGACCCTCTTGTGCAGCGTGCTGGCGGGGTCACAAGCCGCGGCGGGCGGGATGGCGTTCGGGGCGCTGGCCGTCTTGGCGCTCGTCGGCTCGATCCCAAGCGTGGGGGCGTACCTGCCCGGGCAACTGCTCAGCTGGGCCGCCGCCCTGATGGCCGGGGCCGCGCCCGCCCATTGGCCCGCGCTCGGCGGGAGCGCCGGCATCATTGGAGCGAGCCTGGCCGGGGCGTGGTGGCTACTGGAGCGACAGGAACTATGACCGAATCGGCACCCCCCAGTCCCGAGCGCCTGCTCTCGCTCGACTTCATGCGGGGCCTGATCATGGTCCTGCTGATGCTCGAGAGCACCGAACTCTATGTCCGACTGCTCGAACTCGACGGTACCCCGTTCCACGCGATCGCGGTTCAGCTGCATCATCACCCGTGGCACGGGCTCCGGTTTTGGGATCTGATCCAGCCCGGGTTCATGTTCATCGCCGGCACCGCACTGGCCCTCTCGCTCCAGCGGCAGGCGGCCGGGGGCGTGGCCTGGAGCGCCTCCTTCACGAAAGCACTCAAGCGCTCCGGCTGGCTCTTCTTCTGGGGCGTCCTCGACTATGCGGTCCGGCCCAAAGGCCTTTCCTTCGAGTTGTGGGACGTGCTGACCCAACTCTCCTTCACTTTGCTGGTGGCCTTCCTGGTGTTCCGGTGGCCGGCGCGGTGGCAGATCGGATTCAGCGTCGGATTGCTGGTACTGACCGAGGTGCTCTATCGGCTCTCCGCCATCCCCGGGTTCGACCAGCCGTTCACCGACCAACACAACTTCGGCAACTACCTCGACCTCGTGCTGATGAGGAAGATCAACCCGGACGGCTGGGTCGCAATCAATTGCCTCCCGACCGCGGCCCACACGATCTGGGGTGCGGTGGCCGGGAAGCTGCTGATCTCCTCTCAAAGCAGCGAGGCCAAAGTTCGCTGGCTCCTCGTCGCCGGCATGGTCGCGCTGGTCGCGGGCTTCGGCCTCGACGTGACGACGACCCCGATCATCAAGCGAATCGCGACCACGTCGTTCGTCCTGGTTTCGGGTGGGTTCGTTCTCCTCGGCCTGGCGGCCTGCTATTGGATGATCGACGTCCGGCAGCGACGCCCGCTGATCACCTTCTTCACCGTGGTCGGGATGAACTCACTCTTCATCTATCTCTTCTTCGAGATCGTGGGATCGCGGTGGTTCACCGGGTACATCAGCGCGATCACCAACGGATTGATGGCGATGGCGGGCGTTCCCCTGGCGGTGATGGGCATCGTCTCGGCGCTCGTGGTGTTCGCCCTCGAGTGGAAGCTGTGCCATTTTCTCTACCTCAAAGGGATTTTCTACAAGGTCTGAACGGCCATCACCCCTCTCGGCCCCCGGAGCCGTGCGATGCGGGCGGTCCGGGATCGCCTCCCCGCCATTTGCGCACCCGCCCTGCGGCAGGTAAAAATTCTTTTTCATTCTCCGCTTCCCAAGGGTACCCGATGCCCCGCTTTCTGATTGAGGTCGAGCACGACGCCACCCCCACGGCTTGCATCCACGCCATCGAGGTGCTGCTCCGGAGCGGATCGCACTTCCTCACCCACGCCGACTGGGGCTGCCTCGACGGGGAGCACAAAGCCTGGCTCGTGATCGACGTCGCATCGAAACCCGAGGCAATGAACGTGGTGCCCGCCGACTTCCGGGCCCGCGCCCGGGTCGTCCAGCTCAACTCGTTCACGCTCGCCGAGGCCGCCGACCTGCGCCGCCAGATCGAAGCCCCCTGACCAAACCGGTCATTCTCGCCGTCGACGACGATCCGGCCGTCCTGGGCGCCATCGAGCGCGACCTGAGGCAGCACTACCGGGCCGACTACCGAATCCTCAAGGCCGGTTCGCCCGCCGACGGACTCGAGACGGCGCGCGAACTCGCCACCCGCGGGGTGCCGGTGGCCCTGTTCCTCGTGGACCAGCGGATGCCCGGCATGACGGGCCTGGAACTGCTGCGTGAAGTGACCCGGCTTCATCCCGGCGCTCGCAAGGTCCTGCTGACCGCCTATGCGGATACCGACGTGGCGATCGCGGGCATCAACGAGATTGCCCTCGACCACTACTTGATGAAACCGTGGGATCCGCCCGACCAGCGGCTCTATCCGGTGCTCGACGACCTGCTGTCGGAATGGCGGGCCCGCTCGACCCCATCGTTCGACGGGATCCGGGTCATGGGATCCGAATGGTCGCCGGCCTCGTTCGAGGCCAAGGAGTTCCTGTCGGGCAACCGGGTGCCGTACCAGTGGGTCGATCTCGATCGTGATCCCACGGCCCGAACGCTGGCCGAGTCGCTCGCGGGCGACCTGACGCGGCTCCCGATCGTGGTCTTTCCCGACGGTACTTATCTGATCGCTCCCTCCAACATGGAGCTGGCGGCCAAATCCGGCCTCCAGACCCAAGCCGGCCGTCCATTCTATGACGTGATCGTCGTCGGGGGCGGGCCAGCCGGATTGGGCAACGCCGTCTACGGCGCCTCCGAAGGGCTCCGGATGCTGATCGTCGAGGGCCAAGCGACCGGCGGACAGGCCGGCACCAGCTCCCTGATCGAGAACTATCTCGGCTTCCCGGCCGGGGTTACCGGCGCCGATTTGGCCCACCGGGCCCCGACCCAGGCGCGGCGCTTCGGTGCCGAGGTGCTTGCCGGGCAGGAAGTGGTCGGACTCCGCCGCGAGGATCCGTACCGGGTGGTCACGCTGGCTGACGGAACTGAACTTCACGGCCTACTGGGTAGTGATCTCCACCGGGATGAGTGCCCGGATCCTCAACCTGCCCGGCCTCGCGGAGCTTCAGGGTGTGGGCGTCTACTACGGAGCGGCCATGACGGAGGCCGCCCGGTATCGCGGCAAGGACGTCTGCATCGTCGGCGGCGCCAACTCCGCGGGACAGGGCACCCTGTTTTTCTCCCGGTACGCCCGGCGGGTCACCATGATCGTCCGGGCGGCCGATCTCCTCCCGGCGATGTCCCAATACTTG
>JAYTTT010000159.1:0-8788 GCA_043744895.1 Gemmatimonadota bacterium | reverse complement strand
TGGAGGCCACCGCCGCGACGAGCGCTCGGAGGCCATTGGAAATCCTGGTGATCGCACTGGTGATGCCGGCGATGATCCTGCCGGGGAGCGCCGCGAGGGCGGCACCAATCCTGGAAATCGCCCCGGCGATCTTGGCCGTGATGGCGCCGACCAGGTCGCCACCGCCGTTGAGCAATCCCCGGATCAGCGCGCCAAGTTTGCTGGTGAGCGGCTTGATGGCGTGGGACGCGGACTTGATCACCCGACGGACCACGTTCCCAACGCCCCGCTGCAACGCCTTGAGCGGGTTCTTGATCCCGTTCCAGACTTTGCCGACCCCATTCTTGATCACGTTGACAATGCCTGAGGCCGCGTGCTTCGCCATGTTGAACGCGCTGGTAAGCGGTCCCTTGAACAGGCTCGAGAGGGTGCCGCCGACCCGGCCCACCATGCCGGCCGCCCGAGAAACCTTGTCGGTCACCCAGCCTTTGGCCTGGTTGACGATCGTGTCGAGAATTCCGCCGCCCCCTTTGGGCGGGTGCCCCGCCGCGCTCACATGGCCCTCACCAGCCTGGACCGCGCCAACCACCTCGCCCGCCGGGGGAGCCGCCTCAATCTGGGGCGCCTCCGGCGCCTCCACGACCGGCTCGGCCAGCGGGGCCTTGAGTTCGGGGAAGCGCTGAATGGTCCCGACGCCGCCCCCGCCCGCCGAGCTCCCGGCCCCGCCGGACCGTGATGGCGCCAGATCCTGTCCGCCGGCTCCGAGGATTTCCCCCTGAAGGCCGCCGAGGTCAGGTATCGAGTGGTGGTCGAGTCCGATCCCGGCGGTAACCGCGCCAAGGTCATGGTCGAAGCCACCGAGCCCCAAGTCCGGCGCCGACCCGGCAGCGTCGAGACCAGCCGGGGGGCCATCGACCGCGACGGGAGGTACCAAGCCCGCCGTTGCGACGCCGCCACCGCCCATGGCCTCACCTTCGGGGGCGGAGGCATCGAGCGCCGGCAGCGAAGCTGGGGCACCGCTTGGAGAAATGGAGGGTGGGGTTCGGTGGAGCGTTCGAAGCGTCGCCGCGTTCCCAACCGAGCGTTGCAGCTGGAGCGCTAGACGGGATCGGGAGTTGAAATCGAGCGATCCCGCGCCGGGACGCCCGCCATCGTCGGGCGGCGCTCCGACCACTCCGGCGCGGAGGAGGCGGCTGATTTCGAGTTCCGGGCCCGACTCCAACGTTGCCGACCCCAAAGCCTCGGAACTCCCGTTGCTCCCGGTGTGCCGGTGACGCGCTAGCGCTGATTTCTCGCGAGCTGGGGTTGGCACGTCGTCCTTGTGGTCGGTAGGGCCGCAGGCCTGAAGATATGCCGTTTGGCTATGAGCGCCAAGCTCTTTCGCGTTGGCGAGGTCCCCTCAACGAACTGTAACGGCTATCCCGCCCGATGGTTACATTCGCGCATCGCGTCGAGCAGCGTCAGCTCGCTCTCCGCCCTCTTGACCAGTTCCCACTCGTCCTTTTCCTCATCGATCACAGTGATCGGCCCCTTAGCTCGACCGCGGGCAAAGAAGGCAACGCCGTAGACGCCGCGCTCCTCGGCGGCCTCGGCTAGCGCCGACCATTCTGACGGGGATAGCGAGACCCGTTTCGTACTCCGCGGCCGGAAGCGCGGCTTTGATCTGGTTGGCCTGGGCCTGACCAGCGGCTTTCCGTGAGGTGACAGTCCCCTCGGCAGACGCACCCTGGGCCTCCGCTTGGGCCGCAGCCGTCTCGCCCTTCGATTGTTCCGCGTGTAGGCCCGTGCTTGCTTCGGTTTCGGCATGGGTTGCCGCCGCCTCCGTCCCTGACTGGGCGCCCGCAACCGCCGTCTCGGACTTGGAGATCACGGTCGAGCTGAAACGTGAGCCCTGGTTGACGAGCGACTTGATCGGACCGAGGATTGCATCCGGGATGAGGTCGTCGAGCGAGAGTCGCTGAACAACTGGGGCTGGGCCCCCAACGTCTCGAAACCGTTTGAGTCTCCGAGCGACCGCGGCATTGCCCACCGTTCGCTGGAGTTGGAGAGTGGCTCGGAAACGAGAACTCGCGCCGGGGGAACTCGCGATTCCACCGCCCCGGTTATCGGTGGCGACCGTGTTCCCGACCAGATTCAATTGGCCGGTCGGTGCGCGTCTCGGTTTCGGTCGTTCGCGAAGGAGCCCTTCCACCGCGCCTCGTTTGACGACGAAATTCAATATACCGATGTTTAAGGGAGGGTGCCTCGTCCCCAGTCCAATAGCTGATGATTTCCGGCCCTTTCGGCCGGCGGCAGGCGCCCATAGCTTGGACGGTTCAGGCCCTGTGTTAGGAGCCACTCTGATGACAGCCCGTCCAGCGTTTGCGAACGCCACGGAACACCTAGCCCGCTACCTTGCCTGGCTCCGCGAGCTCCTCGCGTGGCAGGTTGACGCCACCCGGGCGTCCTTCGGGGCCCTTGCCGCCGACGAGTATCGCGGGCTTTACGTCCCGGACGCCGAGGTGGAACTGCTGCGAGCAGGCCCGTCCGGCATGGCGCCCGAGCTGGTCACGCGGCGGGCTGAGCTTGCCGCGGCGCGCGCCGATCTGGCCGACAGTGAGACCACGGCCGTTGCAGCGGGGATTCGGTTCCCGCTCGCTCGGATCGGGCAGATCTTCGGTTTGTCGGCGTTCGAGCGGGATGTGCTCCTCGTCGGCGTTGCCGCCGAACTCGATCTCCGGTTCGAACGACTCTTTGGCTACATCCAGGATGACGTCACCAAGAAGCGCCCCACGGTGGAGCTCACGCTTCGGTTACTGACCCAGTCCCCGGCGGAGCGGATCGCAGCGCGGGCTTCGTTTGGTCCGGCCGGGGCGCTGGTTCGGTACCGGCTGATCCAAGTATTCGAAGATGGACAACGCCACTCGCCATTGCTGGCCCGCTATATCAAAGTCGACGATCGGATCGTGGCGGAGCTCCTCGGTGATTCCGCTGAGACGGCACCGGTCGACGCGGCCATTGCCGGGGCGGTGACGGTCGAACGCCCGGATCGCGCCCTCGACGGACTGCTCCTCAGCGACGATCTCGTGAATCGTCTCCGGGCCACCGTCCGCGGGCGCCGCGGCGGGTTGGTGATCGGGCTTCAGGGCACCTACGGCTCGGGTCGGCTGGCGGTCGCCCAGGCCCTCGCCAAACTCGAAGACCGTCCCTTGTTGATTGCCGTGGTGGACCGCCTCATCGGCACTGACGAGAAGGATTCCGACCAGCACGCCACCGCCCGCGGGGCGATCGAGCGGGTGCTTCGCGAGGCCTCGCTTCGTGGCGCCGCGGTATTTTGGCTCGGCGCCGGCCGCATCCTCAAAGAAGGAGCCGAGCCGGGATGGCGCGCCATGCTCGTGGCGGCCCTGGATACCTTCGACGGCCTCTCGTTCCTGTCGCTCGATCGACCGTGGGACGCCCGGGGAGAGCTCCGGGAAACCGCCTTTGTTCGAGTTGAGCTTGAGGCCCCCAGCTTCAGCGAGCGGGAGACGCTCTGGGCCCGGAGGCTCAACGGCGCCGGCCCGGACCCATCGCTGCTTCAGATCATCGCCCGCACCTTCCGCCTCTCGGCCGGCCAGATTCGTGACGCGGCCCACATGGCGCGGGCCATTGCCGGCTGGCGAACCGCCGGGACGGGAGGGGACGTGCGGGTGGAATCGGCCGACCTCTTCGCCGCCTGCCGGGCCCAATCGTCCGGCCGACTCGATTCGCTCGCTCACAAGATTACTACGACCTACCGCTGGGACGACATCGTCCTTCCGGCGGATCAAGTGACTCAACTCCGTGAAATCAGCCTGCAGGTACGGCACCGGAAGACGGTGTTGGAGCTCTGGGGCTTCGACCGCCACCTCGCGATGGGCAAGGGCGTCAATGTCCTCTTCGCAGGACCGTCGGGCACCGGCAAAACGATGGCGGCCGAGATCATCGCCAGCGACCTCGGCCTCGAGCTCTACAAGATCGATCTGTCGACCATGGTCTCGAAGTACATCGGCGAGACCGAGAAGAACCTGGACCAGGTATTCTCGGCGGCCCGGGAGGCCAATGCGATCCTGTTCTTCGACGAAGCCGACGCGCTGTTCGGCAAGCGAAGCGAAGTGAAGGACGCCCACGACCGGTACGCGAACATCGAGGTCGGCTACCTGTTGCAGAAGATGGAGGCGTTCGACGGCGTCGCGATCCTCGCCACGAACCTTCGGAAGAACCTCGACGACGCCTTCATCCGGCGGCTCCACGTCACGATCGAATTTCCGTTCCCCGAGGACGCCGACCGGATCCGGATCTGGCGCAAGGTCTTCCCCGCTTCAGCGCCGGTGGAGGCCGAGGTCGACTTCGTCCTCTTGGCAAAACAGTTCAAACTTGCGGGAGGCAATATCCGCAACATCGCGCTCCTCGCCGCGTACCTTGCGGCCGATGACGGCAGCACAATCGGAATGAGCCACCTGATTCGGGCGGTCAAGCGCGAGTATCAGAAGATGGGTAAGTTGGTGACGGAGGGTGACTTCGGCAGTTGGTTCGCATTCGCCAAGGGAGCCACGGATGAATTTCGAACAGTCGGCTGACCGCGAGGCGGACCGAACCCGAACCCGCAGATCCGCGGACCAATCCGCCCCAGAGCCGATCCTGGCCCCGCCGTTCGCCGGCCCGACGGCCCTCCGGCCGGCTGCTGTGCTCCAGCGCCAAGTCATCCTGGGTAACGCCCACGTCGGGCGGGTGTTCCGATCCCCGGCTGGCCCCGCCGGCCACCCTGGACCGGACGAACACAAAGAGTGCAACTGCCCGGATGCCGAGCAGTGCAACTGCCCCAAATAGTTTCAGCCATTCAATGAGCCCGCGGAGTTCCCTCGAACGAGGTGAGGCCCGGACCATCTGCTCCCGGCGATCGAAGGCTCGGGTGGCCGACGCCGACCGCGACACCACCACGTCAATCCAACCAGGTCCGGCCAGCTCGGTCGCCGAGCGAATGACTACCCTCAACCAGCTGGTCGGGAACCGTGAGGTCAACCGGCGGATCGCCCCGATGCTGGGCCGAGGGGGGCGCAGCGTCCAACGCGACCTGTTCGGCGGGCTGATGGACTTGCTCCAGGGAATCACGCCGGCGGACCGGACCCGAATCGACGGCGAGATCGCGGCGTTCCGAAAGACCAAAGTTGCGCCGCTGAAGAACCACAAACCGTCAAGCGGGCTGGGCCAGTTCGATGTCGCCTTCGATCCGGCCACCGGGCGCTTGGCGGTCACGCTCAAGGTCCAGTTCAAATTCGTGAATGGGAAGAAAGGCAACGTGCCGGCCGGGTTCCGGGGCAGCGAGTTTACCTGGAAACCCGCCGAGGCCGCGAAATGGAAGAAACAGTACCTGACGGACGTGGCCGGGCTGTGGTCCGATAAGCACCGATTCAAAAGCATCAAGAAGGGCTGGCGAGCGGTCGGAGTGGATACCACCGTCAAGGTCGTGGAGGCCAATACCAAGCCTCATTTCATCGCGACGGTCGCGAAGTACCCGCCCGACGCGGCGATGGTGCAAAGTTCAATCTGCCCCCCAGGGACCCACCACCAAGGCAACTTCTGCCTGCCGAATCCGGGCGGGGCTGGACATGGCACGGCCAGCCTCGACAGTAACGACATGCGTCCGGAACAGAAGCTCGACTGGGGAAACGCCACGACTCAGATCCCGTTCGGCGTGAATCAGACGGTCCTCAACGCGGCCGGCATCGGAGCCGCGGCACCGATGGTCACCGCGATGAAGGCCGATGCCGCCATGCACATCGAGCTGACCGGACGAGCCTCCAAGACCCACAGCAGGGGACAGACGGCCGCCGAGGGCGCCGTCTTCAACATGGACCTCGCGCGGAAGCGGACGGCGTCGCTGGTCGGGCATCTGACCAGCCAAGGCATCAGCGCCGATCGAATTCTGGTCCGGAACGAGGGCGAGAACGGGGCGGCTGCCGACGTCAGCTGGTGCCGGGTGGACACCCAAACCGGCAAGAAGCAAACCCAAGATCCCGCCCTCCACGAGACCGGCCACATGCTGGGTCTCGACGATGAGTACACGACCCCCGGTGTGGCCGCCGGCTCCGCCATGCCCGCGGGTTACGACGCGATGATCAAAGGGACGACCGGTGACGTCGTGACCCACGGCAGCAGTGAGAGTGCGATGAGCATGGGCTCCACGGTCCAGAAGTGGCATTACAGCAGCTTCCTCGAAGCCCTCCGCACGATGACCGGCACCGCCGATTGGGGCATCTGATTCGCGGCGCCATGATCCTGATTCTTCTCGCCCTGCTGCTTTCGTGCTCACCGGCCTCGGATCAAGCCCGACGGCCGGCCCGAACGAACGCCACATCCGCCGAAGAGGGACGCCCCATGGCTGACGCCACAACGCCCGCCGCGCTGATCGAGCTCGCGGTCAAGGAAACCGGTGAACGCTACCGGATCATGGACGACGGTCGCTACTTGGTGACTGGGCCGGACGGCATCGAGCGAGAAACAACCCCAATGTCCAAGACCGACCGGGGAACTCCACGGCTCACCCGGCGGGCGTTGACCCGGCTGCGGGCGGCGATCGCCAAGGTCGGCTTCGGCACGTTGCCCGATACGGTTCCCGGCTTGGCTTCGATCCCGGCGGGAATCCGTCCGACGGGCGGCGGGCCGGCGGTCGCCCGCACTTTCATTTTCCGGGTCGGGCCGAAATCCGTCGCCGTCCAGGCCAGCGCCAGACTGGAACCCAGCTTCGGCCGGTTGTCGCCGCTGTGGAAGGTGCTGGATGAGGAGGCCCTCGGGGGATGGGCCAAGGAATGACCGGAAGCCGAATCTGTTGTCCTCCCCGCCAGAAAACGCTAACTTCGTTGGGTGGCGTTCCCAGATCATGGTTTCCGATGAGGAGGATCCTGTGGCAAACCATCTGAGTCCCGTAGCCCAAGAGCACGAGAACCTGGCCCGGCCCAGCCGGGAGAGCTCCAGTCCGTCAGCCGACGGCGGCGAAGTCCACCCGGTGCTCGCCCTGCAACGGCAGGTTGGCAACGCCCAGATCCAACGGATGCTGGCGCAGCGCGAACCTGCGAAAGATGAAGACGACATCCAGACCAAGCGCGACCTCTCGGTGATCCGACGGGAGGCGTCCGAAGAGGATAAAGACAAAGAGATCGATCGCAAGGCCGATCCGACCCTGCAGCGGTCCGGGCCGGTCGTCGGCCTTGAAGGCGGGCCCGTCGACAACCACCTCCAGCAACGGATCGAATCCCAGCGGAGCGGAGGGGCCCCCCTCGACGGCAAGTCCAGGGAGACTATGGAGCACTCCTTCGGCGAGTCGTTTGACGGGGTCCGGATTCACCACAACGACGAATCCGACTCCCTCAATCGCTCGCTGGGCGCAAAAGCGTTCACGACCGGCAGCGATATTTTCTTCCGGCAGGATGCCTCCCCAGCCGACCAGGGACTCCTTGGGCACGAACTGACCCATGTCGTTCAGCAACGGAGCGGGGTCGTGCACAGCGGCGCCGGCATGCATGTGGGCCCCGCGAACGATTCGTTCGAACAGGCGGCGGACACGGCCGGTGCCACGGCTGCGTCCGGCGGCATCGTCGCCCAGCCGCAACGGGAAACCGAGTAAGGCTCGGCGAGCGCGATGATCGCCGAGCTGGATGAAACGATTCGGCAGCTCCTGCTTCGCGAAGGAGGTCTCGACCCGTCCGATGTCGACGTGAGTTTCGACCTGCCGAACCGCGAATGGTCGATGGGAATCTCGAAGCCTACCCTCAATTGCTATCTGTTCGACATTCGGGAGAATCGCGAGCTCCGCCAGAGCGGGCTGGCGATGGTTGGGAGCGGAACCCGCGCCGCCGTCCGGATCCGGGAGCCGATTCGGGTCAGCGTGACCTACCTCATCACCGCCTGGACTCGCCAAGTTGAGGACGAGCACCGGCTGCTGTTTCAAGCCCTTCGCACCCTGCTTCGCTATCCCGACATCCCCGATGAGCTCCGGGCCGGGGCACTCCGGCAGCAACAGCATCCACTCCGGACCGCGATCATCCAGCCGGACGGGGTGTTGAAGAGCCCGGGCGAATTTTGGACGGCCCTCGAGAATCACCTCAAGCCGTCCCTCAGTTACGTCGTCAACCTCTCGCTCGAGCACGACAAGCTGCCCGCCGGTCCGCCGGTTTTCGTCCAGACCATGCGATTTCTCGCTCCGCTTAACGGCCTCGACGAGTACCTGGCGTTCGGCGGCGTCGTCCGCGATAGCAAGGGTGAAGCCGTCCCCGGCGCAGAAGTCCGGGTTGAAGGGCATCGCGGCCCGGTCACCTGCGACAACCTCGGTCGCTTTCGGCTCCAGGTACCGAAGCCCGGAAAGTACACCTTACTCGCCAAACTCGACGGGACCGAAAAGCGACGCGAGATCGTGGTCCCCGAGCCGGATTTCGACGTTTCTCTCTAAGCCGATCAGGGGTGGAGAAATTTGAGGCGCGACACCTCGGCGATCGTGATCTCGTCGCCGTCGGAGAGGAGGACCTGGGCGCCTTTCGCCGCAGGGACCCCGTTCAGAAAAGTCCCATTCGTGCTCGAGTCAACTAAACAATAGCCGGCGGCGGTGCGCGACAGCATACAGTGAAACCGCGACACCAGCCGGGCCGAATCGCTGATGACCAAATCGTTCCGGTCCTGGCCCCGGTCACCCCCCGCGGTCGCCCCGATCCGAAACGCCGGCCGGTCCCGTCCGATGGTGACCACGGTCCCCTTCCCCACCCCCTCCACGATCTGGAGTACGACGTTCCGGCTGGCCGGTGGTCCACCGGTCTCGAGT
>JAYTTT010000158.1:0-8844 GCA_043744895.1 Gemmatimonadota bacterium | reverse complement strand
TCGGTCTTGGGCGCTCGCTCGGCAATCAGCTGCTCGACCCACGCCACGATGCCCTGCTGCAGTTCCGCCTCGCACAGGGCCCGGTTGCCGGGCCGGTTGATGGCGTGGTACACGTGCCGGTACGCCGGGCTCCGCCGATGAAAGGCCACCAGCGGGTCGACGATCCGGTTCACCATGTCCGAGACCGGGATCGTCGCCATCTCCGGACGTCGCATCTCCTCGAAGACGACGGCCATCTGGGCCGTGTACCGCTCGGCCAAGGCCTGAACGATCGCGTCTTTGTTCGGGAAGAAGTGATAGAGCGATCCCATCCCCGATTCCGCCCGCTCGGCGATCGCGTTGGTCGTGGCGTGATCGACCCCGACGTCGGCGATGACCAGTTCGGCGGCGTCGAGAATGTCGTCGACCCGCCGTTGACCCCGGTCTTGGGCCGGAATCCGGTGACTGCTGGTGGTGGTGATCGAGGGGCGTTGGGCCATGTCCCTAATCTGGCCCGAACGGCCGCTCTTGACAAGTGGAATAAACGCTCCACTTCGTCCTGGATCGTCGGAGGCTGCGGTATGCGAGGGAAGCAAATTGGGCTGCTGCTCGGGATTGGGCTGCTGGCACTGGGAGGGCGGGCGGCGGCCCAGCAGCCGACGTTGGACGCCCTGGTTACCGAGGCGCTCGCGGCCAACCGGGGGGTCGAGGCCGCCCGGGCGGAGTTTGCCGCCTCGGGCGGGGCGCGGTTACCGAGTGTCACCCTGACGGCCCGCTACAGCGAACTCCAGGGTGCGATCCCCAATATCGGCCGGCTAATCAACCCGGCGTTCGGTGCCCTGAACGGTTTGCTCGGCCGGGCGGCCTTTCCGACCGACGTGAATCTCCAGTTTCCCCAGAAGCAGGAGACCGCCATCCGGGTGGTGCAGCCGGTCTTCTCGCCGGCGATCGGGGCCGGCCGGTCGGTCGCGCGTGCGGCGGTCGAGGTCCAAGTGGCCGGTCAGGCCGCCGAGCGGCACGCGGTGGCCGCGCAGGTTCGGCTGGCGTATCTGGGCTTTCTCAAGGCGCGGAGTCTCGCGGCACTGGCCGATTCGACCGCGGCCCTGGTGGCCGAGAACGTTCGGGTCAACGGGGCCCTGGTCGCCGCCGGCCGAGGAACCCCGGATGCCGTGCTCCGGGCCCGCGCCGACCAGGGCGAGGTCGACCAGCGGCGCCTCGATACCAAGCGCCTAGTCGAAGCCGCCCGACAACGGGTCAACTTCCTGCTCGACCGGCCGCTCGACGGCCTGCTCGAAGTCCTTCCTGACTCGAGCCTCGGGGTCACCATTCGGGGCACCGAGCCCGATGCCGTTGCCACCGCGGTGAGCCGGCGCCCCGAGGTTGCGCTGGCCGAGGCAGGAGTCGGGGTCGCCCGGGGGCACCAGCGGCTGGCCCGAGCCGGCGCCATGCCTTCGCTGGCGTTGGCCCTCGACTACGGGATTCAGGGTCGCAGGTACCGCTTCGCGGCCGACCAGGACTTTGCGATCGGGTCGGCGGTCTTCTCCTGGACGTTGTTCAGCGGGGGGCAGATCGGGGCCCGGAAGCGGGCGGCCTCGCTCACTGTCGACCGCCGGCAGCTCGAGGCGGAGCAGCTCGCCCGCGGCGTGGCGCTCGAGGTCATGACGGCGCACGCGGCCGCCGTCACCGGCGAGCGGGCCCTCGCGGTGGCCGCGGCCCGGCTGGCATCGGCGCTTCGAAGCTATGAGCTGGTCCGCCGCAAATACGGCGAAGGGCTGGCCGCCCCGATCGAGCTGCTCGATGCCCGAACGGCCTATACGGCGGCGGCGACCAACGCGGTGCTCACTCAGTACGACTTCTTCGAGCGGTGTGTGGAGCTGGATCGCGCCGCCGCCTGGTATCCCGTTGCCGATCGAAACCGAGGAAACCTTCCATGAAAACGATGATGATGATGACGGTGCTCGCGGCCCTGGCGGGTTGCGCCACGTCAACCGGTCGGCGGCCGGCCGATGCCGGCCCCGAGCGGTCGGCCCCGGTGGTCGAGATCGCCCCGGTCGTGGATACCGTGCTGTCGGACGCGGTGACCGCGACGGGCCTTCTCGGAGCCAAGGAGGAGACCCTGCTGTCGTTCAAGATCGGCGGCGTGATTCAGTCCGTCACCGCCGATGTCGGCGATGTGGTGGGGCAGGGGCAGGTCCTCGCGACCTTGGCGCTGTCCGAGATCGGGGCGGTCGTGGCCAAGGCCACGGCCGGCCTCGAGCAGGCCGAGCGGAACCTGGCCCGGGCGGAACGGCTCTACCAGGACAGCGGTTCATGCGGGGGCTCAATTGGCTGATCGACCGGAGCTACGGGAGCTGGCTCCATCGAGCGCTCGAGCGTCCCAAGACCGTACTGGCTGCCTCGGCCGTGCTGACCGTGGCGAGCTTCGGGCTCGTGCCGCTGATCGGGTTCAGCCTCTTTCCGAAGGCCGATACTCCCCAGTTCCTGGTGCGGATCGAAGCCCCCGTTGGGGCCAGCCTGGCCGAGACCGACCGGATTGCCCGGAAGGTCGAGGCCGCGCTGCTGGCCACGCCCGAGGTCCGCTCGGTCTTCATGAACGTCGGCCGCGGCAACCCCGACGTGTACTACAACATCATTCCCCGAAACGAGCGCGCCACGGTGGCCGAGGCGTTCGTCCTCCTCCGAGCGTTCGATCCGAAACGGACGCCGGCGATGTTCGAGCGACTCCAGGCCGAGTTCGATGAGATGCCGGGGGCGGTTATCGACGTCAAACCGTTCGAGAATGGCCCACCCATCGAGGCCCCGATCGCCATCCGGTTGCTGGGCGAGAACCTCGACACGCTGACGGCGCTGGCCGCGAAGCTGGAGCGGGTCATGGCGGCCACCGACGGAATCCGGAACGTGGTGAACCCGCTCGCTCGCCGATCGACCGATCTGAAAGTGGTCGTCGATCGGGGCCGGGCCGGGCTGCTCGGGGTTCGAACGGTCGACGTCGATCGCGCCGTTCGGATGGCGCTGGCCGGTCTCGAGGCCGGCACCGTGCGGGAGGTGGACGGGGAGGAGTACGCGGTGAGGGTCCGCCAGGGCCCGCCGCCCGAAACGACCGCTCGGGACGAGACCGCGGCCCCGACCGCATTGCGAGGGGTGTATGTCGGCGGCTTCGCCAACGCGGCCGTGCCGCGGCTGCAGGTCGCGTCAATCGGTTTCGAGAGTTCCGTCTCCGAGATCCAGCACTACAACCAGGAACGGTCGGTCCTCGTCACGGCCCAAGTTCGCGGCGGCTACAATACCGACCGGCTCACCAAAACGCTCCTGGGCGAGGTTGGCCAGTGGTCCATGCCGGCAGGCTATCGGTTGGTGCCCGCGGGCGAAATCGAAAGCCGGCAGGAGAGCTTCTCGGGGCTCTCGGGCGCCGTCATCGTTGCCGTGTTCCTGACGCTCGTCATTCTGATTCTCGAGTTTCGGACCTTCCGGATGACGCTCGTCGTTGCGACTGTGATTCCGCTTGGGGTCGTGGGGGGCCTGGTGGCGTTGTGGATCGGCGGTCACACCCTCTCGTTTACCGCGATGATCGGCTTCATTGCCTTGATCGGGATCGAAATCAAGAATTCGATCTTGCTGGTCGACTTCACCAATCAGCTCCGGGAGGAGGGCGTCCCGCTGATCGAGGCGATCGAGCGGGCGGGCCGGATTCGTTTCGTGCCCATCGTGCTCACCACGCTGACGGCGGTGGGCGGCCTGCTGCCCCTGGCCCTTCAGGGCTCGTCGCTCTATTCGCCGCTGGCCCAGGTGATCATCGGCGGGTTGGTCAGTTCGACGTTGCTGGCCCGTTTGGTGACCCCGGTGGCCTATCGGCAGCTGGCCGGCTGAGCGGTAGATTGGCTTTCCATGACTTGTCTGCTTCGAGGGGTCGCGGCGCTGGCCGTCGCGGCCCTGGCGCCCGCGGCCGCTGTGGCTCAGCCTCCGAACAATCCGCTGGCCCGGCTCGAGGCCGGGTACGATTCGCTTCACTACCTTCGCGACCAGATCGCCGTGACCAAAGACCGCGGCGTCCAAACCTCGATCCACGGCCAGACCCTTGAACGGCTCATGGGCCTGGCTGACTCGATCCGCGACGAGGTCCGGGGCGAGTTGGCTCGGGTTGCCGTCGCCCGGCTACGGCCCTCCGACCGGGCGGCCGTTGCCCGCATCGATCAAGCCTTTTCCAGGATGGGCTGGCCACCGGGCGGCACGTTCGCCGGAGGGAGCGGCGAGGCCGAGCCCGAGTGCCGGTACGACCCGAGGACGATCGGCCAGGGTGACAGCGCGGTCGGTCGCCTGCAGGCCAGGATCTTTGCCTGCTATGGCCACGCGGCCCAGCACGTCATCATCGGCCGCGACACCCTGAACCGCCTCACCGTGCTCGGTCTGTTAGCCACGACGGACGACCGGGCCCGCCGGGAGCAATTGTTCCGTGCCTTGGAGCCGATCTGGCGGGCCGTCAATGGCGCCGATGAGCCGGACAGCCCCTATCGGGTCTTGATTCCGCTCCGGCGGGCCTCGTGGGCCCGGCCCTCGAACCCGTTCGCCGAGCGGGCGGCGAGCGCCGGTCTGACCGAGGCCGGGCTCGAACGGTGGCTGGTCGCGGCCCTCGAGGCGTGGCGGGCCACGCTCCCTGATACGGTCCTCGAGCCCTGGGACTTCCATCACTTCGTTGGGGCGGCCAGCCGGACCTTGAGCCCGCTGGTGCCGCGCGATTCGCTGATTCCCGTCAACCGCCGATTCTATCTGGCGCTGGGAGCGTCGATCGACCGGCTCGGGGTCCGCTATGACATCGACCCGAGACCAGCGAAGTACCCGACCTCCTACACCACCTTCGGCGCCCGGCCGGTCGAACGGGCCGGCCGGTGGGTCCGCTCGGAGCCGTGGATCTTCACATCCTACCAGACCGGCGGGTTCGACAACCTGTTCGAGTTACTTCACGAAACCGGACACGCCGTCCACATCGCGGCGATCCGGGTGCGCCCCGCATACGCCGATTGGCCCGACAGCGACGCCTTCACCGAAGGGATCGCCGATCTGGCGTCGCTCGAGGTGTTCGAGCCGTCGTGGCAGCGGACCTTCCTGGGACACTCGGCGCCGCTCGCGGAGTCGGTTCGGGCCAAGTACGGCGGCGTCATCCTCGACATCGCGTGGGCCCTGTTCGAGTTGCGGGCTCACCGGGGGGGCGCTCCGTCACCGAATGCCGTGTGGGACGACCTGATGAGCCGGTATCTCAAGATTCGTCCTCACCCGGAGTGGTCGTGGTGGGCCATGCGGGGACAGCTGGTCGAGTCGCCCGGGTACCTGATGAACTATGCCCTCGGGGCGTTTGTGGTCGCCGACGTACGGCGGACGCTGGCCATGCGGTATGGACCGATCACCACGGGCCGGACCAGCTGGTATCGCCAGGTTTCGGATCGAATCTATCGGTTCGGACTGGCCCGCCCGGCCGATCGGATTGTCAGAGACGTATTGGGGCGAGGGGTATCGTCGAAGGCACTGCTGGACGACCTGGCCAGAATCAGATGACCCGGACGTCGGTGTACAGGCCGAGCACGGCGGTGACGTTCGCGTATTGATCGAACGTGGCTCCCGCCGGCGCGGGTCGTTCGGTGGTCAGGAATTCCCGCGACGCCGTATCGGTCTGGTCGTTGTCGATCGCTTCGACGCCGCTTCGGAAGGTGAACGAATAGATGTATTCCTTCGACGCGATCGCCTCCCGGTCCCGGGCCACCCGCAGCGTGTAGCTCCCCTTCGCCAGTTTCAGATTGGTGGCGGAGTTCAAGTCCTGCCAGGCCTCATAGGCGGCCCCGGCGTTGGGGTCGGAGTCGGCTCGCACCTGGCCTGACCCACTCAGGAGCTGATAGCGGACGGTTCCCGTCTTGGCGAGCTCCACGCCCCGGCCCTGGCCGCCGATCAACTCCCCGGTGGTAATCCGGACAAACTGGTCCGAGGTCACCTTGAAGCGGAAGTGATCAGCCTTGTCGCCAACCGACAACGCGCTATTGACGGAAACATTGGAGCGGCCCGCCTCGAGGTTCCCGACGTAACGCGCCAGCATCCGGGTGTCGAGCCCGATATCCTGGGAGTACCGGACCAGGATGGTTGGGGTGGTCGCCATGGTTCGGAGTATCGGCCGGCGGGTTTCAGCCCTTGAGGCGATCCCGGGCCGCCCGGAGGAGGCCCGGAAAGTTGCTGATCATTCCGGCGCAGCCAACCGACCATAGCGCCTCGGCCGTCGGGACATCGTTGACCGTCCAGACGTGCACCGGGCGGCCAAGGATCGCCGCATTTCGCACGAACCGACGGGTCGGTACCGGGATCCAGCCGCGGTATCGGTCCGGGACTGGGTAGAGCACCACGCCGAGGTCCAGAGGCTTCATTCCCAGGAAAGACCGGAACGCCAGGTCCACGATTTCACGGCGCGAGGCACCCGGAAGGAACGGGGGTTCCCGAAAAGGGTCGACCGCCCCGTGCTGGAACGAGGCCACCACCACTCGATCAGCCGCGCCGGCCGCGAGCAGGGTCCGGCGAACCGGTTGCCCCGCCTCCGCGAGCTTGAGTTCGATCAGCATGGGAACCGCTGGAAACCGGGCCAGCACGGCCTCGAGGGTGGGAATCCGAACCCCCTGGCCCCGATACGGAAACGTGGTCCCGTCCTGGGTAAACCGGGCCCCGGCGTCGATCCCTTCGAGCTCGGCCAGCCATCTGGCGCTGAGGGGGCCGGTCGCGTCGGTGGTTCGGTCGAGGGTCGGGTCGTGAAACACCACCGGGACCAAGTCGGCCGTGAGGCGAATATCGAACTCGAAGGCTTCGGCGCCCTGGGCCAGGGCCAAATCAAACGAGGCCATTGTGTTCTCCGGGGCCAATCCGGAGGCTCCCCGATGACCGATGATCGGGTGTCCCTTCGGGTCGAGCAGCAGGTCCGCGATCACGTCCCGCCTACCAGCCGAACCCCGCCCGGCACTGTGGCCTCGGACACGACCAAGTCGAGGTTGACGATGGGAACTCGGAAGCCCAAGCGCCGGCCCGATCCCGGGGCGACTAGCTTGACCTCGAGCTCGAGCCTTCGCCCCGGCCGGTCGGACCAAATGACCAAGGTCGTGTCGCCGAGGGGCTTCCCGCCCTCGACGAACCGGAGACCTTCGACCGCAAACGCCTCCGGGCGGTCGGCTCGGACCAGGATTCGGCGAGCCTGGTCCTGGTCGTTGCCCCACTGGAGGACCCCGATGACCGTGCTGTCGGTCTCCGCCTCCGCTGGCGCCATGGCCGAGAACGTGTCGTGGAAGGCGGCAAACCGGCGGATCGGCCGGTTTGCCACCTCGATCATCCGGGGCCGAAGGCTCGAGGTGAACAGGGACCGACCCGTCAGGAGGCTCGCGTAGCTGGCCAGGTCCTGACTGCCGCAGCAGCCATGCACGGCCAGCCGGTACAGGTTGCCCTCCGGTTCCCCTGAACTGCCTCGACCGGCGATCCTGAACAGCGGCGCCGACGTCGCCGAACTGTCCGGGTGCCAGACCGTAATGACCGCCTCTGAACTTGTGCTCTCAGACTGGAGGCAATGGCGGACATCGAAGGACTCCTCGAGGACCCGGTGCTCCGGACCCCCCGAACCGACCACGGTGACCAGGCGAAACCGCCGATTGACGGTCTGAACCGACTCGCAGCCGGCCGCGTCCCGGTAGCGTCGGAGCTGGGAGCGGGCCTCGTGGCTGACCACGCCACGAGACGACACCGGGCCGCCGTCGGTCCGGCTCGACGGAGGGGGGAGGTACATCACGTCGCAGCCGACCCCGAAGCCGAGGAGCGACAAGACGATCGGGAGGCGGCCTGGTGCCGGTTGCTGCACGTGACGTTTCGACACCGCCAACCATGACGGATCGACACAAAGGCCATCGGACGATACCGAGGCGTTACCCCATCGACCCCATGTCGTGATCCGGTGCCGCCAAGTTCGGGGAGAGAAAAGCAAGTGGAACCTTTTTTGCTGAGTACCGTTATGCCAGCGGCAAGGGGATGCCGACAGGGCAGTGCCAAGAAGACCGTTAGGACGGTCGGAGGTAGTCAAGATGCTCGATCCAATGCTTCATCACCTGCACCAGGCCAAGCAGTCCGCCCAGTTTGTTGCCCAACTCATGCAGCTCGATCCGGAGCTCATGCTTCCTGCGGCGCTGCCGCTGCTGGCCGCTCGACTGATGGGCGCCGATGCCTTCGACGACGACGGCGACGAAGATGTTGGACCCGCTGATCTCGCTGTGATCTAGCGCACAATTCGGTTTCCGTCCCGAGCCCTCGGTTACCTAACGGCCGGGGGCTTTTCGTTGCGGGGGCGCCGCGGTCCTTGGCCCCCACCTGCAGCCTTTTGCACCACTATTTGAACGCCGCGTCCACCTCGACCCGATAGCCGTTGACCAGCGCGTTGGTCTCGTTGGCCATCCCGATCACGCTCAGCAACTCGCCCAGCATCGCATCGGTCATCCCCTTCTTTCGGGCCGCCGCCGTGTGGGACGCGATGCAGTACTCGCAGCCATTGGTGGTGCTCACCGCCACGTAGATCAATTCCTTAGTCAGGGCGTCGAGGGCGCCGGGGGCCATCACCTGCTTCACGCTTTCCCAAGTCCGCTCCAGCGCCGGCGGGTCGTTCGCTAGCGCTTTCCAGAAGTTATTGATCCAGTCCACCTTCCGGCTCGTCATGATGTCGTCGTAGACCGCCCGGACCCGGGCCGATGCGTCGGCGTATTCGATTGGTGGCAGCGCGGGCATGATCACATCCCCAAGAGACCGTTGAAGACCATCCGATAGGTCCCATGCGGTTGGGACCGGAACATCATCTCGGGCCCGAACAGG
>JAYTTT010000157.1:0-8864 GCA_043744895.1 Gemmatimonadota bacterium | reverse complement strand
CAGGAAAAACGCGAACTGGTCCGGGGCCCTTGCTCTGACCACCCCCGGCGGGTTTCCTTCGGCTTCGATGCAGGTCTTTACTCAGGCCGAGGCGGCCGCCGCGTTGTTCCAGGCCAGCGTGACGCTGGGCTTGGCATTGCTGTTCGCGTTTCTGAATCGCCGGTATCGGAAGCCGCATTTCTTCTGGTGGGCGGTCGCGTTCGGCTTGTATGGGCTCGGCCTCGCGGCCATCGTGACCTTCCTGGTCACCGAGATTTGGGCCTTCCTCTACTGGCACCAAGTGGTCACCGGCTGGACGGCCCTCGGCCTGCTCTATGCCGCGCTGGTGTTCGAGCGCCAGTTGCCGTGGCGGCCGTGGTTCGCGGTCCTCCTCGCCTTTCCGCTGGTCTGGTCCTACCTAGCCATCTTCCTGCTGGACAACTTCGGTCTGGCGGCGGGAGCGACGGTGGTGTTCCTGAGCGCCACGACCTTGTGGACCGGTTGGGTGTTCTGGCGCTATCACCGCCGGACCGGTTCGTCGGCGGCGACCTTTCTGGCGGGGGCGCTGGCCCTGTGGGCCCTGCACCATCTCGACTACCCGATCCTCCGGGCCCGGGGTGCCTGGAACCCCTGGGGCTATTTCGTCGATGCCCTGTTCGTCCTTACGACCGGCGTCGGGATTCTGATGCTGGTGCTGGAAGAATTCCGCCAGGGTCTGGTGACCCTGAGTGCGCTCTCCGGCGATCTCCATCGGGTGGCGGGCCAGGACCGTCTCGACACCTTGCTGCAGCGGCCCCTGGGCCTCCGGGGCGTGCGGGGTGCCGGCCTGTTCCGGGGTGGCCCGAGCGGCCCGACGCTGGTCCGAGGCTCCGGAATCTGCGAAGGCTGGGCCGAGACCGGTCCGCCGGGCCGGGTTTCCGCCCTGGTCGCCGACGTGGTCCGAACCGGGCGGTCCGAGCTCGAGGGCGACCCGAGCCAGCGGCCGTCGAGTCCCCCGTTCCTCGCGGCAATCGCGTTAGGCGAAGTCGGCGGCGCTCCCATGGTCCTGGCCGTCGCCGGCGACGTCGCGGCCGCGTTCGCGGTCCTCGACCAGGCCATTCTGTCGGCCGTGGGGGCCCAGATCGGTTCCGGGCTTCGCCACGTGGAACTCGACCGGGCCTTGGAGCAGCGATCGCGCGACCTCGAACGGCTCTCGGTCCGGATGATCCAGCAGCACGAAGAGCAGCGCCGCCGGATCGGCCGGGAACTTCATGACGAGACCGCCCAGGTGTTCTCGGCCCTCAAGCTCCAGTTGGGGACGCTCAAGGAAACCGCCCCGGCGACGCTCGGCGCCCGATTCGACCGGCTGGTCGAACTCGTCGACGTCGGGAGCCGGAGCATTCGGAGCGTGACCGAGGATCTCCGCCCCGCCGTGCTCGATGACCTGGGGCTGGTCCCGGCCCTCCGCGCGCTCGTGGCTGACTTTCGGGAGTGGAGCGGCCTGGCGGTCGATCTCGACTTGCCCGAGAGCGGCCCCCGAACCCTGACCCCGGCCGGCGAGCTGGCGATGTTCCGGGCGGTTCAAGAAGGGCTGTCGAACGTGGCCCGGCATGCCCAAGCCGGGCAGGTCACGGTGGGGCTGACCACGACCGACGACCGGATCCGCCTAACGATCACCGATGACGGCGTCGGGATTCCGGCCGACCGGATCGGCCAGGTCGGGGGCCCGGGGCGGTCCGGACTCTTCGGCATGCGAGAGCGGATCGAGGCCGAAGGGGGAACCGTCGCGGTGCGGCCGGCCCCGCTCGGCGGGTTGGCCGTCCTGGTCGAGTTGCCCGGCGGACCGGCCCGATGACTGCCGTCGCGATTCGGGTCCTGATCGTCGACGACCATCCCCTGGTGCGGGAAGGGCTCCGTCAAGTGCTCGGGCCCCCCGGGTTCGACGTCGTCGGCGAGGCCGGCACCGGCGACGAAGGCATCGATCGGACGGTGGCGCTCCAGCCCGCGGTCGTGATTCTCGATATCAACCTGCCCGGCAAGACCGGCATCGAAGTCGCGGCGGTGCTCCGCCACCGGGCCCCGGACGTTCGGATTCTGATGCTGAGCGTCCACGACCACCCGGAGTACATCCTCGAAAGCGTCAAGGCGGGCGCCCACGGGTATCTCCGAAAAGACTCCTTGCCCGATCAACTCCGGGTCGCGGTCCAAACCGTGGCTCGGGGCGACACCCACTTCGGGGCCGGCGGATCGGCTCACCCCGAACCCGTTTCGCCGATTCTGGCCGGAACCACCTCCCACCGCCTCGAGTTGCTCACCCGGCGCGAACGGGATGTCTTGATTGGGGTGGCCAGCGGCAAGGCCAACAAGGAAATTGCCGCCGATTTGGGCTTGAGCGTCCGGACCGTCGAGTCCTATCGCGAGAGTCTGATTCGGAAGCTCGGCATCCCGAGCGCGGCCGGCCTGACCCGCTTCGCGATCGAGGCCCGGATGCTCGGCAACTAGACTTCGAGCGCTTCGAGCCGCTTGAGGCTTTGCCGGAGCGGAAGCAAGGTGGCGGCCGCGCACAGGAGGAAGACCTTCGCCATTGCCCACCACAGCTCCCCGGAAAATCCCCCGTCAGCCAGGCCTTCCTGGTACGCCTGCAGGTGGGCGGCCACCGGCCGGGCCTCCACGACGATGATGCCCGCCAGTAGCAGGATCGCGCTCATCATGAACACCAGGCCGCCGAAACTGGTCGGAATCTGGGCGGCGTTCTCCGTTTCGAACTGCGGAAACAACACCCCTAACGACAGGGCCAGCGAGCCGGCCGCCATCGTAAAGCACGCGATCGTGATCACGCTCAAGAACATCATGAACGGCGAGGCTCGGAGGATCTCGTTGGTCACGACGGTAATCGTCACCGCCACGATCAGGAGCGGCGCCGTCCCCACCCAGTATTTGCTCCACAGCATCGCTCGGAGGTCGAGCGGGCTCGACTTGAGCAGCCACAACTGCCGTCCCTCGAGCGACACCGAGGGGAAGATGAACCGGGCCGCAATCGCCGCCAGGACGAACCCGGCCAGCCCTTGGTTCAGAAAGACGACCAGCGTCACCAGCAGGTAAGGCACCCTCTCGCCGGTGTAGAGCGGGAGCGCCTGAATGTTGAAGACGTACACGATCAGCAGCACTGCCAGCAGAATCAACTGGCTCCACTGGGTGGTGTCGCGGAAGAAGACCCGGAGATCCTTCATGATGAACTCGCGGCGCGTCACCGGCAGGAACCGAAGGGCCCCGGCCACCCATCGCTGCCACAGGAGGCCCGCCGCATGCTTCTCCGCGCCCTCTTGGGCCTTGGAAAAGGCCGCCGGGTAGAGCCGGCTGTGGAGCGAGCCGCCCAGCACCACGAAGGCGCCGGCCGTCGACCAGAGGAGGAACAGGGGCAGGGGATCGCCCACCCGCTCGAGCCAGTTCATGATCGCGTTCGCGACCCATTCGCTCGGCATCAACACGTGACTCGGGGTTCGCAGCTCGGCGACGAAATCGACCAGGTTGCGGAACCCCTCCGGCCGGGTCAGTTGTTCGGGCCGCATGAATCGAAGCACCAGCACCACGCTGCCGACCGCCCCGATCGCGATCAGCGTGAGGAGGTCGCGGGCCCGCCGCGCCGGGAACACGTTGACCAACACCAGGGTAATCGCGGCTCCGATGATCGTGGGCAGGACGAAGAACGGGACCAAGGCGCCAATCACGGCCAGTGGAAACAACCAGCCGCCGTGGTACACGACGCCGTACGCCGTCAGGATCGGGACCAGCAGCAGGGCCACCATCCACGACGAATGGACCAGCGTTTCGAAAATCTTCGCGAGATAGAGCCGGCCCCAGTCCACCGGAGCCGACACCAGCATGTCGAGGTCTTTGGCCAGGAAGAAGGTCGAGAGCGCCGTTACCAGGTTGGAGAGCAACAGGATCGATCCGAACGCCAACAGCAGCATGCTGAGGATCTTGCCGGCCAGCAAGCCGCCGATTTCCGGCGTGGTGCCGAGATACTTGAGCACCCGGTGAAAGACCAAAAAGGCGCCGAGCCAGAAGGCGCTCCCAATGACTCCGAGCAAAATCATCCGCCCGGCGGCCTCGTGGCGGCCCTTGGCCATCCGGGCCGTCACGCTCCGCCATTTCGGGAACATGATCTGGGCGACGCTGGCGCCTCGGGCTGGGGTTTCAGTCACCGAAGACGGCACTTAGTTCACGTTCCCCCAAGCCGCCGGTCAGCTTGAGGAAAATGTCCTCGAGGCTCCCGTTACCGGAACTGGTTTGGGCCCGAATCTCCGCCATCGTGCCGGCCGCGGCGATCTGGCCGCCGAACACGATCCCGATCTGGTCGCACATCACCTCGGCGATCTCGAGGGTGTGGGTGCTCATCAGGACGGTGCCGCCTCGGTCCACGAAATGGCGGAAGATCTCCTTGAGGAGTCGGGTGCTTTTCGGATCGAGGCCGACCATTGGCTCATCAACCACGATCACCTCAGGCCGATGCACCAGCGCACTCGAAATGATCAACTTCTGTCGCATCCCATGGCTGTACGACTCGGTCAGTTCGTGCTTCCACGGAGTCAGCTCGAACAGCTCGAGGAGTTCGTCGGTTCGTTTCTCGATCTCAAGACCGCTTTGCCCGTACAAGCCCGCGACGAACCGGAGGAACTCCGCCCCGGTGAGTTTGTCGTAGACGAACGGCCGGTCCGGGATGAAGCCGAGCCGTTGCTTGGCCTGGAGCGGCTGGCTGACCACGTCGAAGCCCGCGACCGTCACCGTGCCCGACGTCGGCCGCAGGATCCCCGCGATCATCCGCATCGTGGTCGTCTTGCCGGCGCCGTTGGGTCCCAGCAATCCGTAGAGCGTGCCGCGGGGGATCGCGACGGAAATGGCGTTGACCGCGGTAAACTTTCCGTACCGCTTGGTCAGGTTCTTCAGCTCGATCATCGGGATACCGTAGGTTCGACCGGCGTGATCCGCGCCGATCCGAGGATGGGAACCAAGTCGATGGCCTGACCGCTGCCACCCACGCTGATCCGGATCAGCCGGGGCGAGGCGGGCACCTGACCGAACGTCGGGTCCACCGCGAGCCAGGTTCCGTCGATTCGCACTTCGGCCCAGGCGTGGCCGAAGATTCGGCCGCCGACCACCGCGACGCCGCTGACGGCCCGGGCGCTCAGCCCGCGCGCGCGGGCGAAATCGACAAAAAGGGCCGCCTTGCCCTCGGGTCCGGCCCGCCGCGATTCGAACACATGCTCGGGCATCCGGGGGGCCCGAAAGCCACCATCAGACCTGATCTGAGTCCCAATCCAGGCCACCAACGCCCGGACGGTCTCCATCGGGGTCGCGCCGGCCGGTGCGACCCAGGAGGCCACCGCCGCGACGACGGCCGTCACGGGGCGAAGCGTCGGGCTCGGATCGAGATAGTCGGACTTGGCCGAGTCCGCCCGCGGGGCCCCCGGCCGGTTGATCAGGATCTGGTTCCCGGCGGCCGTCTGGCGCCCGCCGGCCAGCCAGGCAACCCGGGGGAGCAGAAACCGTTCGATCGGCTCGCTGTCGATCCGGTACGCCGAGGCGCCGCTGGTGTCGAGCCCGACGTGGGTTTCGAAGGCGCCTTGCATTGCCGGAACCGCTCGGTGGCCGTCGGGACCGGCCCGCTCGACGGCGTTCCGGTAGTTGAAGCTGACCAGCTCGAACGCCGACCGTTCCAACCGAACGCCTAACGCCGCCTCGGTCTGGACCAGGCCGCCCCGTGCGTCTACCCAGGTGACCACCGGGGTTCCCGAGGCGGCATGCTCGATCCGCCATGCTCTGACCGTGTCGTAGGACACCGGTCGCCAGCGGTGAGTTTGGCGCTGCTCCACCGCGCTGTCGGCCACCACGAATGTCGATTCCGCGGTGGCGGAGAAATCGACCCGGCCGATGATGCCGGTGGCCAGATCGAGCACGTTGGCCGACACCGACCGCCCGACTTCGAGGCGCTTGCCGAACGCGAGCCGGTACGGCAGCACTTGGGCCAGCACCACATCGCCGGGAACCGGAATCGTCCATTCAGCGGCGGGGCGGTCGCGGGCGTCGCGCTGGCCCATCCGAAGGACGGTATCGCCTTCGACTTGGCCGGTGAACTCCTCGAACAATCCGCTTCCGGTGACGGTGCGGGTAAAAGACCGGAGCCGGAGACTCCGGGACAACACCAACTCGGTTCGCCGGGTCACCCGCCGGATCGAGTCGGCCTCCGGCACGTCGAGGGCCATCACTTCGGAGAGCTTGAACCCGGTGGCCAGGGTATCGATCGTCACGCTGGCGTAGCCGATCTGCTGATCAGCGGCTTTGACCGAAAAGAAATGGGCCTCGGGGCTCAGACGAATCGTGGCTTCGGAAATCGTCGCCACCTCGTCCTTGCCCAATTCGCGCGTGGCCAGCCACGCCAGCGTGACGGCCCAACCGAGCAGAATGAACTGGGCGGCGGTTCGCCGATTGACGCTCCCGACCTTCACGTCGTCGTTACCTCGCGCGCCTTGCGGTGCATGGCCATTGCCTCATCCGTTCGTCCCAGTCGGTCCAGCAACCGGCCGAGCAACAGGTAGCCCCGCGGATCGCGGGGTCCGAGCTCAACCGCCGCGGACAGGATCGTTCGGCCCTCGTCCAGCTCGCCTTGGGCCACCAATGCTTCCCCCAGGAACAACGCCGACTCGGCGTCTTGAGGTGCCAGGGAATGGGCTTCCCGAAGCACCGCGACCGCTTCCCGGACTGCCCCTTTCCTGAGCCGGGTAGCGCCGAGGTAACGATAGGCAGGCCAATAACTTGGGTCCTTCTTGATGGCGGCGCGAAAGTCCCGTTCCGCGTCGGTTCCCTGGTGAGCTTGTGCATGGAATGCGCCACGGAGGACCAAGGTCGGAGCCATCGCGGCACCCCGATCCAGCGCCTGGGTCAGTTCGTCGATCGCCTCCTCAAAATCCCCGACCGACCCGTGCAACTGCGCCAGCGAGATCCTGGCTTCGACCGCGGTTGGTTGCTCCTCGATCACTTGACGAAGCAAGGCGATCGCATCGAGTCGCCGGCCCGAGACCGCCAGGGCGGCGGCCCGTTCCAGTTCGGGGCCGCCGGCCGATCCGTCCGGAACCAGGATGGTGCCCAGTCGCTGCTCCGGCAGGTCGCGCCCAAAGGGGCGGAGCGATCCGATCGCGTCGGGCGGCGGGGTCAGGAGGTCGCCTTCGGAGGCGAGCGAATCGAAGCCCTGGAGGGCTCCGTCGTCTGGCAGGTTGTCGCGGGAGTTCGAGAGTCGGCGCATGAAGGAAGAATAGATCCTTCAGTCGGTTGCCGTCATTCTCGGTGGGGCGGTGGCGAAAAAGTCCCGGTAGAAACCGTCGGTGTACCGCGCCATCAGGGCCTCGACTCGTTCGAGTTTGGGCGACGCCACCACCAGCCCGGCGTGGTGCTTCTTCGCCAGGCGCCAGGCCACCTCGGGAGCGTCGTAGGCGGACAGGTCGGGCCATTCCTGTTTGGCGAGCGAGATGATCAAGCCGGCGTACTGTCGCTTCGGCGCGGTGACGAGGTAGGGATCGTCGTCCCGGCGACATTCGAGCCGGGCCCACTCGGCCCACAGGTTGAGTCCGCTGGCGGCTTCGATCAGATCGACGATGTGGGCCCCGCCCACCCGGGCCGAGGTCTCCAGAAAGTAGAAAGTTCCCTCGCTCCGGCCCTTGATGAACTCGGTGTGGGACACACCCTGCTTCAGGCCTAACGACTTGAGCAGGATCTGGTTGAAGGTGAGCAACGCGCGCTCGTCCGGGCTTCGGCGGCGGAGGGTCTTGGTGGTGAAGACCCGGCCGTCGTGGGCCGTCTCCAGCGGCGGCGTGCCGTACCGGCTGGCAATGGCGAACCGGACCCGATCATCCGCCACGATCGAGTCGACATGAAAGACATCCCCGGGAATGAATCGCTCGAGGACGAAGAACGACTGTTCGTCCCCCAGTTGGTCGAGCAGCGGCCAGAGATCGTCCCCGGTGTCGAGTTTGCGAATCCCGATGGCCGCCGCCATCGAACGGGGCTTGAGCACATACGGGCCCGGCACCGTCGCCAGGAAATGCCGGATGTCGTCGTAGTTCAAAACCGGGACGAAATCGGGTACCGCGAGGCCCCCTTCCCGGGCCTTGGCTCGCATCGCCAGCTTGTCCCGGAAGTACCGGGCGGTGGTATCGCCCATGCCGGCGACCCGGAGATGCTCGCGGATCATGGCGGCCTTCTCGACATCGAAGTCGTCGAGGGCCACGATCCGGTCGATCTTGGTTGAGCGAGCCAGCCAGCTGACGCCGTGGATGACGTCGGACATGTTCCACTTCTTGTCGACATCGGGGACGAAATGGATGTCGTCGAGCGCCTCGCGGGGCCAATCAGAGGTCTCCAGGCTCTTTGAGGTCAGCAACAGGACCCGGGCGCCGGTTCGCTTCGCCGCGTGAAGGAAGGCGTCTCCCTTCCGGTAGCTCGCGATACAGAGGACGGTGAACGGGCGCGGACTCATTCGGTCAAGGTATCCCGGACCGGAGGGCCCCGCCAAACTCGCCCCTGGTCCCGACGGTTGAAGCGAGTCCGGTTTCGGGATATCTTCAGGGGCTATGGCCCAGGAATTTCTTCGCGTTCGCGGTGCCCGCGAGCACAACCTCAAGAACATCAACGTCACCATTCCCCGGAATCAGCTGACCGTCATCACCGGTCTGTCGGGCTCGGGGAAATCTTCCCTCGCCTTCGATACCATCTACGCCGAGGGCCAACGGCGGTACGTCGAGTCGCTGTCGGCCTATGCCCGCCAGTTCCTCGGGCTGATGGAAAAACCCGATGTCGACGCGATCGAAGGTCTCTCGCCGGCGATCTCGATTCAGCAGAAATCCACCGGAAAC
>JAYTTT010000156.1:0-2300 GCA_043744895.1 Gemmatimonadota bacterium | reverse complement strand
TCGAGCCCACCTTCCACGATCAATTCGTTGATCAGTACCCGTTTGTAGATCAGGTCGATTTTGACCCCGTCCGAGTAGAGCGCTCCGCCGCGGTATTCCACTTCGCGCGGATCGCCGATGACGCAGGTGATCCCGACCGACTGAAAGTAGTCCCGATAGAGCCGAAACTCGCTCATCGTGGGAACTTCCTTCCAGTCCAGGATCCCGATGGTCGGCTTGGTGCGGCCGCCGGAAAACCGCTGATAGGCCTTGAGCAGCGAGTGGAGGACGTTATGCCGGGCCGGCAATGGGCTCACGGCAAACCGAGTCCGGAACTCCCGCATAATCGGTAGGGCCAGGAACAAGTCGGTCAGCGCGTCGTTGTACCCCGAGCCGGCCGGGGTCTCGGCGTTGTACTCGGTGAAGCGGAGCTTGCCGTCGTCGGGAGAGAAAAACGCATCAAGCCGGGAGACCGGCGAGGCATCGGTTTTCGGATCTTCCAGGACCAGCGTTCGTTCCCAGTCTTCGAGGCGGAATTGATCGAGGACCTTTCGGTTTGCCAGAGCGGCTTCGAGGGCGGTGTTGAAGGCTCGGAGCAGGATGGCGATCCGCTCCCGCATCAGGCCGTACTGAGGCCGGGACAGGAACCGGGGCCGGATTACCGTGCAGAGCGGCCGGTCACCGAACATCAGACCGCGTCTGGCCAGTTCGGCATTGAGCCATTCGCCCGATTCGACTCCGATGGCCGAGGTGGCGCTGTGATGCCATGCCTCGATGGCGGCCTGGGTCATGGCCGTACCGATCGCCCCTTGAGGAAATTTTCCCAGCTTGGCCGGAGGGTTGCCGGCGGTCCCTTGGCCAAGCGGATGGCCATGTCGGCCATGGCCTTCACGACCCACTCGAAATGGGTCGGGGTGAGCGAATAGATGTCCATGTCGGGCGCCGGGTTCATGAAGTCGATCGCATAGGGAATCCCGTCCTTGACCGCCCATTCGACTGAATTCATGTCGTAGCCTAACGCGCGGACCAGGGTGAGCGAGTCCGCCACGATCCGGTCATGGAGGGCTGGGGGAAGGAAGTCGAGTTCCGGGTGGTATTTCCGGGCCTTGGGATCGTACTTGATCGGATAGATCACGTCCTGCCCAATGCAGAGGCAGCGGACGAACTCGTCCCACTCGATGAACTCCTGCACGATCATGGTCAGCAGGCCCGAGCGATCGTAGTTGTAGATCAGCTCTTCCAGGCTTTTGCAGACATAGACCTCTTTCCAGCCGCCGCCGTGGGCGTCCTTCAGAATGCAGGGCAGGCCGACGTGATCGACGATCGCTTGCCAATCGAGCGGAAACTGGAGATTCCGGAGGCTCTCTGAATGGACGATGCCCGGAATGTATTCCTTGTTGGGGAGGACGACCGTCTTGGGATGGGCCAACCCGAGGGAGGTGGCCAAGGTCGCGCCGAAGAACTTATCGTCGGCGGTCCACATGAACGGGTTGTTGATAACCGTGGTACCCTGGAGTGCCGCGTGTTTCAGGAAGGTCCGGTAGAACGGGACTTCGTGGGAGATCCGGTCGATGATGACCCGATACTCGGGGGCATCATCCATCCCGGGTGCGCCGAGGGTGACGTATTCGGCGACGACGCCCTGATCCCGACTGGCCACCTCTTCGATGAATGCGGGCGGCCAGCTCCATTCGCGGCCGACGATGAGGCCGATCTTCCTTTGGTCTGACGGCATGGCTGGTACGTCCTGCGAATTTGGGGTCTGGAACGGGAGCGGGCGTCCGCCCGCCTCCTCACATGACGTAGGCGAATGTACGGTGGTTCGAGCCCGGCCGCCATCCGGAAAGCTCCTCGATTCACCCGCTGACATCTCCCACCAGGAAGGGCAGACAGCGCCTGAATCGACGGCCCCAGGTGGCCTCGTCGTGGATACCGCCTTCGTCCTCGACGTATTCGAACTCCGCCGCCGTGGCCGGGCCCTGCTTGGCGAGCAGGTCCCGAAGGGCACGGGCATCGGCCACGGCTCCTTTGGGTTCCTGGAGCCCGATGTCGAGATAGAGCCGACCGACGGCCAGGGTGGACCAGGTGTCGACGTAGTCGAGAATGCTCCGCCCGGCAAACCACAGCGACGGGCTCATGACCCCCGCCGCACCGAAGATGTCGGCAAAACGGTAGAGCCCGTAGAGACTGATCAGGCCACCCATCGAGGACCCCGCGAGGGCGGTCGCGTTCCGGACGGGATTGGTGCGAAAGTCACGATCGATGATCGGCTTCAGGGTTTCGGCCACGAAGGCGAGATAACGATCGCCGCCGCCGCCGCC
>JAYTTT010000155.1:0-8893 GCA_043744895.1 Gemmatimonadota bacterium | reverse complement strand
CTTGGGGTGTAGCTCAACTGGCAGAGCGCCCGGCTGTTAACCGGGAGGTTGCAGGTTCAAAGCCTGCCGCCCCAGCTGGTTTAGGATTGGGACTCTTGAGTAGAGGAATTAGGACTCTTGAGTAATCGGGACCCTTGCCCGTTGGATCCAGTGAGGCACTGGGGGGCGCTGGTGAGATGCCGCCCCGGAAATGCAACCAAATAGCAGGTACTGAGGATTCTACGGAAAGGGGGCCGCTCGGCAGAGCCGCCCCCTTTCGAGCAGTCCGTCAGACCTCGCAGTCTTTCAGGCCTCGACGATTTCGGATACAATGAAGTAGGCCCGTGCCGGCGGTGCGACCTCCGACACGATCTCGGAGGCAGGCATGAACGACTTCGAACCGACAGGTAAGCTTCCAGGAAAACGCAGTGCTTTTTCCGGGCGAAGGAGGCCGATGACCCGAACGTCAGGCTTCCACGTTCAAAAGGGGGTCTCCGGTCGAGAGTTCCGGTTCGGTCGGGCTCGGTCGTTTTCCCTCGAGAAGGGAGAAGAACTCCTAATCAGCTTCGTCATTCGACCTTCCGACCCAGGTTCGTGGGTGGGGTTTGGCGGTTGGTACAAGGCCCCAACATCCGTGCAATGCTCGGTCGAGGGACCGGGCGCGCCGGCGAAAAGGGCGGTTTCTCCTGCCGCCAGTCCTGATTGGAGCAAGTTTGGAAGCATGTGGCAATGCGACGGAAAGCAAGTTGCGGTCACGGCGCGCTTCACAGCCACCAAGAAGGCTACCATATCCTTTTGGGACTGTGCGTGTGGCGAGATCGAGCATGAGCACCTGACAAGCGCACGCGCTGAGCTTTTGCTGAACATGCACGAGTATTCGCCGGAGGCTCACTTCTTCACTGATGTTGGCGTTACCGCACTGGCCCTGGCCTCCGGCAATCCTCTCGCTGAATGCCCGATTGACCGGATCGTGCTCAAGAGTTGCAACAGGTGCGGGAGATTTCTTCCTATCAACATCACTAACGAGCAAAAACAGCTGAGTTTCTCGAACCACTGCAAGGCCCAGCACCTTCGGCCCTGCAAACACGCGACATTCTCGCGCTTGCGGAACGTTGATGATGAGCACGAATTGCGACTTGACTTTGGGTTTCAGCTTGAGTGTCGCTATTGCAAGAAATTCGAGGTCAACGCGGCACTCAATCCCCAGCGAACCGCGGCCCAAATGAAGGAAGATGGAGCACGACGCCGGGCGATTGAGTTCTTGCTTGCTCAGCTGCTGGGTGTGTCGCGACAATTGGCCTTCCGAACCGCGACGGGGCTAGAACTTCCTGAGATGATCTGGGAACGGTTTGGCCGGAAGTGTTTCCATTGCGGTTTCGGACTCGAGAGTGCCTCCGAGATGAATCTCGATCATACTAGGCCGCTGGCCTTACTATGGCCTCTAGATCAGACAGCCACGTGCCTTTGTGAGAGCTGCAACTCCGCCAAGAGGGATCGGCCTCCTGTAGCGTTCTACGGGACTGATCAACTGAGGGAGCTGGCCCGCCTGACCGGCCTGGGATTCGATGAGATAAGCGATCCCCATCCCAACCTCGTGGCAGTTCAGTTACTGAGGGAGCGTCTGGATTGGTTCTTCGACGACTTCCTTACTCAACCCGAGTTGGCCAAGGAGTTGGATGGGAAAGTCGCCGCCGAGCTCTTGGTGAAGGCGCTGGCGAAGGTCATAGGGCGCTGCCCGCCCGAACATCGGTTTGACATTGAAGCGCTCTACGAGGCTCGGCGGCGTTAGCCGAAGGCGCGTCATGAGGCAAACGGCTCAGCCAACCACTAGTAAAGGAGGAGGTATTGGTGTGACGTGACCGTGCCCTTGTCTCGAAGTCCGTGGGATTCGCAGTGAAGGACGCTTTCGTCAAAAATCTCAGATCGAGCAAACCACCGTTTTCCGACCGAGGCTAGTTCTTTCGCCATATCGCATTTGACGCTTTTCCCAAGGTGAAGAACGACGACGCCACCGGACCGCAGTCGATCACGCGATTGACGCAATATCGACTCGTACACCGCAAATGTGACCTTCTGGCGTTCGTCCATGAACAGCCGGTGGCGGTATTGAAAGGCCTCGGGAGGCCACCCCGCGAACCACAACCTCAGCCAGTTCTGTACGTGAAACCGGGTGCTGTCAAAGAATGGCGGGGAAGTGATAACCGCAGCGATGTTGTTGATATCTGATGGCCACCATGCGGTAGCATCCTGCAGGTACACCTTCCCGCCAACAAAGGTTCCTGGGAGAGCGGACTGCTTCGATCGAGCAACCTTTTCCGCGATCCGCGGGAGGAGCGGGCGGTACTCCGTCGGCCCCGTAGGCTTGTACGGGGTTAGCGGGTGGGAGCGTCGGCTTGCCGCGTATGGGCGATTCCCGTGCAGGACATGGAGGCAGGCTGCAAGCACGAGGTGATCGGACGGCGACTGGCCGTTCCGGGAGAGGAAGAACCGCCGTGCCGCGAGCACCTCATTGAGCGTCCTCGGGTGATAGAAATCAGCGATCTTGCCGTTCAACCCAAATCCACTGGCTTCCTGTTGCTCCGCGGTACTTGGATGGTACTCGGCGAGGAACCGCTCAAGGTCGCCGAGTATCGTGTCGGTCTCCGTCGCGCCTGGAATCGTGACCTTCGCAGCCCCGATCGGATACGCCGCAGGGCTTAGCTCAAGACCAAAGGCTTCACGGCCGTTCAAGGCCCCCTCGAACGGGATTGTGCCGGCCCCGGCAAACGGGTCGAGGATTCGGTCTCCTACGCCAGAGAAAACACTGACGAGGTGATGGGCAATCGCGGGTTTGAGTTTCCCAGGATACGAGCAGAGCGAATGAAGGCTGTTGCCCCAGCTCCGACTGGCGAAGGGTTGTTGTTGATGGGGCAATGCGCTGCAGAACGCAGCCCAGTCCGCACTCCAAGCCTGGCCCGGGGCAACTTTGACGGCATGCAAACGCCTTTTGGAGTATCGATAAACGAGTAGCACCTGTCGCAGCGGTGCGCCGTTCTTGGAGCGACGCTGGCGTAGGACGACCTCGTCCCTGAGCTCGAAGCCGAGTTTTCCCAGCGCGTCGGTGATAAGGGCATCGGCCGGCACGTGAACGCCGCCGTAGTTCGAGTCCCCGATGTCGACGGCGACGGTTGCCCGATCGACAAGATGGTGCGAAAGCCCTTGGAAAATGTCCTCCATCTCTGCGAAGTAGGAGCCGACCATCAGGGGGATTCTTGGATCATATGCGTTCACGGCCAACGCCTCGACGACGGCTTGAACGGCAGGGCGTAGGCTCTGTGCCGCCTTTGCCGTGGTAACATCGTTGATCCCAGCGGTCACGGCGAGTTTGCGGAGTCTGCCGAGGTCGTCCACGGACCGCAAGCAACGCAGGAACCACAGTTCAAGTCGAGTGTTTCGGAAATAGTTGGTTCCGTTGATGTATGGTGGCGACGTAACCAATAGATCAGCCCCAAGGGGCGGAATGTCTCTCAAGGTTCGTGCGTCACCCGAAATTCGAACAGGGGCGCGCGAGACGGTGTCTCTGTCTGTGAGGTTTTCGAGGTCGTGCTGGATCCGGCGTAGGTTTCGGGTCACCTCGTCCACGAGTGGCGGAACTCCTTGCCGAAGTTCTTTCTCCGTCATGAAGCGAACGTCTCCCGCTCGCTTCAGGAACGAAGCGGGCAAGAGCGATGCGAGTGCAGCTACTGTTACCAACTGCGCAACAGGCGAGTCTGCGGCCAGTAGCTCGTCGATAAATGTCCGGAGCTGCGCCACAGAATGGAGCGACTCGTCGGTGTAGTAACGGCTGTTTCCGAAGGAAGCCCGGTAGGTTGCCAGGAGGCCCGGATCGGGGGCTGTCCGCGCCAGCGAGGACGCAACTCGAGGCGCCAACGCGGAGAGGCGGTTCGCAATTCCAAGGCGGACCGACCGGGGCGAGCACCGGAGCGAGGCCTTCGTGTCGAAAAGGAACTGAAGGACTGGGTTGACCTCGCAAAGGTAGCTGTCCAGGCCAAGCTCGGCTGCGACAAAGGCAGTGGTGCCTGTTCCACCAAACGGATCCAAGATCGTGGTGGCATCCGGCGCAAATCTTGCGACCGTTTTTCTCACAAAGTCTGATGAATAGCCTTCAAGGTACGGGTACCAGCGCTGAAAGGGCTCCTCAGCAGATGCGGCAAACGTGCCGTCGAGTGGCGCGTAACCGACCTGGTCGAGTTCAGGAAGTGTCAACTGAAGAACTGGAAGTGCCATGCCAGCGTTCGCCCCGGTCAGCGGTTTACGGATTGGATTCCGCAATCTAATCCGCCATCCGAAGACTGTGTAACCCAAATAACGCCGTTCTATCGCATGGCACCTGCTGGCGAGCCATCCCCGCACATCCAACCACCACAACAAGCACGCGCCGAGACCGGTTGTGAACCCGGGTCCCCCGGTGCGGTATCAGGTCGATCGCCCATGAACGCCTTAAACCGGACGCCTAGCCGGATCGCCGATTTCGGGTAGCGTCATCCAGACCTTGTCGCGCGGGCCCACCTCGAGCGATTCGGCCGCCAGCAATTCGACTACATTATCGTCGACGAGTTCCACCACGCCTCCGCTAAGAGTTACCGGGCGCTGATCGACTATTTCCAGCCCAAGTTCCTGCTCGGTCTCACCACCACACCCCAACGGCGGCGACCTCCTGGCCCTCTGCGGCGAAAACCTGGTCTACCGCTGCGACATGGTCGAGGGGATCCGCCGCGGACTATTGGCGCCGTTCGCCTACTTCGGGGTGCCCGACGTGGTCGACTACGAGAACATTCCCTGGCGAAGCACCCGGTTCGACGAGGAGGCGCTGACCACCGCCGTCGCCACCCGGGTCCGGGCCGAGAATGCGATGGAGCAGCACCGGGCCCGCGCGGGGGAACGGACCATTGCCTTCTGCGTCTCGCAACTCCACGCCGACTTCATGGCCGAGTACTTCCGCGGCGCCGGGCTTCGGGCTGTGGCGGTGCACTCGGGGCCGAGGAGTGCGCCGCGGGCGCATTCCCTGGAGCAGCTCAAGAGCGGTGACCTCGACGTGGTCTTTGCGGTCGACATGTTCAACGAGGGCGTCGACGTGCCCGAGGTCGACACGGTGATGATGCTTCGGCCCACCGAGTCCGCCATCATCTGGCTCGATCTCGGCACTCGGCACTCGGCACTCGGGACTGAAGGCTCGGCGCCGGCGATGGCGACGTGGCCTATGCGCTCGACAGCCTCGAGGCGGGCACCATGGATCTCCCGCCAGGATGTTCGGTGACCTACGACCTCGAGGCGACCGACATCTTGCGGGCTTTACTCCGGAATACCGGTGGTCGGGACCGGCTTCGGGCCTACTACTTGGAGTTCCGCGAGCGTCACGGGGTCAGGCCGTCGGCCACCGAGGCGTTCCATGATGGCTACGATCCCAAGTCGGCGCGGCCGGCGCACGCGTCGTGGATCAGGTTTGTGCAGGTGATGGGCGACCTGTCCGAAGCCCAAGTCGTGGCCTATCAGCAGGTCGGATCGTTTCTGGACGCGCTCGAGGTCACTGCGATGACCAAGAGTTTCAAAATGGTCGTCTTGCTGGCGATGCTGGCCGAGGATGGGTTGCCGGGAGTGGTGTCGATCGAGCGCCTGGTGGAACGGGTGGGGATCCTGGCTCGGAGGTACGGATTGGTCCGAACCGAATTGGGCGAGGCGCTGAACGACCCGGCGGAGTTGCGGGCGCTGTTGGAGAAGCATCCGATCGACGCATGGACCGAGGGGCGGGGCACTGGTGGGACCGGGTTCTTCACCTATGAGGACGGTCGCTTTGCCAGCCGGTTCGAACTCCAGGGTTCGGAGCGCGAGGCTGCCGAGGACCTGATTCGGGAAATCGTTGACTGGCGGATGGCGGTTTATCTCCGCCGGGTTGGGGCAGGAACTGGGGCGGATCGGATTGTTTGCAAGGTGTCCCATGCGTCGGGCCGGCCGATTTTGTTCTTGCCGCCGCGGGAGCGGATGGCGGGGATTCCTGAGGGGTGGGTTGATGTCGAAGTGGACGGGAAGGCGTACCAGGCCGACTTCAAGAAGATTGCGGTGAATGTACTTCACGCCGAGGGCGCGGAGGCGAATGGGTTGCCGGAGGTGTTGCGGGGGTGGTTTGGGGCGGATGCTGGGTTGCCGGGGACGACTCATGCGGTGGAGTTCGTGCGCCAGGCCACCGGGTACCTGTTGCGGCCGATGCGGGGGCCGCGGGAGGACGAGCTCGCCCTTTGGCAGACCTACTCTCGGGCCAAGGTGCCGCCGTTGTTCGGGTTCGAGTTCAAGGGGTTCGAGTCGCAACTCGGTGTGGTCGAGCGGCCGGGGGTGACCCTAGCTGTTCGTCACCCTGGACAAGTCGGGCCAGCCGGAGAAGCACAAGTATCAGGACTCGTTCCTGAGCCCGACCGAGGTTCGGTGGCAGAGCCAGAACAAGACCAGCCAGGCGAGCGAGTCGGGGCAGCGGTTGGCTCGGCATCGGGAACTCGGCGTCACCATTCATTTGTTCGTGCGGGCCCGGCCGAAGGACGGTGCGAAAACGGCGGGGTTTGTGTATTGCGGGCCGGTGGAATTCCAGCGCTGGGAGGGAGAGAAGCCGATTACGGTGTGGTGGCGTTTGGCGAGCCCCGTTCCGGACGAGATGCGGGCATCACTTCGAGTCCCAGGCAGTTTGCTATAACATGTTGATATGAAAGTAGATGTAACATTTACTCTTGACAAAAGTCAGAAAAAACATATATTTTTCCTGACACAAGACGGCCATCTGAAGTGCAAAGCGTTGTTCAACATGTACTTGAGTTCATTCGCAACAAGGGAAAAGGATATGTATTTACTCCTTCTGAACTGAGCTACTTACCCTCCCGATCTGCGGTAGACCAAGCCCTCTCGCGTCTGGCTCGGCGTGGCGCGATCACGCGCTTGGGCCGAGGGGTCTATTCGGTTCCTGAGTTCAACGCGCTCGTGGGAGAAGTCCCGCCCTCTGCCGGTCGGGTGGCCGAAGCTCTCGCTCGGGGTGCTGGTGCGCACCTCCAAGTATCAGAAGCCGCAGCGGCGAACGAAGTCGGGCTTACGACCCAAGTGCCGGGCCGACTCCTCTACTGGACCAACGGAACTCCCCGGACTCGCCGGATTGGAACTACGGTTATCCAGTTCAAGCGCGGATCTCCGCGCCGGTTGGCTGGCGCCGGCAGGGCGGCGGGCACGGTGGTTCAAGCGCTTCGCTACCTGGGTCCAGGCCGCGTCAATCGGACGGCGATCGCTCGTCTTCGCGAACGCCTGCCCGAGTCGGAGCGTCTGGCATTGCGCGAGATCAGAAACCAAGCCCCGGAATGGATGAGGCCCGCCATCGATCGAATCGCAGGAAAGCACCATGGATGACCTGGCGAGGGGGCCGGCAAGTGATCGAGACGCGGTATTTCGGCGCGCCGGGTCCGATCAAGCCCTCCTAGCTCAGCTCGTCGAGAAGGATTTCTGGGTGTGCTGGACCCTACTCCGTCTTTTCGAGCCGCCCCTGGTTGAGGGGATGGTGTTCAAGGGCGGGACGTCCCTGAGCAAAGTATGGAACGCGATCAGTCGTTTCTCGGAAAACATTGATCTCACAATTCCCCGGGGTACGCTACCCGTTGATGATCCGGCCGAGGCTCATTCCCGCACGAAGCGAAAGGCTGCCGTCAAGGAGGTCCAGGCCCTGGTCATCGGTCGCCCGGGTGCGGGTATTGGCTGGGGAAAGAACATTCTGGGAAAAGGTGACCTTGGTTCATGCCTTGAACAGTAGGCCAGCCGACAAGATTGGTGACCGAAAATCTCGCCACTATTCCGATTTGGCGATGCTCATCAATCATGATATTGGCACGCGAGCGATGGAGCAGATCGACTTGCTTCCGATCGTCGCGGCCGAAAAGGAGAGCTACTACCCTGCCAAAGCCGCGAACTACCCGGCGGCGGCGCGTGGCCGGCTCAAACTCGCCCCACCGGACGAACACCTCGCTCTCATTCGCAGCGACTATCAAGCGATGGCAGAGATGTTCCATGGGCCTGAACGGCTAACCATGGACGAGATCGTGGCGCGGCTGGCCGATCTCGAGCGACGGGTCGCGGAACGCCTGTCGGGGGCGGACGCATGATCGAACCGGTCATCGCCTCGGCGATCCAGCTCGGCGTGGTCGAGCGGCCGGGGGTGACCCTGCTGTTCGTCACCCTGGACAAGTCGGGCCAGCCGGAGAAGCACAAGTATCAGGACTCGTTCGTGAGCCCGACCGAGGTCCGGTGGCAGAGCCAGAACAAGACCAGCCAGTCGAGCGAGTCGGGGCAGCGGTTGGCCCGGCATCGGGAGCTGGGCGTCACCATTCACTTGTTCGTGCGGGCCCGGCCGAAGGATGGGGCGAAAACGGCGGGGTTTGTGTATTGCGGGCCGGTGGCATTCCAGCGCTGGGAGGGGGAGAAGCCTATCACGGTGTGGTGGCGGTTGGCGGCGGCGGTGCCGGAACCGCTGAGAGCGTTGCTACGAGTGCCGGGGCCGGCGGTGCGGTGACCCGGACTCTTCCGGCCGGCTCAGGTGGCGAGGGTGCTCAGGTTCCGGTATAGGAAATTGGGCGCGGCGCTGCGACCTCCATTGCCATTCGCCGTAGGTCATCGATCTCTCGGAGTTCGACAAGATCCAGATCGGGCATGACTACCCGGACGCCGGCCTCGGGGCTGACGAACGACGTGGCCTTTTCGAGTTCCTTGAACACGATCTCGAACCGATCGGCTGCGGTCTCTTGGTCCTCGCTCATGGCACGACTTTCTGCCTCGCCTGGGCTTCAATCTGTCGTCTAACGTCCCCTAAGTCTATTTCCGAATGACAGTTAGGGCATCGGTACTTGTTGTCAATCGG
>JAYTTT010000154.1:0-8897 GCA_043744895.1 Gemmatimonadota bacterium | reverse complement strand
CCCAACGATCCGACGCTGGTCGCGCAGATCCTGAAGATCAGCTCGGCGTTCACCCCGCCTCCGCCAGAAGGCTTCGTCAGCCCGATGACCTGGGGCGTCGAGAGTAGCGTCACCGAGCGCTTTGTCGCTGCCGGAGTTCCAGCCGAGAAAATATCCTACGCGCGTGACACGTTTACCTTCAACTTTCCAGGCACTGCGACGGAGTTCGTCGGCCTGTTCAAGCACTACTACGGGCCAACCATGAATGCCTTCGAAGCCGCAGACAAGAGCGGGCGCGTTGCGGATCTGCAGAGGCAACTGGAGGACCTGTTCAAAGCACAGAACAAGAGCTCACGCAAGGACATGACCTCCATTCCCGCGACGTTCTTGCGCGTGACGGTTGCGCTTTGACGGTGGAGGCGCGAATCGGGGCGAGAGTGCCGCCTAACATCCGCATGCAGCGGACGGCGCTGCGCGCCGCCGCTGATGCCGGGCGTTAGCCAGCACCGCCGAGTCCGTCGTCATGTTACCATTCAGGAGTGTCGGGCAGGCACGGTTTTGGAGGCCATGCTTTTTCCTCGACCGAGTTGCGATCACCGCAGAGGATGGACCCTCGCGCTGACTTGAACCGGCTCGGTCGGGCCCGCAGCTTCGCCAGTCCCGCCGCTGCCTCAAGTGGGTCCGTGGCCTTCCGCGCAGATGGGGCTGCGGTCGTCGCCTTGAACGGCAGGGATAGCGCCCTCGCCCAGCGGGTATCGGCGGTCGGGACGACGGGCAACCGGTTCGGCACTCCGGTCGCCAACGCGCCCGATGTTTGGGATTTTGCCGCGATGAAGGCCGAAATCGCCCGCGGCCACGTTCCGACGGCATTTCAGAACACCACGACCCCCGTCCCCGCCCGCGACGGTGGGACGTGGCTCCTGCTCGATGCGGAGGCCACCATTCGCCGCTACGACCCCCGCGATTCACTGGTCTGGGAAGTGGGTCTCGCTGAGCCGGAGTTCGGCCCGATTCGCGAAACGTTCTTTGTTCGGAACCGGGCGGACTCGACGCCGTGGCGTCTGCTTCCACTCAGCTTCTTCGCCGCAGGGCGCGACGTCGGCGGTACCCTGTGGGTCCTCGTGCGCCAGCCAGAAGCCCAGCCAACGCTCATACTCCGTATCGGCCCCGCCGGGGGCGTTGACGGCCGCCTTCGCATCCCCAGGACGGTTGGCGTTGGAGCCTTCGCCGTCGACCCGACCCGCCGCTTCCTATACCTTCTGGCCTCTCAGGACGCGACGTTGCTCCGGCGCCCGGCAGGAATCGAACCTGCGACCCACAGCTTAGAAGGTTGTTGCTCTATCCAACTGAGCTACGGGCGCCCAGGGCGGAAAGATGTCGATAGATTTGGGGAATGTCGATGCCTTCCCGCTGGTTTGGACTGACCCTCAGCAGTGTGCTGCTGGCCGGAGGGTGGCTCGCCCTCGCCGAGTTGGGCTTTCAGGATACCATCCACGTCCAAAACTATCACGCGGTGGTCGTAGCGGCCGCCATCGGAGGCGGACTCGGGTGGTTCGGCCGACTTCGGTGGCCGGTCGCCGTGACCGGCGCCGTCTTTGCCGGACTGCTGGCCGTGCAGTGGTTCTCGTGGCCGGCCAGCCTCGCGCACGGCCTGGTGCGAAGCGATCCGTTGCCCGCCGCGCCGGCCGACGCCATCGTGGGCCTGTCGGCGTCGTTGACCGACGACGGCGTCCTGAGCCCGACCGCCGCCACCAGGCTGCTCGAGGGAGCTCGTCTCTATCGGGCCGGCACGGGGGCCCGATTGGTCCTTTCCCGCGTGACCGCGCTGGAAGAAACCGAGCGGGCCGTCGATTCGGATCGCGACCAACGTGCCGTGCTCAGAGCGGCGGGTGTCACGCCCGAACTCCACGTGCTGAGCCCGGTCAGGACTACCCGACTCGAGGCGGTCCGGATGGCCGAGCTGGCCAAGCCTCGGGGGTGGCACCGAATCGTGGTCGTGACCTCGCCGACTCACACCCGGCGCGCGTGTGCCGTCTTCGAGGCGGTGGGGTTCGACGTGGTTTGCCGGCCCAGTCCCGAGCGCGAGTTCGCCCTCGAGCACCTGGCTGCCGGCGGCGACCGGTCCCGGGCGTTCGGCCAGTGGGTGTATGAAACCTTGGGATGGTGGGAATATCGGGTCCGGGGTTGGGTCCGCAATTGACTTTCTCCTGAAAGGACTTGGCAATGATGACTCGCCGTTGGTTCCTCGCCGCCAGGGCGTTGGTCTCGCTGTCGCTCGTGGCCATGACGGACCGCCCCGCGGTCGGACGACTAGACGCCCAGCGTCGCTTCGCGCCGATCACGATCACCGATCTGAGTGATCACGATCCCGATCGAGGTGTTCACGATGGCCGGAATACGCATCATGGAACTCGGTGTCAAGGTCAGCTTGATTTCTCGAAGCCAACTCATGGATCACCTCGTTGACCGCCGCCTCAATCCAAGCGGCCCACAACAGCACGGCCACAAGATTCTGGTCGGCATCGTTGTCACCCTTGGCGGCGGCCGATGCGGCTACGCCGGCAACCAAGTTCGTCGAGATGAAGAGTGCCTTGTCCACGATGCTCGTTGCCGCTGCCTAACGGCCCATGCTTCGGCGGCGGGGGCCGTGCTTCGGGAGCGAGCGGCCGCGCCGTTTGTCGATCGACATTGGGGCGCGATCGCGACTTGGGGAAACGGCGCTTTGGGGCGACGGTCTGCCTGCAAACATTGGCTAGGCGTCGCTATAAGGCTCGGGCCACCGCCAGTCGAATGACGCGTCGTAGAAATGGTTCTTGAGCCACGTGCGATCCGCATTCCACTCCTTGACCGCCTGAAGGGCCGGAGCAGACTGATCGCGTTCGTTTCGCACGTCTTGGGCGAGCCTCTTCGCAATCCGGTGCAATCGGTCTCGGGTCATCGGCTCGCCCCAATTGTGGGTGTCGGGTCGACGAAGGCGCTTAAGGAGGTCCCCGAGCGGCGCCTCAAGAACGTGTAGGAGGATCGCGAGCCGATTCGCCTGAGGCATGCCACTTGGCGCCAACCCGGTACCCGAAGGCGCCGAGCATGCTCGCCTCATCCACGATCCTGGCGATCGACTGCAATTCCGGCGGTCGGAGGAAACCGACCCCGCGCTTCAGGACCTCGGTCCGGAGACCCAGATCCGCCGGCGAGCACAAGGTCACCCCGAGCGGTCGCGATAGCTTCGTTGGCCTGACACTCGCCGCGGTAGGCCCCTTCCGGTCGGCTCGCTACGGCTACTCGAGCCACCGGGTCACTTCATCGACTCCCTTGCGCGGCTTCGCCTCGGGGGTGCTGGAGGGGTGGCCCACCTGCACGATCGCCACGATCCGCTCTCCGTCGGGCACGTCGAGCGCCTCGCGGGCGCGCGGATCGTCCATCACCGCCCCGGTCCGGAGGCGGGTGCCGAGCCCGAGCGCTACGGCGGCGAGCATCAGGTTCTGCACCCCCATGAGCGCGGTCGCGTAGTCCTCTTCGCGAATTTCCGGATTGGCGTCAACTCGCACGCTCACGGCGATCGCGGCCGGCACCGCGGCTTCCGTCGCGCTCACCTTGTCGATCACCGCCTGGGCGGCCGCCGGGTCCTCCACCTTCCGGGCCTTCCGGGCGCCGAGGACCCCGCCGTAGGCGTGCCGCGTTGCCGGGCCGAGCACCCGAAAGCGCACGGGCTGGGTCATCCGGTGATTGGGCGCCTGGAGCGCCGCCTCGATGAGGTGCCGAAGGGCCTCTCGGGGTACGGCGTCATCGGTGAACTGACCGATCGAACGGCGGCCAGCGATGGCCTGGAGGATGTTCATCGACATGGTTTCCGGTTGAGTGGGTTGGTGCTACGAGGGACAGTATACTCGGGTCAAGCCTCGGACGGCTCGGATCGCGGGCGAGCAAGGAACGACGATTCCCCGGGTGGGCGATCACCCATGTCGCCCGGGAAATCGTCTTGGCGCCCTATCGCGCCAGCGGCCTTCCGTTCGGCTGCCGGGTCTGGTAGAGACCTCGGCGTCCCACCCATGCCCTGCCCGGTGGATCATCAGGAGTTGGCCGGGCGCTTAGTTCGTCGTCGTCGCCGATCGGGACGTCGTCATCTTCAAGGTGCTCGAACCGCTCCCTGGCCGACTTCGACGCTCTGGCCGGTCAGGCCCCCGGCCCGCTGACGTCGCCCGCGCCGCCGGCGGGTTCGCCGGGCCCGGTGAGGGTCGTTGTTGACACCAACGTCTTGATCTCCGGCAGATTCTTCGGCGGACGCCCGGGGCGGATTATGACGGCGTGGGGCGACCAAGACCTCGCGGAATCTGGCTGGCTGGGCGTCACCGTCCTTCGGCCCAGGGCGTTCGCGGCCCTATCGTCCCAGCATCGACGACCGGGCGGCTAACTCGTTGTGGAGCATGCACATGGCGCCACCGTCAGTCATTCACTCAGATCCCGAGATCCTCGGTGGCACCCCCGTGTTTATCGGGACACGGGTGCCCGCCCAGACCCCTCCTTGATTACCTCGAGCACGGCCGGGACCTCGACGCGTTTCTCGACGACTTTCCGACCGTGACGCGTACCCAAGCCATCGCCGCGCTCGAGGAGGCCAAGCAGCTCTTGCTCACCGGTGCGCGTCCTTCTCGATGAGTGCCTGCCCCGGCAGCTGAAACGGGATTTGCCGGGGCACGAGGCGCGAACGGTTCCCGAGTGTGGCTGGGCCGGGGTCAAGAACGGAGACCTTCTGGGCCGGGCCAGCCGGCAGTTCGACGTCTTGCTCACGGTTGACCGAAACCTGGAGTATCAGCAGAACTTGGCGCTGTTTGAGATCGCGGTGGTCGCGATGCGCGCTGGCAGCAATGACATCGACGACCTCCGACCCCTGATGCCACAGGTGCTGGCCGTTTTGCCTGAGGTCCGACCGGGCACTATCACGATGTGGATGAACCAGACAACCGCCTGCGACGGTCGCAGGTTACCCACTGTCCGGCTAACCGGATCGCGGTTCAGCGGCGGGAGCCTCATCGGAGCTGAGCGGCTGCGCCGTCCACCGACAACATCGGGGCGCGGCCGCGACTTGTCAAACGGAGCGCCGGGCGCCCGTCCGCTGCAACCGCTTGGTTAGGCCGCGTGGATTCATATCCTAAGTGCCACAGGGAAGGCGAAGGAATGCGGTGACCTGACCGCGAGTGGACTTCAACGTCCGCCAAGACATGGAAGCTACTCATGACCCACCGCCAGATCGCCGCCGGGGAACGGTACACCGTCGTCCTCCTCCATGGCCAGGGGTGGTCCCCGGCCGCCATTGCGACCACCCTCTGGCGCCACCGCAGCACCATTGGGCGGGAGTTCCAGCGCAATCGCGCGGCCCACGACGGGTCGTATCGGGCCGAGAAAGCCCACTCCTATGCCCCGGCCTGCCGACGAATGGAGTCCCGAGCAGATCGTCGGCCGCTTCGCCTGCGAGGGGGCGCTCGCGATCAGCCATGAGACCATCTACGGCTACCTCTGGGACGACCCCGCCCGGCGGCGCTTGATCGGGGGACGCTTCGGATCGGCGATACCTTGGCGGAGGACCCAACGATCCGGTTCGACGGGATTCCCCGGTTTCCGCCCGAGCACTTTGCCCGGGTGTATCCGGCCGATCCTCTCCGGCGAAAGCAACTCGACAACGGACTCCGCGATTTGTCGGAGGAAGGGGCGGCTCAGGTCTTCTTCGTCGACGGGATGTCGGGTTCGGCCCCGATCCTCGGCGCCATCGGCCGGCTCCAGTTCGATGTCATGGTCCACCGGCTGGAGCACGAATACAACGCGCCCTGCCGGCTCGAACCGATTGGCTTCGGATCGCCCCGGTGGATTGCCGGGCCCGAGGCGGCGGTGGAGCGGGCCGGCAATGCGAGGGGCCGGATGCTGGTGTATGACGCCAAGGGTGCCCCGGTGCTGATCTTCGAGAACAGCTCGGCGTTATGGGGAGCCCAGCAGCACGAGAAGGAGTTGACCTTCTACGAGATTGCCCCGTGAAGACGATTGAGGGCCGCCCGAGCGGAAAGCCATTCTCTCCTGCGGCTATCGCCTGAGTCGGAGCCAGGCAACCCCCTCCTGCCCGTCCTTGTCTGCGACAACCCCAACCAAGAGGTCCTCGCGCGCGTCCATCAATCGGAAACCCGCCGGAACAACGACGTCAGACAGCCACCGCCCCTGTTGGGTGTAAACGGACCATCGGGTGGTCTCGTTCGGCACTGGACTGATCGTAATCCCCGCAACGTCCTCACTCGTTGTTGGCCCAACCCAGATGTTGCCGTCCCGAGACGCGATCACCCGACCGAAGGCAGGCAACCGGTCGGCGAAGACCGCATCGCGTCGGGCTGCCTCGCGATACTCCTGCGCTCGGGGGCCTGGGTTCGCGTGATCGACCCCGGCGAAATATGCCGCTCGGTGTGTCGAGGTCACGAGGCCCCCCGGATTGACATCGCGCGCTAGCCGCATCGACGGCCTCCCCGACCGATGGTAGCACCAGATGATGTACTGGTCAGAGTACCCACCGCAGTACGCCTCGCCGAACGTCACCAAGTGCGTGCGGGGTCCGAACATGACTGGGGATGTCCTTCCGTCCGGGGAACGATAGCGCTCCCGGGCCGGCAGCGTCATCAACGTCACGGCGTCCCCATCCGTGAGCACGACGACGGCGATGTGACCCGTTGACCGGCCCTCAGGCGGTGGGGTTGGGTCCGGCGCGTAGGCAACCATGGCGCCATCTGCTAGCAGGCCGACGCGCTGCACCCGCTGACTGGTCGCGAGGCGCGGGCGCAAAATCGACCGGACGTACCGGCCGTCCGGACCGAACACCTGGCCGGCCCCAACACCATCGAACCCGACGATTGAGTCCCCGAGCACCGCGAGCCCCCAGAGAGCGCTAAACTCACCGGGGCCGGAGCCCTTTCGGCCAGCGGTGAAGCGGACTCGTCCCGTTGTATCGAAGACGAATATCGTCGAGGACGCATTGTCGGCCACGACGGTCGCCCCACTTCTGGTAAAGCGCACGTCAGCGACCAAAGAGAATTCGATCTGGGTCCGGAGGGTACTCGCGGCCGGCTGGGGCTGCACCGACCATCGACCGGCGGGCGCTGATCCCGAAGGGTAGTCAAACAGCTGGACGCCGAGGCTGTCCCTCCCCACCTGTGCCGGGAGAAACCCATGGCTGATGAGTAGGCCTAGTACGGTGACAAATCCCGAACGGGCAAGATTTGGGGTCATCAGGCGGTGTCCTCCTGGAGGTGTGCGGACGGCCCGCGGCTTGGTCTTGGGTCAGTGAGAGACAGAACTCCAGCGGGGCCACCGCCCGATAGATCAATTCCGGGTTCGATCGGGCCCGTAAGCGCCTTCTGAGGCGCCGCAGGTGATCGCGTACAGTAGCCAGGGCAAGTCCGAGGTCTCGTGCGATCTCCTTGCCGGAGGACCCTGCGGCCAATAGCAACAAAACCCGCTGTTGCTGCTTGCTTATCAACCACTCGGGTGAGCGACGCATCATCGAGGCTGCCTCCTTCCGTGGGGCGGCAACCGGACAGCCGCCTTCGACCTTGGCTTCGATGAACGATACCAACATTTGCCTTTTAGGCATTCCCGTCAAGCCCCTAACGTTCCGACTAGGGCCAGCCGTTAGGGCCGACCAGGCTAAGGCAGTGTGAGACACCCACGCGATCGAGCGGCCCGGGCTTCAGGTGCGCCGACTGGCCATCCAGGATTCCATCGGTGTGGTTCCACAAATCGCTTCAGTCCTTGTCGAGGCCGGCAAACGGAGATCGACTGCTGCCTCATGGAGCTACTATCGCAAGTGACGTCTTGCTGATTCGGAGGCAGGGAACAGAGTTTGGCTGGTCTTACAACTCACTCAAGGGAGGCTTTCATGAAACGATTGGCCTGGACGATTGGAATGGTCGCGGTTGCCGTTAGTGCTTGGGCCAGCGATGCGGCGGCGGATACTTGCGATGAGGTCGACTGTGTCACCATTGGTTTCTGTCACGCGGCTTGCTCACGATGCGCTGTTCCGGACGGCAGCCTGGAGACCCAAAAGAAGTGCCTGTGGCCATAGACCACTTGTGGCCTTAACTCGTCAGCCCGTGGGCAGACCGCGGCGGTGGACGAACTTCGCTGCAACCGCCGCCGCAGTTGCCGCCACCGCCTTGGCCGGGATTGCGGTCGGCTGGCGGTCATGGCGTTCCCGTCCCACCTGGGAGCCGATTCCTCGGGAGGCGAGGACCTATGCCCTCGGTCGGTCTGTGATCGGCGACTCGTCGAATCGGGTGGTTGTCGTCATGTTCTCTGACTTCAATTGCGAGTACTGCCGACGAGCCGCTGAGGATCTCAATAACCTACAGGAGCGGCGTCCGGACCAAATTGCTGTTGTCCTACTCCACCGGCCCGTGCGGCCTCACTCGTGGCCAGCTGCGATTGCGGCGATTTGTGCTTCGCGGCAGGGCGTTGTGAAACCGATTCAGGAGCTGTTGTTTGCGAACGCTAAGGAATTCGAAATGGAACCCTGGGCCAAGATCGCCGCAATGGCCGGAGTTCGTGACCTCGGGCGGTTTCGGTCCTGCCTCGTCGATGGGACCGCAGCCCAGGAGGTTCGTCGAGATATTCTTGTTGGGGATAGTCTAGGGGTTCAAGCTACACCGACGATATTAATAGGATGGCGGCGGTACACGGGTAACCCAGGGCTACGGCGGCTTGACGGTCTGGCCAGTAAGGTGGACTTGCCCCGATTCCGCGGACACCTGGTTAAGCCGCACACGCCGGCCGCACGAGGGATTCCTCGTAGTCCACTGGGCTGAGATACCCGAGTGTCGAGTGCCGCCGTTGCCGATTGTACCACACCTCGATGAAGTCGAACAGGTCCCGTCGGGCCGCCCGCTCGTCGG
>JAYTTT010000153.1:0-8919 GCA_043744895.1 Gemmatimonadota bacterium | reverse complement strand
CATTCGTGATTCCCTCAAGGCCCAGCTCGGAGACACCATTACCGCGATTGCCGGGACCAAGACGAAGCTCAAGGTGTTCCTGCCGCAGTTCGTGATCCAGTAACCACCGATATGACGGAACCTGGGTCCGGAGCAGAGGGGGGCGGCGGCAACGATGCCCTCAGCCAACGGGATATCGACCGGTTGCTAGGGGCCGGAGGAACCGCGGTGCCCGGGGCCCGTGCCCGTGCTGGTCGGGTTCCGGCCGCGGAGGTTGTCCCGTACAACTTCCTCAGGCCGCCCCGGATCTCAAAGGATCGGCGGGTCCAGCTCGAGTCGATCTTCTCCCGGATTGCCTTGTCGATGCAGTCGATGCTTTCGTCGCGGCTTCGCACCCCGATGGATGTCACCTGCAACATCGAGCAGGCCACCTTCTCCGAATACGTTCTCTCGCTTGCCAATCCGTGCGCCGCCTTCGTCTTCGAACTCGGCGGAGCGGAAGGGGGCCAAGGGGTCGTGGATCTCAGCATCGATCTCGCGTTCTATATCGTCGACCGAGTCTTCGGAGGCCCCGGTGAGGTCGTGGCGATGCAGCGCGGCCTCACCCCCCTCGAGCGCACGGTCTCTCGCGGCGTCGTCGAGAAGCTGCTCAGCGTGTTCCGGGAGGCCTGGGCCGAGCACCTCTCCTTCGTGCCGGAGATTACCGGATTCGAATCCACCCCGGAAATGCTCCAGATCGTCTCGGTCGAAGACAACGTACTCGTCGCGAATCTCGAGGTCCGAACCAATCAGTTCTCGGCTCTCGTGGCAATGTGCATCCCGATGCTGGCGCTCGATGCCTTTCTGGGAGACAAGGGGGCCGGCCGCGGACCGATCAATCGGCAACAGCTCACGCCGGTCCAGCGGGCCACCGTCGAAACCGCCGTCCGGGGATCGCAGGTGGATATCGTGGCCCGCTTCCCAATGCTCCGGCTCGCCGCCCGTGAGGTCGCCGGACTCAAGGTCGGACAGATCATCCAGACGACTCAACCAATCGATGGACCGGTCGAGTTGCATGTCAACGGGTCACGCCGGTTCATCGGCCAACTCGGCCAGTATCGTCGCATGCTCGGGCTTCGGATTTCCGCCATGGTTGACGGCGGAGCCGGCTCGGCGTCCCCACGCCCAAGCCGAGGGAGGATTCAATGACGGACTCACCAATGGATAACGACATGGCTGCTTTGAAGGATCTAGCTGGAGGCACCGGCGCGAGCGGTAGTCCGGCATCGCTCGATACCCTACTCGACATGTCGCTTCCAGTGTCGATCGAGTTCGGGCGAACCTCGATGACCGTCCAGGAAGTGCTCGCGCTCGGGACCGGCTCGGTCATCCAGCTGGAGCGAATGGTGGGCGAGCCGATCGACATTTTCGTCAGTGACCGGAAGCTCGCTGAGGGCGAAGTCGTCGTGATCGGCGAGCACTTCGCTGTGCGGATTACCCGAATCTTGGTCGACCAGGAGACCGAGGCATCCTGATGGGCGATGGCTTGATGGGATTGTTCGGGGCGACGGCCATCACCGTTGGCTTGCTGCTGATCGCACTCCGGCTCTTGAAGCGGCTCGACCGCCGAACGATCGGCACCGGGCGGGTGCCGATCCGGATTCTCGACCGGCTGCCGCTTGGCACCAAGCAAGGGCTGATCCTCGTGCAGGTTGGCCGTCGGGTGTTGGTCATCGGTTCCGCCGACCAGGGACCCCGGTTGTTGACCGAGCTTCGGGGCGAAGATCGATTGGCTGCCCTTGAGGATCGTAAGCCGGAACCTCGGGGGTCAAAGGACCCCGATCTTCGCCGGCTGCTGTCCCGCCTCACCCTTTCGCTGGTGATGGCAGCGGTCGCCGGGGCCGGAGTGCTCCACGGCCAGGCCCCGAAGCAGACCCCGCCGACCAGCCGCGCCGTGGCGATCTCACCACCGACCTCGGTGGCACCCGCGAAGCTGGGCCCCCAGGCGTCGGCCTCCGGGGCCGGACGGCCTCGGGTCGACGGACCGGCGGCGCCGGTCGTCGATGTGCGGATCGGTCAGGGCAATGATCAGCTCAAGCTGAGCGGCACGGTCGGGCTCGTCGTCTTCATGGGTGCGCTCACGCTGCTCCCGGCGGTCGTGCTGCTGATGACGAGCTTCACCCGGATTCTCATCGTGCTCCATTTTCTCCGGTCGGCGATCGGCACTCAGGGAAGTCCGCCGGGCCAGCTGCTCGTCGCCATTGCGGTGTTGCTCAGCGGCGTGGTGATGCACCCGGTCATCGAGGAGGCCAACAAGGTCGCGATTCAGCCCTACTTCGACGGCAAGATCGAGCAAGCCGAGGCCTATCGGTTGGGCGTCCAGCCGTTTCGGCGGTTCATGCTGGCCAATGTCCGGGAAAAAGACCTGGCCTCGTTTGCCAACATGAGTGGGATCGAGGCCAAGACCGAAGACGACCTGCCGACCCTCACCATCGTGACCGCGTTCGTTACCAGCGAGCTCCAGACCGCGTTCTGGATGGGGTTCGTGATCTTCCTGCCCTTCGTGGTCGTGGACCTTCTCGTGGCCACGGCGCTGATGAGCCTCGGCATGTTCATGGTGCCCCCGGTCATGATCTCGCTCCCGTTCAAGCTGTTGCTTTTCGTCTTGGCGGACGGCTGGGCCCTCATCGGCCAGAACCTCGTCGCCAGCTTCAATCGATGATCCGATGAGCGCCTCCTACGCCGCCGAACTGATCCGCCAAGCGGTGATGTTGACCCTGGTCGCCGCGGCACCGATGCTGCTCTCGGCCCTGGTCGTGGGGTTGCTCGTCACCCTGGTCCAGGCCGTGACCCAGCTCCAGGAGCAAACGCTCACCTTCCTACCGAAGCTGGTGACGATGGCGGGAGTTTTCGTCCTCGTGCTTCCCTGGATGCTGCGCAAGCTAACAGAGTTCCTGGTCGTGGCGCTACAGACGCTGCCCACAGTGGGAAGCTGACGATGCAATCCGCCGCCTCGAACCTACTTGCTCCGGGAAGCTGGCCGGCCTTCGTGATGATCTCGGCCCGGATCTCCGGCCTGATGCTGCTGGCCCCGTTCTGGTCGATGGTGTCGATTCCTCGGTCGGTGAAGGGCGCGATCGTCGTGGTTCTGGCCGCCGTACTGGTGCCGACCGCCGCCAAGCCGGCCTTTGCCGACCATGTCCTCGAGTTGCCGCTTCCGCTGATGATGGAGTTTACCCGCGGCCTCGGGATTGGCCTGGCGGCGGCGATTGTCGTCCACGCCTTGATGCTCGCCAGCGAAGTGGTCGCGCTGCAAACGGGCCTGTCCCTTGGCCAGGTGTTGACACCGAACATCGATACCGGCGGACCCGCCCTCGGCCAGATCTACGGGCTGCTTGGCTTGGCGGTCTTCGTGGCCACCGGTGGCCCGACGATGATGATTGAGGCCGTCGCCCGGTCGGTCATTCAGCATCCCCCGGGGGTCATGATCTCGTTCGTCGAAGGGCCGCTGGTGCTGCTCCGGCTGACCAGTTCGCTGTTCGGCTACGCCATCCAGATTGCCGGACCGGTCATGGTAGCGCTCACCGTGACCAACGTCGCAATGGCCATCTTGAGCCGGGCGGTGCCGCAGCTCAACGCAATGGCGATGTCGTTTGCCGTGACCCTCGGGGTCGGGCTGGTGATCATCGGACTGTCTCTTCCGGTCCTGGTACAGGTGCTTGGGCGATGGTTCGACGCGATTGGAACCGACACCGATGCGCTGGTGGGCGCCATGGTCGGCCTGGGGGTGCGTTAGGCCATGGCAGACGAACCGGCGCAGGACAACCGAACCGAGGAGCCGACCGCTCGGCGACGCCAGCAGGCTCGGGATGACGGCCGGATCGCCAAGAGCCAGGAGTTCGGCGCGGCGACGATGCTGCTGGCCGGCGCCGTCCTGCTGACCGGATGGGGCGGGCGCGCCATCGGTACCGAGGCGATTGGGCTGTTCCGGTCGATGCCGGCGCAGTTGCTCGGAGGCCAGCCGTCGGGCGAAGGATTCTCGGTGCTGCTCCGAACGGTCACCCTCCAGGCTGCCGCCGCGATGGCCCCGCTGGCCATCGGCCTCGCCATCGTTGGGCTCGCCGTCGGGCTCCTTCAGAGCCGCGGCAACGCCTCCTCGAAACCACTGCATCCGGACTTCAGCCGGATCAATCCAATCACCGGGTTCGGCCGAATCTTCGGGACCGAAGCCCTCTTCAACTTGGTCAAGGCGTTGCTCAAGCTGCTGACCCTCGGCGCCGTCGTGGTGACCGTCCTCCGGAGCGCGTGGCCCCATTTCGTCGCGCTCGGAGAACAAGGGCCCACGGATATCGTCGCGGCGCTTCGCTCGTCGACGCTCCGCATGAGCCTCGCGATCAGCGTCGCCTTTCTTGCCATTGGCGCGCTCGACTACCTGGTCCAGTTCTTCCGGCTCGAGAAGAGTCTCAAGATGTCGCGGCAGGACGTCGTCCAGGAACAACGGGAACAGGAAGGCGATCCCCAGATCAAGGCGCGGATTCGCCAGATTGCCCGGCAGCGGAACCGGCAACGGATGCTGAGCCAGGTGAAGCGGGCCGACGTCGTGATCACCAACCCGACCCACATCGCGATTGCGCTCAAGTACGATGTCGCCACGTCCGGAGCGCCCATGGTGGTGGCGATGGGTGAGCGGAAGCTGGCCGAGCGGATCAAGCTGATCGCCCGGCAAGCCGGCGTCCCGATGGTCGAGAACAAGCCGCTGGCCCGGGCCCTCCTGGCAACCTGCAAGGTCGGCACCCCGATTCCGCCCGCGATGTACGTCGCGGTGGCTGAGATTCTCGCCTACGTCTACCGGGTCCGAGGCCGCGGTCTGCCGGCGCTCGCCGGCCGGCGGTCCTGATGGCTGCTCCCAGCGTCCCGTCGTCGTCGGCCGTCCGGGCCCAGCGGGGCCCGGCCTTACCTCCGGTTGCCGGGGGGAAGATGGGAGGGCCGGGCAAGAAAACAGCGGCCAAGCCCGCCGTCAGCGCCTCGGCCGAAACCTATCTGGCGATCGGCGTCGTCATCATCGTCGGGCTGCTGATCGTCCCGCTACCGGCCATGGCGCTCGATGGACTCCTGGCCCTGAGCATCGGTTTGTCGATTTTGGTGTTGCTGGTGGCAATCTCGTCCAACGATCCGCTCGAGTTCAGCGTCTTTCCGAGCCTGCTGCTGCTGATCACGCTCCTCCGGCTCGGCCTGAACGTCTCCAGCACTCGGCTGATCTTGAGCCATGGCGCCGCTGGTAAGGTCATCGATGCCTTCGGCAATTTCGTCATCGGGGGCAATTACGTCGTCGGGCTCGTCATCTTCATGATCCTCGTTGTCATCAATTTCATGGTGATCACGAAAGGCGCCGGCCGAATTGCGGAGGTCGCTGCCCGCTTCACCTTGGACGCGATGCCCGGCCGCCAGATGAGCATCGACGCGGATCTTTCGGCCGGACTGATCGACGAGGCCGAGGCCAAGGCCCGCCGGGAGGAGATCGCCCGCTACGCCGATTTCTACGGCTCGATGGACGGCGCGGCCAAGTTCGTTCGCGGCGATGCCGCGGCCGGTTTGGTGATCACCGCGATCAATCTGATTGGCGGGTTCATCATCGGGATGACCCAGCAAAACCTGTCCGCCGCCGAATCACTCGCGACCTACACCCGGCTGACCGTCGGCGACGGCCTGGTGACCCAGATCCCGGCGCTGATCGTCAGCACCGCGGCCGGTATGCTCGTGACCTACGGTTCGTCGAACCCTGCCATGGGCCCGACCATCGGCAAACAATTGCTCCGGTCGCCGCGCACGCTCTACATCGCAGCCGGTGTGCTGGTGACATTTGCTCTGGTGCCGGGGCTCCCGACCGTTCCATTCCTCCTCCTCAGCGGCCTCTCGGCTGGGGCAGGCTACCTGGTCCAGGCCGGCATTCTCAAGGCCACCGAGGAAGACGACCGGATCCGCGCCGCCGCGGTCTCGCCGGCCCAGGCGGCCCAATCGCCGATGAAAGAGTTGATGGCCGTCGAACCCTTGGAGGTCGAGCTCGGCTATGCCCTCGTTCCGTTGGTTGACGAAAGCCAGGGCGGCGATCTGTTGAAACGGATTTCGTTGACGCGCCAGAAGCTTGCCATCGAGTTGGGAATCGTCGTGCCACCCGCCCGGGTCCGGGACAACATCCAGCTTCCGGCCACCGAATACATCATCAAGCTGCGGGGCATCCGGGTGGCCGGGGGCGAAGTGATGCCTCGGTTCCTCCTGGCCTTGAACACCTCGGGCAACGCCGCGCCGATCGAGGGGATTCAGACCACCGATCCGAGCTTCGGCATGCCGGCGGTCTGGATTACCCCGGACCTTCGTCTTGAGGCGGAGGCCACCGGCTACACCGTGGTCGAACCCACGACGGTGCTGTCGACCCATTTAATGGAGACGATTCGCCAGCACGCGGCCGACCTGCTCTCTCGCCAACATACCCGCGAGCTGCTCGACGGCGTCAAAGAAAGCCATCCCGCGCTCGTCGACGATGTCGTCCCGGGCAAGCTCTCGCTTGGCACCGTCCACCGGGTTCTCCAGCGGCTGCTGAAGGAAGGCCTCCCGATTCGGGACTTGGTCAGCATCCTCGAGGCGCTGAGCGACGCCGCTGAGCAGACCAAGGACCCGGAAACCCTGACTGAGCACGTCCGCCGCGCCCTCGGGTCGGTCATCCTCCAGATCCACGACCAGGGCGACGGATCGATTCGCGGGATCACGGTCGGTCCCCGGCTCGAAGCGGCTCTGATGCAGCTGTTCAGCCCCCGCCCGCTGCGAGACGGCGGTCGGACCATGGACCCCGACGAACTGACCGACGCCCTCCGGCGCCTGAACGATCTGGCGGCCACCCACCGGCGGGACGGCCAAATGCCGACCCTGATCGCGCCGCCCAGTCTTCGGGTGGGCATCCGCCGGTTGATCGAGCCCGTGCTGCCGAAGTTGCCGGTGCTGTCGTTAGGCGAATTACCGACCCAGGCTCCAATCTTGAGCCTTGCCACCTGGGAGCTTGCCCGTGCCAATTAAAACGCTGGTCGGCGACAACGTCGCCACCTTGCTGCGCCAGGCCGAAGCGGCCATCGGCCCCGACGCCGTCGTTCTTCATGTTCGCCGAGTCCGCGGGGTGAACGGCCTTCGATTCGAGGTCACCGCCGCCGATCCCGCGTCCGCCGCCCGGGGGGTTGCCTTGCCGCAGTCCGCTCCCACGACGGCCATGGAGCTGATGGTTCCGGCCCAGCCGGCCGCGGGCCCCCTGGTCATCGCGCTGGTCGGTCCGACCGGAGCCGGCAAGACCACGGCGATCGCCAAGCTCGCGACTCACCCGCGGGTCTTCGGCAACCGCCGCGTGGGGCTCCTCGGACTGGATACCTACCGCATCGGCGCCCTCGAACAGCTCCGAACGTACGCGGCCATCGGCCGGCTGACATCCGACGTCGCCTATGGCGTTGACGATCTCGAACGAGCCAGGAAGGCGCTCAACGCCTGCGACGTGATCTTAGTCGATACTCCGGGCCGAAGTCCGCGCCAGCGGCAGGATCGCGAGTTCACCGAAGAATTGCTTCGCCGGCTGAGCCCGGCCGAGGTCCACTTGACCATTCCATCCGGCACCGCCCCGCATCTGGCCCGCGCGATGATCAAGGACCTACGGTCGCCCAAAGTGACCCACCTCTTGGTGACCAAGTGTGACGAGGCGCCGGACGAATTCGGGCTCTTCGAGATGGCCGTCGAGCTCAAGCTCCCGGTTCGTTGGGTCACTGACGGCCAAGAGGTGCCGTCCGATATCCGCTCGGCCGCCGAGGCGATCGACGCCGTCCGGGCGAGCCGGGCCGAACCGGGTGGTCGGGAGGCACTGGTATGACCGAATCTGGGGCCAGACCGGTCCTCGTCGTTGGCAGCGGCAAGGGTGGCGTCGGCAAATCGGTGGTCTCGATTCTGATCGCCCACGCCCTGTCGGAGCGAGGGATTCGGGTCCTCTTGGTCGATGGCTCCCAGAATCTCGGCCATCTCCACGTCCTGCTTGGGGTGTCGGTCGGCGCCCGGCTTGAGCAGGTGTATCGGGGCGATGCTGAGGCGGCCGCGCTGATCCGGCCGGTGACGGAACGGCTGTCGCTCCTGTCCAGTGATTCCGGCGCCGAGGCGCTCTACGGCCTCGCCGGGATCGATCAAGCTCGCCTCCATCACCGCCTCGCCGACGCCTACCACGAGTTCGATCTCGTCGTCGTCGATGCCGGCTCCGGTATCGAAACGGCGGTTCGTCTGGCCACGATGGGCGGGACCCGGCTCATCGTGGTCACGGTCCCGGAGGTCGCCGCGCTGACCGATGCGTATGCCCTGATCAAACTGGTCCATGCCCAGCTGCCGACCTTACCGATGGACGTGGTGGTGAATCGAATCGCCGAATCCAGCGAGGGCGATCAAGCCTTCGATCGGTTGGCATGTGCGGCTGAGCGGTTCCTCGGCCGGGCCTTGGGCCAATTCGGGAGCCTTCCGGAAACGGCGGCGCTTCGGGACACGATGCAGCGGCCCGGGGCGTTGCTCACGGACGAGCGCGTGGAAAGCCTCCGTCGCGCGGTTCGGGATTTGGTGGTGACTCATTTGCCGATCGAGGCCTTCATGGTGCCGGCGGCCTTGCCGTCTGAAAGACTCGTATGACTCCCGTCACCGACGTGCTGTGGCAGCGATACTCGACGACCGGCGACACCGATGCCCGGACCCAGTTGCTGGACTGTTATCTCGGCCTGGTCCATCACAGTGCCCGGGACATGGCGGGCCGGGTTGGGCATGCCGTCGAGTATGAGGATCTCCTCAGCGCCGGCACCATTGGCTTGGTCCAGGCCCTCGAAGGATTCGATCTCAGCCGGGGCTTGGCGTTCAGCACCTATGCGATGCGGCGGATTCGCGGGGCCATTCTCGACGAAC
>JAYTTT010000152.1:0-2312 GCA_043744895.1 Gemmatimonadota bacterium | reverse complement strand
GTCCTCAACTGGGCGTTGATTTTCGGGCACCTCGGCGCGCCGGCCCTCGGGGTGGCCGGGGCGGCCCTGGCCACCACGATCAGCCGGTGGGCTATGCTGGCGATGACGGTGCTCACGACCTGGCGCTTCCTCAAGCCCTATCTGGTCCCGTGGCGGCCCGAATCTTGGGCCTTGGCTCCGCTGGGCCGGATGTTCGCCATCGGGTTGCCGATCGGGTTCCAGATTCTGTTCGAGTATGGCGTGTTCGGCGGGGTGGGCCTCCTGATGGGGCAGATCGGGAGCCAGGCGGTGGCCGGGCATCAGGTGGCGCTCAACATGGCGGCGATCACGTTCATGGTCCCGTTCGGGATCGGGACCGCGGCCTCGGTCCTGGTGGGGCGGGCGGTCGGGGGGGGCCGGCCCGACGAGGCCCGCCGGCTGACCAGTGCCGCCCTGGTGGTCGGGGTGGCGTTCATGACCGTCACCGCGACGATCTTTCTGGTCTTTCCCGAGGCCCTGGCCCGGGCTTATTCGCCCGATCCGGCGGTGTTGGGCGTGGCGGCCGGCTTGGTGCCGCTAGCGGGCCTGTTTCAGGTGTTCGACGGCACCCAGGTCGTGGCCATGGGCGTGCTCCGGGGCATTGGCGACACTCGGATCCCGGTGCTGGTGAACCTGGCGGGCTACTACTTGGTGGGCCTCCCGATCAGCCTCTGGCTCGGGTTCGAGTTGGGTTGGGGTCCGCGGGGGCTCTGGTGGGGGTTGGTAGCCGGCCTGGTGGTGGTGGCCTTGGTCCTGGTAGGCCGGGTCCGGCTCAAATTCCGCCGGACCTTGGACCGGCTCACTATCGACCGACCGGAACACTCAGGCTAAATTCAATCCGATCTCAACCGGAGCTGCCGATGGCCACCCAAGCCATGCCCGAAGCAACCAAAGACGCCTTCCCGATCAACGGAACCGACTACATCGAGTTCTACGTCGGCAACGCCAAACAGGCCTCGATCTACTACCGCGCCGCCTTCGGCTTCAACTTGGTCGGCTACCGCGGCCCCGAAACGGGGGTCCGCGACCGAGCGAGCTACCTCCTTCAGCAGGACAAAATCCGGTTCGTCCTGACCTCGCCCTTGGGCCCCGAGGGCGAGATTTCCGCCCACCTCGTGAAGCATGGCGACGGCGTCCGCGACTTGGCGTTTTGGGTTGACGACGCCCGGGTGGCGTTTGCGACCGCGATGGAACGGGGGGCCGAGGCGGTCCACGAGCCCCGGGTCCTCACGGACGACCAGGGCGAGGTGGTCATTGCCGCCATCAAGACCTACGGCGACACCATCCATTCGATCGTCGAGCGGAAAGGGTACACCGGTCTCTTCATGCCGGGCTTTGTCCCGATCGCCCCGCCGATGAAGGGCAAGAGCACCGGGATTCAGTACGTCGACCACTGCGTCGGTAACGTCGAACTGGGCCGGATGAACTATTGGGTCAGTTTCTACGAACGAGTACTCGGCTTCTTCAACCTGCTGTCGTTCGACGACAAGGACATCAGCACCGAGTATTCCTCCCTGATGTCGAAGGTGATGTCCAACGGCAACGGCCGGATCAAGTTCCCGATCAACGAGCCGGCGTCGGGCAAGAAGAAATCGCAGATCGAAGAATATCTCGATTTCTATCGCGGCCCCGGGGTCCAGCACATCGCCTTGGCCACCAAGAACATCATCGAGACGGTGTCGCATCTCCAAGCGAACGGGGTGGAATTCCTCAAGGTACCGAACAGCTACTACGACACCGTCCTCGACCGGGTCGGTAAGATCGACGAGGACCTGCAACCGCTCCGCGAGTTGGGCATCCTGATCGACCGGGACGACGAAGGCTACCTCCTCCAGATCTTCACCAAGCCGGTCCAAGACCGCCCGACTCTGTTCTACGAGATCATCCAGCGGAAGGGCGCCCAAAGTTTCGGGAAGGGCAACTTCCAGGCACTGTTCGAATCGATCGAGCGGGAGCAAGCGCTCCGGGGAAACCTCTAGAGGCCAGTGTACCACGCGTTAGGCCAGATGCCGCGGAAGCGCCACATCGTCTTCAAGAAGCCGGACGGCGGGATCTACCAGGAGCAATTGGTCGGCAACGAGGGCTTTACCGGCCCCGCGTCGTTGCTGTATCACATCTATCCGCCGACCACGATCCTGTCGGTCAAACGGTTTGCCGAAACGGCGTACCAGGTCGATCCGGACCCGACCTTGAAGCACCGGCATTTCAAGACCGCGCTGCTCCAAGAGGGCGGGAGCCCGACCCTCGACCGAGTGCCGGTCTTGTTCAACGACGATTGCGCCCTGCTGTTTGCC
>JAYTTT010000151.1:0-2314 GCA_043744895.1 Gemmatimonadota bacterium | reverse complement strand
ACCCGGAGGTCGTGGGTTCAAATCCCACCCCCGCCATTTTGAAGTAGAAAGTCGGACAGCGGGACGGGCGGACGGTCGAACAGATAGATCCGCGGACCACGTGATCTTCTGGCTCCCGTCCGTCTTCGTATTTGTCCCGGTAACTCTCCGGGCGGTTAGCTCAGTTGGTTAGAGCGCCACGTTGACATCGTGGAGGTCACAAGTTCGAGCCTTGTACCGCCCATGCTCGTGCTGGTGTTGTTGGAGGGGCCCGTAGCTCAATTGGATAGAGCGTCTGACTACGGATCAGAAGGTTGGGGGTTCGAGTCCCTCCGGGCCCATTCCACCGCGGGGCGTAGCGCAGCCTGGTAGCGCGCCTGCTTCGGGAGCAGGAGGTCCCGGGTTCAAATCCCGGCGCCCCGATTTATTTGACGCCCGATTCGGCCACTCGAATCGGGCGTTTCCCTTTTCCGGCCGAGAACCGTTTGCACAGAGCGCTGCTGCTTGCTCGTTGACGGATTGCCCCCCGGCCTCGCTGAATCGGAACTGGCTGCCGGTCACCTCCCCGAACTCGCTCGGCTCGTGGGCACCGAAGGTGTCGGGCGAGCCATCCGGCATTCCCCTCGACCACCAGTGTCGCCTATCTGCCGTTCCTTACCGGGTGCTTGCCCGGCCGCTGCAATGTGCCGTCGATCCGGTGGCTCGACCGCGCCGCCTACGCCAGGCCGGTGGTGGCGAGACCGGGCGGCGGTTCGGTCGACGGCTACACCCACAGCTCCGCCCCCGACGCTCCCCAAGTGGTCGAGGCGCTCAGGCGGGTGGACACCGCCGTCGGCCGGATTTCCCGGCTGCTCCGCGAGACGAACCAACTCGAGGAGACCCTAATCCTGCTGGTCAGTGACCATGGCGCGACCCCGGTTCATACCCACCTCGACTTGGCCGGCTGGTTCCGCCGGCTTGGCGTCGCGACGCTGGCGCACCCCGAACTCTGGTGCCCCGACCCTCAGGTGGCCGTCATGGTCGCGGGCAACGGCTCGGCCATCGTGTACGCTCAACCCGGCCGGCCCCGCAACGATCGGTGGCCGCTGGCCACGCGTCGGAACCACGGCGCCTGTGGATTTTCAGGAGACCTTGTCGATCGCCTGGTCCGGGAGCCCAGTGTTGCCTTTGTCGCCGCCGAGGACGCCGACGGATCGGTCCGCCTCGCCGATGCGAGCGGCGAAGCCGTCATCAGCCGCGCCGGTCACCGAATCGACTACCAGCCGGTCTCCGCCGACCCACTCGGGATCGGCCCGGTGGCTGGGTCGGATCGCGAGTGGCTCAATCGGACCTTCGATGCCGCCTACCCGGACGCCGGTCCCGCCCTCCTTGACCAGTTCCGATCACCCCGCACCGGCGACCTCATCGTAATTGCCCGGGAGGGCTTCGATTTTCGCGACCGCTGGGAGGTCCCGGAGCACCGCGCCGGTCACGGCAGCTTGTTTCGCGCCCACATGCAGGTTCCCCTCTGGGCCAACCGGGCGCATGGCCACGCGCCGCTTCGAACCGCTGACCTCTTTGCGACCGCACTCGACTGGCTCGGGGAGCCGCTGCCGGAGGTTTGCGACGGTCAGCTGGCGTGGTCGGCCGGGGGCGAAGTGGCGATTCACGCCGGGTCGCTATAAGTTCTTGGCCCCTTCAAGGGCTCGTAGCTCAGCTGGATAGAGCGTTTGCCTCCGGAGCAAAAGGTCGTGGGTTCGACTCCCTCCGGGCCCATTGGTTGGAAGTCGAAGCCTCATCGGACGTTAGGTTCGGTGGGGCTTCTGTCTTTTCCGGCGCCGCGGCAGCCGTGGTGTCGTTCTGGGTGACGAGCGAGGCCTGGGCGAGCCACGGCAAGACTCCCAGCCGGGCCGCCAGATAGGCCCGAGCCTCTTGAGCGTGGTCCTCAGGTGATCGTCGAGCGCGTAGACCAGTCATCCGTATCTCTTTTTCACAAACGAAACCGCCGCCCGGAGGCGGCGGTAGGTGGTGGGCATACATCCGTACCACCGAGGTTACGGTGTGGCAGTCGCTGCCAATTGGAAGTGAATCGTTGGAGCCCGAACCGCCGCACCGCTACCGTCCAGGACTTGGATCAGCAGTTGGCGAGCTTGCAACCGTCGGTTCTTCTCCGGTCGGGGAGCGGTCTCACCGGATGCTTCATATGAAGCGAGAAAGGCCTCAAGTGCAGCCGCGGCCTCTCCCCTGGCCTCCTCCTTGGTTGGGGCCGCGACGAAAAAGGCCGGCAACTCTGCGATCCGCAGCTCAAACCACTCATTCCCAAATTCATCGCGACGGGCCTCGGGGCCGCGCCACG
>JAYTTT010000150.1:0-8992 GCA_043744895.1 Gemmatimonadota bacterium | reverse complement strand
TGGGCCGCTCGCGTAGATCTCACGAGCCTCGGCCGTATGCCCGTGGTGGCCGGTTTTGCGGTGTCGATTGATGGCCGGATTTGAAGTGTCCACCGAGGACCGGTGTCTGGCAGGCCGACGGGCTACGCCTTCCCGTTCTACTTCAAGGAGGCCAAACTCGGGCCGCTGATCGGCCAGCGGACCTGGGGTGCGTTGATCGGGCTTTCCAACAACCCGACCCGGATGGATGGGGGCGAGATTACGGTGCCGACGTTCCGGCTGTACAGTGTCCGGGGCGAGTGGTTCCCCGAAGGGCACGGGGTCGATCCGGACATCGAAGTGATCGACGATCCCGGCGAGCTGGCCCGGGGGCGGGACGTTCAGCTCGAACGGGGGATCACCGAAGTGCTGAGGCTGCTGAAGGAACGGCCGCCGGTGGTGCCGAAGCGGCCCCCTTGGGAGGATCGGCGGCCGACTGAAGAAGGGACTTCGACGGACAACTCAAAGCCCCTCGAACAATCCGCGCCCCGGCCGCAGCGTGGTGAGGAATTGCTCCACCGGGACACACCGGATTCCGTTCACCACGACCCGATCGCGGCCCCGATACACCAGGAGCGGCTGGCTCGCCGGATAGTCCGACGCGAAGGCCCGGAGCGACCGGACATCCTCGCCGCGCACCACCGCCGCGTTCTTCACCTCGATGGCCCAGAACCCATCGCTCCCGTACACCACGAAGTCCACTTCCACCCCGGACCGGGTCCGCCAGTATCCGACCTCAAACGGCGTTCGGCTGTACCCCACCCACGCCCGGAGGTGCTGCGCCACCAGACCCTCGAGCGCCGCCCCCTCGATTTCCTGTGGCCGGTCGAGGGGCCCCCGCGGCCGGAGCGACCGGAACACGCCGGCATCGAACCAGTAGAACTTGGGATGGGCGACCGTGGCCCGTTGCGCCCGCCGAGTGAAGACCGGGACCTGCCAGGCCAGGAGGAGATCGTCGAGTACCTCGAGATAGCCCTCGACCGTCTTCCGGCTGATCTGGGCCTCCCGTGCCACGTTGCTCACGTTGAGCAACGCCGCGTGCGAGAAGCTGACCACCTCGAGGAATCGGGCAAAATTACCCACGTTCCGGGTCAGTCCCTCGGCCTTTACTTCCTGCTCCAGATAGAGCCCGGCGTAAGCTGCCAGCACGTCGGCGGGATCGGGCGCCATGACCACCAGAGGCACCAGTCCGATATTGAGGGCTTGGGCCAGGTCGAAGGCCGGCAGTTCAGCCGCCATGAACGGATGCATCGTGCGCATCACCGCCCGCCCCGCCAGCAAATCGGTACCCCCGCGCCGGAGCTTCCTGGCGCTCGACCCGGTGAGCACGAACTGATGGCCTCGGCCGGCCTCGATCAGGTCGTGGACCACGGTCAGCAGTTCGGGCGCCCGTTGGACCTCGTCGAGGACCACGGGAGTACCGGCCGGCTTGGCGAGCACCAGCTCTCGGAGCCGTTCCGGCCGCGCCTGCATCTCGCGGTGCACCTCGGGGCGGAGAAGATTGACTACCAGCGCCTCTGGAAGGGCCGTTTGGAGCCAGGTCGATTTCCCGGTTCCGCGAGGTCCGAGCAGAAAGAAGCTGGTTGCCGGAAGCTCGAAGAATCTACCTACAGTAGCCATAATACGACTCAATATGGCGACATGAGATAAAAAATGCCATAGTGAACCCTTACTTCGCCTAGCGGAGCCGCTCTTTCGACGGAACCGGGGGAAATTGGGGATGACGTTGAGCCGGGTGGTGCGGAGCGGCGGCGGGCCCTGCCCGATTGAGCTTCTTGCAAATGGTTTCGCCCGCGAGGTAGGGCAGCACGTAGAACAGGAACCCGTCGGCGGCGCCGGAGTCGAACCGCGGCAGGATGTGGGGATGCTGGAGGCTCGCGGTGGTCTTGATCTCGACCACAAATTGGTCGCCGCGGAGAGCTTCGCGATGCCTAGGGTCCGCGTGTCCATGGCAATCTACCTCGTCACGGACCCAGCGCCCCGATCGGAATCACGTCGACGCCGTCGGGGCGACGGTAGCCGTAGCCACTGCCCACGATGACCCCCAGCGCGGCGGGCGGGCCGCATTTCGAGGTGTCGACCCGACCCGCAAAAGTCTTGAGCGTGGCCGCTCCTTCGTCGGCGTGGGCCGGTCCCAGCTTGACCTCGAACGCCGCCCAGCGGCCGTCGGCCCCTTCGACGATGGCGTCGACTTCGAGTCCGGTATTGTCCCGGTAGTGGTACACGCTCGCGTCGGCGGCCTGGGCGAAGATCCGAAGGTCGCGGATCGCCAGCGACTCGAACAGCGCCCCGAACCGGTTCAGGTCCTGCAGCATGCGTTCGGCGCTGGCGCGCCAGGCGGCCGCCGCCAGCGATGGGTCGACGAAGTGCCGCTTGGGTGCGCTCCGAACCCGGGAGCGCGACCGCAGATGGGGGGCCCAGGCGGGCTGGTCCTCGATCACCAGCAGTCGTTCCAGGGCTGCCAGATAGTCGATGACGGTGTCGCGAGCCAGGGCCCCGTCGGCCCCTCCGGCGTCGACGCTGAGCGTCGCGACGGTCGCCTCGGTTGCCACATGTCGCGCGAGCGAGCGCAGCAGGCGTCCCATCTTCACCGGATCGCGACGGACCCCGTCGAGGCGGTGCAGGTCGGTGCGGCGAATCTCGTTGAGGTAGTCCCTCACGCTTTCGGCTGACTGGGCGATGGTGCGGTTAAGGTTCGCCGGCCAGCCACCGACCACCACCCGCCGAGCCAGCTCCGAGACGGTCAGGCTAGGGTTCTTCTGGCGACCGGATCCGGGATTCCCGAAGCCCGAAGGCGCTCGACTGGCGGCCTTCATGTTCCTCGGAGCCATCGAGGCAATGGCGCTGGGATTGGGGGTGTCGTTCCTCCTGTTCGGCTATTCGACGTTGAAGGCCAATTCGCAGGTCTCGGAGTCCATGACGCGGGGCACGCACCTCGCCATTACCTGGCTGCTGGTGAACTGGTGGGCCCACGACAGTCTCCACCAGCACAACGGCATGGCCCTCGATGGGCTGCTGGGGATCGAGTACCTGTTCCACTTCACGCTCATCGTTTCCGGGCTGATCGTCGCCCGGTTCTTTCTCGCCGTGGTGCGGGCGCCGGCAACCGCGTCTCCGTGACTTCACGCCCCATGCGTTCTCGACTCGCGGAGCGTCCCATCACGACCATCCTGACGGCGGCCGCGGCCGCCGTCCTGCTGGCCTCGTGCTCGGATCCCAAGGCGTCTCCCCGTGCCGCCTGGCTGATGGTGGCGGCCCCGCTGGCGGCGCAGGCCCCGGCCCCGCCCGCCACCGTGGCCCGCGACTCGACCATCGCGACCTAAATGCGCCGCCTGGGGTGAAACGGATGCCGCCCGGCGAAACCGGCTGCTTGCCGCCGCCTGGGCGACGGACGGTATCTACAGCGACCCCTCGCCGGTCGTCGTCCAAGGCCGCGCGGCCCTGAGCAAACACATCGGGGGTTTCCTGGCGCAGAGTCCCGGAGTCCAGCTTCAATGCAGCGCCCCACAGGGACATCATGCATTCGTCCGGTTTACGTGGAGTATCAAGACGAAAGACGGGAAGCCGATGGTGGCCGGGATGGACTTCGGAGAACTCGAGGCGCCGGTTCGCCTTGCGGGAACTCGCGAGTGGGCGATATTAGCGCGTCCGTGCCGGCCCACCCACCCACGTTGAGGTTTTCAATGAGGACGATGTCCCACACGCTGTTCGCGGCGGCAGCCGCCACGCTGGTCGTGTCCGTATTGCCCGCCGCCGCTCGCGCCCAGCAGCAGGCTGCGGGCACCACTCGCTATTACGTCCAAGTCGTCCGGCTCAAACCCGACATGGTGAACGACTGGATGGAGGTCCAGAAGAACGAGGTGATTCCCGCCCAGAAGAAGGCCGGGGTCGCTTCCCGCATTGCGCTGACCACCGTGGTCGGCAACGCGTTCGAGTACACGTTGATCACCCCGTTGCCGACCTGGGCGAGTTTTGACGGTCCAGCGCCGCTCACCCGGGCCCTCGGCGAGGCCGGGGCCGCAGCGGTCAACGCCAAGCTCCGCAAGTGCATCATGACTCAGACGTCGTACATCTCGACGCGGTTGGACGACCTGGGGATGCCGGGTGGGGATGCGCTGGTCTGGAGAGTCGCCGTCCGCCGCTGGATGCCGGGTAAGATGCAGGACTACCTGAGCTACTACAAAGCCGAGGTCATGCCGGCCCTGCAGAAGGCCAAGGCCGACGGGAAGATTGCCGGTTTCGGGATCTCCCGTCGAGGCGCCGGCGCCCCGAGCAACGAGTTCACGACCGTCACGTATTACACGAAGTTCGCCGATCTCGACAATATGAGTCCGATGGCGTACGCGCTGGGCCAGGAGGCCGCGGACAAGGTCACCGACAAGGCGGCGCTGTTCTCGACCAGCAACCAGGTCGTCATCCGGCGGCGGCTCGCGGACCTCAGCTTCTAGCACGGTGCGGTGGCGGGGCTCTGCGATCACCGGCGGGATGCTGCCGGGAGCCCCGCCCCCGGCAACGTTGAGTACTCACCCAGGCGGACCCTGCCAGCCGATTCCGAAGCCCTCTGGGGGAGGCAGGCGGCCGGTCGGAGTGAATCGGTGGGGATCACTTTTCTCTCGCTCTTCGTCTCCAACAACATCATCGGCTGGATCGGCGGGTGGTACGAGCGGATGAGCCCCGCGGCGTCTGGTTGATGCCCGCGGGGATCGCGTCGATCGGCGGCCCTTTGATCCTGGCGTTCGGGCGCCGGCTCGCGGGGGCGCTTGTCAGGGCCCCCTAGTTCGTGGCCGATGCCGATGCCCCCGCCAGCCGAGCCCCGTCCCGGCACCGGCTCCCCGGTGCGTCCCGCCCGGTCGCGGTGATGGTCCACCGGGTGGCCAACGCGGTGCTCGGGGCCCAGGTGTTGGACCACCCGGTCACGGCCGAAAAATCCGGCATCGTCAGCGTGGCAGTGGTCGAGGCGACCCATCCCGGCGTGGCGACCAAGTCGACGGCTCGCGGAATCCCGCTGGTCTGGATGTAGTAGAGCCGGGCGTCGACGTTGTAGACCAGCGGAAGGCTGAACACCCCTTCCAGCCGCTTGTAGGTTCCCGGCAGGATCGACACCGCCGGGTCGAGCCGCCCGCCCAGGGTCAGCGTCCGGTCGGCCATGCCCCGGAACGACTCCTCGACGTACCGGCCGCCGGTTGAATTGGAGGCGCTGATACGGATGGTATGGAAATCGGTGGGCCGCAGGAGCGAGGCCGGCACGCCGTAGATCTGGTGAACCGCCCCGGTTGCGCCGGTCTGATAGAGCCACGCCGCGTCGCAGGTGGCCCGGCTCAGGAGGGTCATGGTTTCCAGCATCCCTTCGGTGCCGATCAGGCCGTTCACCGTCAGCGTGGCCGGAGCCACGGCGACCGCCTCGGCCGCCGCGAAGTCGAGGTTGCCGACCGAACCGCCGTTAGGCAGATTGAGATCGCGGCGGATGATGACCCGGTCGGACGCGGCCGGGATCCCGCCCCAGCGATAGGCGACGAAGTCGCGGTCACCGTCGGGCACCAGCCCCACGACGAAGGTTGGAAACTGGAACGTCGGTGTGGCCAGGAGGCCGCCCCCCATGGTCACCAGCGCCGACTGGTTGCCCGCGAAGCCCACCACCGCGCCGTTGATGAACTTCTGCCCGAACGACCCCGGGGGACAGAACACGATCGGGGTGGCGCTCATTTCGGCCCGGGTCATGTGCTGCACGGTGGTCGTGGTGGCGCTGCTGCCGCCCTGTCGGACCACGTAGGCGAACGCGGCCGTCGGCGAGTTGACGGTGAATTGGAAGATGGCGGTGGCGCTGGTGACCCGGGTCCAGGCGCCGACCCCGTCCCGATACGCCACCCAGATGGCGTAGGGCGACCCGCATTGGGAGAAGTTCAGGATCACATTGCCGGTTCCGGTCACGGCCGTGACGGTGACCTGGACGGTGACGGTCCGATCCGTCAAGCCGGCGGCGACGCCTCGAATCGTCAGGGAATAGGTGTTGGGAGTAAGGCCCGCCGACGCGATGACCGTCAGGGTCGAGAGACTACCGGTGGTGGCCGCCGGGTTGAGCGTGGCGTTGAGGCCCGGCGGGGCCCCTTCCACCGTGAGCGTGACGGTGCCCGCGAACCCGCCGCTTCGGCCGAGGGCGATGGTTGCCTGGCCGTTCCCGCCTTGGGGTACGGTGAGCGGCGACCCGGTCACCGAGAGTTGGTACGCCGGCGGCGGTGGGGCGGTGACCGTTAACTGAAACAACGTCGTGGCGTCGGTGACCCCGCTGCCCGTGGCCCGCAGGGTCAGGTCAGTCCGGCCCGGCACCGCCGAGGTGGTCACGGTAAAGGTGATGGTCGCGCTGGTCGTGGCGCCGTTGGTGGTGACGTTCGATTGCGCGGCGGTGACTCCGGTGGGCAGCCCCTCCACGGTCAGAGTGACGGCCCCGGTAAAGCTCCCGGCCCGGGTGACTAGGACGGTGATCGCGGCCGCTGCCCCTTGCTCGATGACCCCGGACCCGGCGCTCGGCGCGATCGAGATGACGCCGGTCGGTGGTGGCGGCGGCGGGGGCGAGGTGGGGGGCGGCGGGGGCGACGTCGGCCCGCTACCGCAGGCAACGCTCAGGGTCAACGCGGAGAGGAGGAGCGCCGGGCGCAACCAGCGGGCCGGCGAGCGGGTCGTTCGGGTGAGGTCCATCCGGTGCTCCTGAGCGGGAGATCATGCCTGCTTACCGCCATGCGCAGAACCGGTCTGGGAACCGTCACGCCGCGGAGCTTTGATCGGAAGCACGGGCCTCCGCCCGGTCTCCGATTCTGGCCGAAATCAGATCGGGGCCGTATCGTACCTGCTCCTCACTGCTTCGGACTATCGGATGCGTGCAACCAGTCTACTCGCCGTCGTCGCGATCACGGCCTGCTCCAGTACCCCAAGCAGCGGCGATCAGGGCCTGTCGGCCTACATCGATACCCTGTCTGCGGTCGACTCCCACGCTCACCCGACCGCCTATTCGGCCCCCGGCGCGCCGGCCGACTCCGAGACCGACGCCCTGCCGCTCGGTCCGCTCGCTGCCGTGGCGCCGTTCGAGATGCCGGCCGCCTTCGCGCCTGGTAATCCGGTCCTGACCGAGGCCCAACGCTCGCTCTACGGCGCGGTCCTCGGTGATGATTCGACCCAGGCCCGGGCGTTCGGCAAGGCCGTGTCGGACGTGATGGCGAAACATGGCGAGGGGTTTCCGGTCTGGGTCCTCGACCAGCACCATATCGGCGTGATGCTCGCCAACCGGGTGGTCATGGGCGCCGGGGTCCAGGCCCCGCGGTTCCGCTGGGTGCCCTTTGCCGACGCGCTGATGCTGCCGCTCGACACCCGAGCCGAGGCCGAGCGGACGCCGGATACCAAGGTGCTGTATCCGCTCGAGACCATCCTGCTGAATCGATATCTTCGCGACCTCGGCATGGCGAAAGTGCCGGCAACGCTCGACCGGTATCAGCATGACGTCGTCACGGCCACGCTCGAGCGGCAGCATGCCGGGGGCGCCGTGGCGACCAAGTTCGAGGCCGCCTATCTCCGGCCGCTCGATTTTGAGCCCGCCGACTCGGCGGCGGCGGCGGCGATCTACAAGCGGTACGCCGCAGGCGGCGTGCCGACCCGGGCCGAGTACAAGCTGCTCGAGGATTATCTGGTCCGGTTCATTTGCCGCGAAGCCGGCCGCCTCGGGATGGCGATCCAGATCCACTCGATCGACGGATTCGGCGCCAACTTCTCCGCCGCCGGGGCGGCACCGCACCATCTCGAGTCGCTGGTCACCGACCCGGCGCTGCACGAAACCCATTTTGTCATCGTCCACGGCGGCTGGCCCCGGGTGACCGAGACGTTCTCCCTCATGGGCAAGGCCAACGTCTACGCCGACATCTCGGTGATGGACGTGATCGCGGGGCCGGCCGACCTGGCGGGTACGCTGCGTCTGTGGCTCACCAGTTGGCCCACCAAGGTGATGTTCGGGACCGACGCGGCGGATGCCACCCCGCTGGTGGGGTGGGATCAACTCGCGGGGGTGGCGTCCCGCAATGCCCGTCGCGCGTTGAGCGCCGCCCTCGGCGCGATGGTGCAGGACCGGGAGATCACCGCCGAGCGGGCGAAACAACTGGCGCGGATGGTGATGCGGGAGAACGCGATCGCGGCCTACCGGCTGGACCACAAGTAACGCCCAAACTTTGGTTGATTTCGCCAGCTAGGGCCGCGCGGCCCAAGGCCGGCTCGCGAGCCGGCTCCATCGGAGCGGAAAAACCCTCGACCAGATTCGAAAGGCGATCGATGCGCGGTTCGGCTGAAGCGGCGCTGGTGGCCCTGTTCGTCGCCGGCGGCGCCGGCAGCGAGGTCGCGGCTCAAGTCCGGGCCAGCGAGCGGGGCTCGGTGTCGCAGACCATCGACGGCGCCGTGCTGACGATCAACTATGCCCGCCCGCGGGCCCGGGGCCGAAGCCCGCTGTTCGGCAAGGTCGTTACCTGGGGCGAGGTCTGGACCCCCGGCGCCAATTGGGCCACGACCCTCGAGCTGAGCCGCGAGGTGCGGCTTGACGGCCATCTGGTGCCCAAGGGGAAATACTCGGTCTGGTTCCTGGTCCAGCCGCGGCAATGGACCTTGATTCTCGACCCCCGGACCCAACGCTATCACACCGAACCGCCGGACTCGATCGCCGGCCAGATCCGGTGGCTGGTTCACCCCACCGCGGCGCCGGCTACCGAGGTACTGACCTGGGCGTTTCCGGGCATCCGCCCCGGGGCCGGCCTGATGCGCATGGAGTGGGGCACCACGAGGGTCTCGATCGACGTCACGGTGCCGCCGCGCCACCCGCTCACAGTCGCCCGGGACAAGGTGGAGCCGTACCTGGGGCGGTACCGGATTTCGATGGACCTGACCGGCCCGGACAGCGCCTACGCCGGGGGCGAGGTGATCGAGTTGTTCTACGAGAGCGGGTCGC
>JAYTTT010000149.1:0-32075 GCA_043744895.1 Gemmatimonadota bacterium | reverse complement strand
CTAGCCGTGCATCCTTTTCAGCCCCCAGGGCATCCTACAGCCAACCCCAGAGCGGCCCTCCTTATCCCCGCTCCATCTGACAAGTAGAATGAGGTCATGAATCCACGACGGTTCCCCGGGCTCGGCCTGGTCTTGGTCGCTGCCCTGGCCCCCGCCCGCACCACCGCTCAGCAACGAGCGGTGTCCCTGGCCGAGGCCATTGCCTTGGCCCAAAAACACGACCCCAACGTGGTCCAAGCCCAGGGCGACGTCCGCTCCGCCAGCGCCGAAACCCGGGCCCGCTACGGATCGTTCCTCCCCACCGTGTCGGCCGGCGCCGGCGGGGGCCGGAGCCGCTCGGCGTTCCAGCGAATCGACCCCCGCACCGGCCAGCTGGTCGGCGCCAACAACACCACCACCTCGGTCAATCTCCAACTAAGCGCCGGGGTCGATCTCTTCACCGGCTTCCGCCGCGGCGCCGAACTATCGGCCGCCCGGGCCGAAGGCGATCGGGCCCAAGCCGCGCTCGACGCCCGCCAATGGCAGACCGCCTTCAACACCAGCCGCGAATTCTTCAGCGCCCTCCAGAACGGCGAACTGATTCGGGTCCGGCGCGACGGGATTCGCCGCGCCGAGGAACAACTCGCCATCGCGGTGGCCCGGCTCCGAACCCGGGGCGCCACCGTGTCCGACTCGCTCCAAGGCGTAGTCGAAGTCTCCCAAGCGCGGCTCCGGCTCCTGACCGAAGAGAGTCAGTTGGCCCAAGCCGAGGCCAATCTGGCCCGGGCCATTGGGGTGTCGGGCCGGGTCTCGGCCGTCGATGATTCAAGCATCGCGATTCGGACCATTGCCATCGACACCGCGGCCGTCATGGCCGAGGCCCGGGAGCGGTCGCCCGCGGTGGTCCAGGCGGAGGCGGCGGTCCGGTCAGCCAAAGCCAGCTTGAGTGCGGCGAAGGCGGTGTACTGGCCCCAAATCCAGCTCAACGGCAGCACTAGCTACGGCGGCAACGACCAAGACCCGCTCAACAAGTACCAGCTCTTCAACAACCGGAACGTCGGGCTCAACGTTTCGATTCCGTTATTCAACGGGTTCCAGCGCGAGCAGCAGGTCGTCAACCGGTCGGTGGCGCTCGACGTCGCCCGGGCCCGAGCCACCGACGCCGCCCACGACGTCGAGGCCCAGCTGATCGGCGCGCTGGCCTCGCTCCGCACCGCCCAAGAACGGGTCGAGGTGGCCCGCAGCAATCTCGACGCCGCCCGGGCCAACGCCCGGGTCCAGCTCGAGCGCTACCGGTTAGGCACCATCGAAATCGAGCGGCTGGTTCAGGCCCAAGACCGGCTCAGCCAGGCCGAAGAAGGCGCGGTCACCGCGCGGTTCGACTACTTGCGATCCAAAGCGCAGATCGAAGCGCTCATCGGGAGGACGCTGTGAACCGACCCAAAATCTTCGCCTTGGTGATGGTGGTCCTTGTCGGCTGCACCAAGAAGGAGGGCGACGGCACCGGTGCCGGGACCAGTTCCGCTGACTCGACCGCCAAGGATGCCGCCGCCGGCAATGTCACGCTGCCGGTGGTCGGCCAAGCGGTTAGAAAAGGCGACCTGATCCTCTCGGTGGTGACCACGGCCCAAGTCCGGTCCGACGGCGTCGCGATGCTCAAGAGCGAAACCGTCGGCCCAATTTCGGCCGTGAACGTCCGGCCCGGCCAATCGGTGACCCGGGGCCAGGTGCTGGTCGCGGTCGACCCCCGCGAACTCGATCTCGCCGTCGACCGGGCCCAGGCCGATCTCGAAGACGCCAAGCTCAAGCTCCTCGACAACATCGTTCCCGACTCGATCGTTTCCGGCAAACCCGTCACCGGCGAGCGGCTGCGGAGTGCCGAGATCCGGGCCGGAATGGACCGAGCCAAGGCCTCGCTCGAAGAAGCCAAACTCCGCCGGGAGCGGGCCGCGATCACCGCCCCGTTCGACGGCGTAGTCGAGGAGATGAAAGTCTCGGTCGGCGAACGATTGTCCCAGGGCCAAGAGGTAGCCAAGATCGTCGACTTGAAGAACCTTCGGATCGAGGCCTCGGTCCTCGAACACGACCTCCCCTTCATCAAGCTCGGCGGCGACGCCACCATCACCGCGGCCGCCTTTCCCGACAAGCCGATTCGAGGCCGAGTGGCCGCGATCCTTCCGCTCGTCGACAGCACCACCCGGGCCGGGCGAGCGGTAATCCGGGCCACCGGCAACGGGATCCTCCGGCCCGGGATGTACGCCGACGTTCGCCTCGAAGCGACCCGGCTCCCAAACCGAACCATCGTCCCGGCCTCGGCGGTCATCGAGCGCGACGGCCGGCCGCTCGTGTTCGTGGTCAAGGGCGGCCGGGCCCAATGGGTCTACATCCTCCCGGGTCGCACCAACGGATTCGAAACCGAGGTCCTACCCGACAGTTCCACCGGCCAGATCCCAGTGGCGGCCGGAGACACCGTCTTGGTCGAGGGCCATCTGACCCTGACCCATGACGCGCCGGTCCGGCTGATCGCCAAACAAGAGCGCGGCAGCCGGTAGTGTCGATTGCCTCGCAGTCGCTGAAGCGCCCCGTCACCACGATTTCGGCCGTGCTGGCCCTGGTGCTGCTCGGGTCGGTGTCGTTAGGCAAGCTCCCGGTGTCGTTGCTGCCGGACGTCGAACTCCCAGTCCTCACCATCCGGACCCTCTATCCGGGGGCTGCGGCGGAGGAGGTGTCCCGGTTCATCGCCGAGCCGATCGAAGAGGCGGTCTCGGCCACGCCCGGGCTGGTTGACGTGAAGTCGGTGAGCCGTAACGGCGAGTGCACCACCTCGCTCAAGTTCTCCTGGGGCACCAGCATGGCGGCCACGGTGCTCCAGGTCCGCGAGCGGCTCGACAACGCCCGAAGTGCCTTGCCCCAGCGGGCCGAGCGCCCGACCTTGCTGACCAGCGATCCCGGCGAACGGCCGATCGCCGTTCTCGGCCTGACCAGCGATGGCGACCTCCGGAGTATTTCCCGGACCGCCAAGGACGTCCACGCCCGCCGGCTCGAACAGCTGGCCGGGGTCTCGAGCGTCGCGGTCGTCGGGGAGCCCAAGGACGAGATCCGGGTCGAGGTCGACCCCGACCGGATGCGGGCGTTAGGGCTGACGCCCGATGACATCGCCACGGCACTCAAATCGGCCAACGCCACCGCGGCCGGCGGTTCGATCCGGCGGGGCCAGTTCCGGTTTTCGCTCCGGGCCCTGACCGAATTCCAGAGCGTGGCCGAGATCGAAAAGACCCCGGTCGGCCCCTCCAGAAGCGGGATCATGCTGGGCGACATCGGGGCCGTCACCCTGGCGGTGGCCGACCCGACCACGATCACCAGCCTCGACGGCCGGCCGGCCGTGGGACTCGTCGTATATAAGGACGCGGGCTCCAACACCGTGGCCGTCACCGCCGAGATCTACCGGACGATCGAGCAGCTCAAAACCGAATTTCCGGCCGTCAGGATCAAGGTGGTTGCCGCCCAGGCTCAGTTCGTGACCGACGCATTGTCCAACCTAGTCCAGGAAATCGTCCTCGGCGGGCTGATGTCGCTCGCGGTCATCTTGCTCTTTCTTCGCGACTGGCGGGCGTCGGTGGCGATCGGGATGATGGTTCCGCTGTCGGTCTTGGTGGCCCTCACGCTGCTCCAAGTGATGGGCGTGACGATCAACATTCTTTCGCTTGGCGGGTTGGCGTTGGGAGTCGGCCTCCTGGTGGACAACGCCATCGTGGTCGCCGAGGCGGCCAACCGCCACATGGAGGCGGGCCTCACCCGGTGGGAGGCGGCGCGGCTGGGCACCGACGAAGTGGCCGGCCCACTGACCGCCGGCACCCTGACCACGCTGCTGGTCTTCGGCCCGATCGTCTTCGTCCAGGGCCTGGCGGCCGCGCTGTTCCGGGATCTCTCGCTCAGCGTGGTGATGTCGGTCGGCGCGTCGCTGGTGTTGGCGCTGACCCTGATGCCGGTGATGATGGCCTGGGGCCGCCCCGGCGAGACCCTCGGTCACCAAGCCAACACCCCGCCCAGCGATGGTCCGCTGATCCGGCTCGGCCACCGGATGGAGGCGTGGTACGAATCGGGAATGCGGTGGTCGCTAACCCGCCCCGGGCTCTGCTCACTGGTGGCACTTGGCGTGACCGCGTTTACCGTCGTGATCGCCTTCCGGCTGCCGCGCGAGATCCTGCCCCGGGTCGACGAAGGGATCGCGGTCGCCTACCTGAAGCTCCCGGAAGGGACCGCGATCGAAGAGACGGTCCGGCAGGCCAAGCGGATCGAAGCCGCCGCCAAGACGTTAGGCTCGGCGGGGATCTACAGCCGGATCGGCGTTGCTACCAACGAGGAGGTGCTGGCCGGCGCCGACCCCGGCACCTCGGCCAGCGCCCAGTTGCTGGTACCGGTACCGGACGGCAAGGACGCCGCCGCCTTCGCCGAGTCACTCCGGAAAGCGGTGCCGGATTTGGCTCAGGGCAGCCTTGCAATCGACCTGGCTGGGCAATCGGAATTCGGGAGCCTGATCGGCCGCGAGGGGCGGTTGGTCCGGGTCGAAGTTGCCGCCCCGAAACTGACCGAGGCGGCCGCGTGGGCCAACACGATCCGGAAGAGCCTGAGCGGTCTGACCACGCTGACCGATGTTCGCGACGCCTTTGCCAGCACCCAACCGACCGTCGAGATCACCCTTGATCGAAGTCAGATGGCTCGGCTCGGCATCAGCTCCGATCAGGTGGCCAACGCGTTATCGGGCGGACTCGGCGGGGTGGCATCGGGCGATTTCCGCGAAACCGACCGGCGAACCCCGATCAAGGTCCGCTTTGCCGGCGCCTTCAACGAGGACCTCAGCACCACCCTCGCCACGACCATCAAGGGCGTGCCGCTCGGGCAGCTGGTAACGGCCACCGACATCCGGGCGCCGATCGAGGTGGTCCGAATCAATCAGCGACCGGTGAGCGTCGTCGAAGCGGTGGCCGAGCGAGGTGGACTGGAGCAAGCCTCGACCGCGGTCACCGCCCAAATCGCCGGCCTCAAGTTGCCGCCTGGGGTCCAGGTCACCATTGGCGGGGCCCAGGCCGACGAGGCCCGCACCACCCGGGAACTGACCCTGGTCGCGGTGCTCTCGGTGGCGCTGGTGTTTCTGGTGCTGGCGGGTGAGTTCGCCTCGTTCTCGACCCCGCTGCTGGTGATGCTGACGGTGCCGCTGGCCGGCGCCGGGGGCGTTCTCTTCCTCTGGATGACGGGCCAGAGCCTCAACGCCGTGTCAATGATCGGGATCGTCGTGATGATCGGAATGGCCGACAACGAGGCCGTGGTCAAGCTCGATGCGATCCAACGGTTCCGCGAGAAGGGTTATTCACTCGAAGATGCGGTCATCGCGGGCGGTCACCAGCGGCTCCGGGCCATCGCCATGACGTCGATTACGACCATTACCGGTGTCTTGCCAATGGTGTTTGGGTGGGGCAGCGGCGGGGAGTTGTATCAGCCGCTGGCGGCCGGCGTGATTGGCGGGTCGGTCACCGCGCTCTTAGTGACTTTCTTCCTGCTACCGACAGCCTACGTGTGGGTCGAGTCGCGCCGGGCTCGGCGCTCGGCACCCGGCGGAACCCGGCCTCCGACATCTGGTAACCATGGTCAACAGGCTGCGGGCTAAGTCTCGCAGAGCCAGCACAGCGCGATGCACGGTTCGCCAACACTGACACAGACGATGTTCCCCTGGGTATTGACCCAATATTGCAGTGGCAGATGCTCCAGTAGCAACGACTGGCTTTGGCGGGCCCGGCGCCGCTTGCGAGGGCCAACAGGGCAATCAGGGCGAGTCTTGTCATGACCGTTCTCCTTAAGGTGGGTGTTCGTGCTTCAAAGGGTGTCACGCAACAACTCGGAAATTCGAACGGCAAAACGTGTCCTCTTCGGATCGAGGGCCGAATCAATATCAAACCTCAGTGCACCGACGAACCCGCGATCTTTCCACGCGAGGCTGTCGGCAACGAGAACCGATGCGTGGATTCGTTCCCCTCGCAAGAACTTGTAAACCACCGGCGCATCCGCGCGTGGGGTGACGACCGTCAAGACCTGCGACCGCCGCTCGGCCGACCGTTCAATCGCCCTCAAGGAATACCCGACAGCATCGCAACTAAGGCATTCCTGAGCGCTGAACACGATCGTGGCAGCGGCCACTACGGGCCGACTGATCATCGCTCGAACCGCCTTCGAAATACCCCAACGGAGACAGTTTCCAGCGCTGGCCCCAGCAAGGCGACGAGGTCGGGACCTCGAACCGCGATGATCGGCGGCGCGTCCGTGAAGACCCTCCACCCGGCAACGGAGCGAATCGCGAGTGGAGTCGGCTTCCCGTCCCCAAGCGGACCGAGCGTGGATCGAACGAGGATGCCATCCGGTAGACAGAAGACGGCGGACGGGAGAATAAGTGACTCGAACCAAGCGGAGATTAGGGAACGGCTGAATTTGCCCATTGGGGGGCCCCGCCTACCGTCAACGAGCAACGTCGGGAGACGCTCGGTCCGGACGCCCGGCGTTCGGCGGTCGATGAAGAAGGCTGAGTCCGTGACGCTCGACACCACAACCAATGTGTCGCCGCAAAGAGCTCCGGAGGCGAAGGTGATTGCTCGCCAAGCGCTGACAGGATCCTCTCCGCGGTACCGGACTCGCTGCACCGGAAGAACCCGGCGCACCGTGCGACCGAGCGAGTCGGCAAACACGACCGCGGACGAGTCGCCCAAGACCCCCAGGACGAAGAACCGGCCGTTCCTGTCTGGCAGCACTTCAGTGACGTACCCGCCGGCTTCGACCGTGGTTGACCACAAGAAGGATAGTGTCTCGCTAAAAACGGAGATTCGCGCCTCCTTGGCGTCGAAGACGGTCACCCGGCCGGACTGGTCGGCAACTGGCCGTTCTACCGACCTAAACTCTCCAGGGCCACTGCCGAGTCGTCCAACGGACGACACCCACTGACCCCGCGGAGAATACAGCTTGAGGTTCAGATCAGAGAAGTCGGCAACCACGTAGTTGCCCTTGCTGGTGATCGCGAGGCCGCCGAATTTTGCGATGATGTTGGAGCCGGGCTGGGTCAGTTCGATCGAGTCAACAAGTTGGTAGCAGGTGCGGAAGGCGCCACCGCGTTCGCACCGTGGGCCGGCCCCCGGCCCAGCCACAGGAACCTGGGGTTGCGCGACGGCGAACGCGACCAAAGCAAGGATCATCGGGGCCTCCGAGACGGCTGATCTGGCGTCGAGCCAACCACAAGCCAAGTTTACCCGGCACCACCATGCCGGCAATCCCCCAACGTTGGGGGTATCGGGCGCGCCACAGGCCATCCGGCCCCGTCGTTGCCGCGCCGCGCAGCCCAGTGCATCCTTTTCCGTCCCCAGCGCATCTTGAAGCCAAGCCCAGGACGGGCCTCCTTATCACAACGACTGTCGACTAGTAGAATTCGGTCTCGGCACTCGGCACTCGGCACTCGGCACTCGGCACTCGGCGGGGAACGCTAAATGATTCGGTGGGCGGCGGGGCGGCCGGCGGTCGTGTGGGCGACGGGGGCGGCGCTGACGTTGGCGGGGGCGGTGGCGTTTACCAAGTTGCCGCTGGCGACCAAGACCCAGGTGGAGTTGCCTCGGCTGACGGTGACGGCGGATTGGTTTGGGTCGTCGCCGGAGTTGGTGGAGACGTATCTGACCTCTCCGCTCGAGGAAGCGATTCAGAGCGTCCGGGGGGTCAAGAAGATTTCGAGCGAATCGGGCGAAGGGAACGCTCGGCTCGACGTCGAGTTGGAGCCCAAGGCCGACGTGACGCTGGCGCGGCTCGAGATTCATGAACGGATCGAGTTGCTGCGCGATCGCCTGCCCCAGGGGGCCCAGCAGCCTAACGTCGAGAACTACACCCCGCAGGAGCTCGACGAGCAACCGCTGCTGACCTATTCGATCGTCGGTCCCTACACCTCCGGCACCCTGACCAAGCTGACCAAGGACCAAGTCTATCCGCGGGTGACGGCCGTGCCTGGGGTGAGCGGCGTCGGACTGTCGGGGTCGGCGGAGCCGGGAGTGTCGGTGACCTACGATCCGGTCCGGCTCCGGCAGCTCGGCATCAACCCTGACTTAATTCGGGCGGCGGTGGCCAACGCCCGGGTGGTCCAGGCCCTCGGTGAACAGCACCGCGGCGCCACCGTGCTGACGGTGGCCCTTCGCGACCGGCCGAAAGCGCTGGAGGACCTCGGTCAGCTCGTCGTTCGGGCACCGAGCGGCCGGGTCTTTCGGCTCGAGGAGCTGGCCTCGATCCGGCCCGACGAAGACAACCGGGGCCGGTTTGCCCGGATCAACGCGGTGCCGGCCGTGACGATGCAAATCACCCGGCTGGCCGGAGCCGACGCGATCCAGACCGCTCAACGGATCAAGGCCACGATGAACGAGATTCACCGCTTGCTGCCGCCGGGAATCACCTTCAAGGTCGAGAGCGATGAAAGCAAAGACCTCAAAAAGCAGCTCGACGATTTGATGCTCCGGGGCTTGGTCGCCTTTGCCGCCGTGATGCTGGTGCTGGCGATCGCAATGCGGAATCTGACCTCGATCTGGCTGGTGATGGGAAGCGCCGCCGTGTCGATTGCCGGCACGGCGTTAGGCCTCTACCTCCTCAACATTCCCGCCAACCTCCTGACCTTGGCCGGCCTTGGCATGGGGGTCGGCATTCTGGTCCAGAACGGATTGGTGGTCGTCGAGCGGCTCCGGCATGCGCCCGACACGATCGAGGGCCGCGCCGAGGCGGGCGCCCGGATCATGCCCGCGGTGATCGGGTCAACGCTGACGACCGCTGTGGTGCTGTTCCCGTTCCTCTACCTCCAAGGGAATGCCCGGGCCGCGTTCATGCCGTTTGCGGCCGCGTTCCTGTTGGCGCTCGGCTGGTCGGTGGTGAGTTCGGTCGTGATGATCCCGGCAGTCGGCGGCGGCCACGGAATGAGCCGGAAGGGCTGGCGCCGGTCGCACCGCTGGTACACCGGCGTGGTCGTGCGGCTGCTCCGGTGGCGGTGGGCCACCTTGATCGTGGTCACCGCCGGGCTCGGCGTCTTGACCTGGGGGTTCATCAAGAAAGTGCCCCGTTCTTCGTTCGGCGACTACTACGGGCGCCGGTCCGAGTTGTTCGTCGGCATCAACTTCCCGCGGGGCTCCGATCCAGGAAGCGTCGACCGAGCCATTAGCGAGTTCGAACGGATCGCCGTCGGCCGGGAGGGCGTTGACCGAGTCGAGGCGCGAGGTTTCCCCGGGTTCGGACAGCTCCGAGTCACCTTCACCAAGGAAGCGGGCCTGACCGCGATTCCGACCGCGATGCAGGAGGAGATGACGCAGCGGGCGGTGCTCGTCGGCGGAGCGTCGATCAGTGTCTATGGGCGAGGGCAAGGGTTCTTCAACGGCGGCGGTGGCAGCTCGGTCAGCTTCCGGGTCAAGATTCTCGGATACTCGTTCTCCGGCGTCGAGCAGCTGGCGCGGGACCTCAAGACTCGACTGGAGCGGATTCCCCGGGTTCGCGAGGTCAACATCAACGCCGGGAGCTTTTTCCGGTCGGAGCGGGCGGTCAGTGTCGCGCTTGCCCCCGACCGGGCGGCCTTGGCACGAGCCGGTGTGACGGCTCAAGCGTTTTCTCAAGCTGTGGCCCGCGAGATCCGCGGTGCGGTCGGCGGCCAGCGCCTCGAGCTCGACGACGAAGAGGTGACCGTCAGCGTCAAGGCCAAAGGGGCGCAGGACCGGTCGCTCGACGATCTCCGGGCGGCATTGGTCCCGAACGAGAGCAATGCGCCGGTCCGGGTCAGTGATCTGGCGGCGGTCGCCGAGCGAGAGGGCTTGAGCCAAATCAATCGCGAGGACCAACAGTATGTGCGGATCTTGAGCTACGACTTCCGGGGGCCGCAGAAGTTGGCCGACCGGACCCACAAGGCGTTCATGAAATCGATCTCGGTGCCGGCTGGTTATACCGTGGGCGACGAACAGTTCGAATGGGCCAACGATGAGAGCACCAAGGGCCTCTGGCTGGTCTTCGCGATCGGAATCGCCCTGGTCATCCTCTCGGTGGCCTTCGTGTTCGATTCCCAGTGGGCCGCCGCCATGGTGTTCTTGAGCCTGCCGCTGGCGTTGGCCGGGGTGGCCGCCATCTTCTGGGCCACGGGAGTCGGCTTTAGCCGAGAAGCGGCCGTCGGCGTCATCCTCGTGGTCGGGCTCGCGGTCAACCAATCGATTCTCCTGGTCGACGCGGCACTCGAACGGCGGCGGCGGGTTGGTGACACCGGCCGGATGGCCCTCCGACTCACGGCGGCCGACATCGTCTACGCCGCCCGCGACCGCGCCGGCATGATCGTCCTGGTGACCCTGACGACGCTGGCCAGCCTGATTCCGTTGGCGATCGGCACCGAGCCCGACAGTCTGTTCGGGTCGATTGCCCTGGCAACCGCCGGCGGAACGATTGCCGGCACCCTCGGAGCGATGTTGGTGTTGCCGGTAATGCTGCTCGGGCGCCGCGGGGCCAAGCGCCGGAGGCTCGCGTGATTCGGATTGACGTCGGCGGGCTCCGGTTCGAGGCCCGGCTCGAACGGGAGCTGGCGCCCAAGACCTCCGACGCGCTCCGGCGCCTGCTGCCGCTGACCGGCCATCTGCTTCAGGCCCGGTGGAGCGGAGAATCCGCCTGGATGCCGTTAGGCGATCTCGACACCGGGATCGGTGCGGAGAACGCTCTGTCGGAACCGGCGCCGGGACAGATCCTTCTCTATCCGAAAGGGATTAGCGAAACCGAGATCCTCTTTCCGTACGGCATCACCCGGTTCGCCAGCAAGTTTGGACCGCTGGCCGGCAATCATGTCTTGACGATTACCAAGGGCGCCGAGCAACTAGCGGAACTCGGCCGCCGGGTCGTCTGGCACGGCGCTCAGCCAATCAGGATCGAGGTCAGCTAGAGCGTTCGTTCGCCTCATGCCAACACCGCAACTCGCCTTCGAGGCCCGCCTCGCCAACACCCCCGACCTCGCGATCGAGCAGGTCACCGCCTGCAACCCCACCCTGGCGCACCGGGCCCTGACCCATAGCGCCCGGGCCCGCCTGGAACGGGCGGCGGCAGCGCTCAGATAGCGCCCACCCGGTATCGGGTTTCGAGCGACCGAAGCAGTGGTTCGGGCGTCGGCACCGCCCCGGTGGCCCGCTCGACCAAGGTCCTCGCCGGCCACCGGCATCCCGGCCGGTGCACCCGGTCCCGGAGCCATCCGAGCAGCCCCGCAAAGTCACCCTGGGCGAACGCGGCGTCCATCGGCCCGATCTCTTCTTCGACCTTCGCAAACAACTGGGCCGCGTAGATGTTGCCGAACGTGTAGGTCGGGAAGTAGCCGATCATGCCCTCCGACCAGTGCCCGTCCTGAAGGCACCCGTCGGCATCGTTTGTCGGCGTCACGCCCAGATATGTCCGGTAGGCCTCGTTCCATGCCCCAGGCAGGTCGGCGACCTTGAGATTGCCCGAAAGCATTGCTTGCTCAAGCTCCGACCGAATGATGATATGGAGGTTGTAGCTGATCTCATCAGCCCGGCCGCGGTTGGCGCCGGGGGTCACCCGGTTGATCACCGCCACGAAGGTCTCGAGCGAAATATCGTGGAGCGCCTCGTGGAAAATGTTCTTGAGCCGCGGAAAGAAGTGCTGCCAGAAGCCGGTGCTCCGGCCGACGAAGTTTTCCCACAGCCGCGACTGCGATTCGTGGAGACCGAGCGACGGGGCCTCGCCCATCGGCGTCCCGAAATGGGCGGCATCGATGCCCTGATCGTACAACCCGTGACCCACTTCGTGGAGCAAGACAAAGAAGCCCGTCGCGAAGTTCCGGCGATGGTACCGGACCGCGATCCGGACATCGCCAGGGCCGATGGCGGTACAGAACGGATGACTCGCGGTATCGATCCGGCCCTGTTCGAGGTCGAACCCCAGCGCCGCCGCGACCGCCTCGGCGAAGAGCTTCTGCCGATCGACCGGAAATTCCCGCCGGAGGACATGGGCCGGCACCGAGGCCGGAGTCGACAACTCCCCGACCAACCGGATCAGCTTGGGCTTGAGCCCGGAGAACAACGCCGTCACCTCCCGGGTCGTCATGCCCGGTTCGTAATCTTCCAGCATGGCGTCATAACGCGACTCCGCAAAACCCACGGCGTCGGCCTCGACCCGCGCCAAGGCGAAGATCCGTTCGAGCCAAGGCGCGAAGATCTTGAAATCGGCGGCCTCGCGGGCTTCGACCCACGCCTGAGACGCCAGGGTTGCCACTCGAGCGCTCTCTTCGACCAGGTCCTTGGGAAGTTTGCGCTCCCGTTCGTACTCCCGGCGGAGTTCCCGAATGTTGACCGCCGATGGCGAGTCGGAGTCCCGAACGAACTCGGAGCCTTCCACCCGGTCGAGCAATTCGCCGAACCGTGGGTCGGTGCCGCGCTCGTGGAGAATGCCCGCCATGAGCGCCATCTGTTCGGCCCGATGCTGGAACCCGCCCCGCGGCATGAAGGTCTCTTCATCCCATTCCAACAAATCCGAGCAGGACGCAAGGACAGTTTCCTCTCGGGAGAGACGGATCAGTTCGGCGTACGCTTCGGCGGATCGCATTCCTAACTATAGCGCGGTTTCACCACCGCGGAGAGGTGTTCATGCTCACACCCGCGGAAGAAGTCGGCCTGGCCGGCCAGCGGCTGACCCACCGGGTCCAACGAGCGCTGGACGGGATTCCCCACCTGGCAATGACCCAGCTTCTCAAGGGAATCCATGACCTCGCCACCGAGCGGCACCTCGCCTATCAGCGGGACGGCGTGACCGAGACGATCCGGCTCTTTTCCCGGCCGGTCACGCTCCGCCAAGACCAACTCGGGTACGTCCACTACGTCAGCCAGACTCTGCTCAACGCCGCCAAGCGGATGATCGATCTCTACTTCGGCGACCTGACCGTGCGGCAGATCCTTCGCGTCACCCCTGAAGAGGAACGGTGGCTGCTCGACTGCTGGACCTCGGCCCACCGCGAAGCCAACCCGGTTTTTTCGCGGCTCGATGCGGTGGTTGATTTCTCGAGCGCCCGATGGAAGGACACGCTCCAATTCCTGGAGCCAAACCTCGCCGGGGTCGGCGGGGTCCACCTGGCCCCGACCTGCGACCGGGTCCTTGCCGACCTCGTCGTGCCGGTTCTCCGCGGCCGTGACCCCCGGATTCGCCTCCAACTCGGCCCCGACATCCGGGAGTTGCTGCTCCAGGATCTCCTGGAGCACCTTGAGGCGGTGGGCCGCCCCGACGGTCAGATCGTGCTGGTTGACCCGAAGTACGAGACCGACGGCCCCGATGAGCCTGAGGCCCTGGCCCGCTACTTCCGCGAGCGGCATGGCATCGAAGTCCTCCACGCCGACCCTGCCGAGTTGCGGCTCAAGAACGGCGAGGTATGGTATGAGGATCACCGGGTCGATGTGGCCTATCGCGATTACGGCATCCTCGACCTCCTCGACTTGGCCGAGGAAGGCGTCGATGTCGAGCCAATGCGCCGGCTCTTTGCCGAGAACCGGATGGTTTCCTCAATCGCGGCGGAGCTCGACCAGAAGGCCATGTGGGAGGTCCTGACGGACCTCGACATCACCGGTCGCTACTTCAGCCCCGAGGAGCGACTGGTGTTTCGGCGCCATCTCCCCTGGACCCGAATCGTGTCCGATCGCACGACCCCCGGTCCTAACGGCGACCGGATCGTCTTGCTCGAATACGCCCGGACGCACCGCGCCGAGCTGGTCTTGAAGCCGAACCGCTCATACGGGGGCGAGGGCGTGGAGGTCGGCGCCACGGTCGACCAGGCCACTTGGGACCGGCTCCTCGACACCGCCCTGGCCGACGAAGACCGGTGGGTCATTCAGTCCAAGGTCGCCCTTCCGGTCCAGGAGTATCCGGTCCTCGGTCCGGACGGCCAGATCCACCTGGAGCCGTTCTATGTGGTCATGGGTTTCGTGCCCAGCCGCTATGGGGTCGGATTGGTGGCCCGGGCGTCGCAGCAGCAGGTGGTGAACGTCGCCCAACATGGCGGCGAGTGCGGGGTAATGGTGAGCGCGTCAGCCGTCGGATGACCGCCTAACGGACCCTAACCAAATACCCCCCTTCGTCGAGGTCGGGGCCGAACGCCTTGATCATCGGCGCCAAGTCGCCCTTGAGCAGGGTTTTGACCGCACCCTTGAGCACGGCACCGTCGGGCGAGTGACGGCCCCTGCCCGTGATGATATGAATCAACTCGCCCCGCCGTTTCCGATGGGCGCTGGTGACGACGGCAATGGCCCGGAGGCGGGCCTCCTCGCGCCGAAACCCATGGAGGTCGACCACCTGAGCAATCGGTCCATCGAGCGGGTCAAAGGGGTCGACCGGCATCGGCGATGGAGGGCGGCGGCGGGCCATCGGCGGCTACGATCCGCGGAGCCACCGAACGGCGGCGACCGGGCTCATGGCGGTGACACCGCCGCCTAACGGGAACTGCTCGGCACCGGGATACACCACCACCGACTCGGCGATCTTGAGATCCCCGCAGCCCACCCTGAATCCGCGGCTCACCGATGGGGCCGACGAGCGCTTGATTTCCACCGCCAGCTTCCGGTCGCCGGGGCCTTCGACCACCAGGTCGATTTCGGCCCCACGGGCGGTCCGATAGAACGACACCGCCCGGTCGCCTGCCGCTGCGATCAGATTTTCGAGCACCAGACCTTCCCAGGAACCGCCGGCCACGGGATGGCCGAGTAAGTCATCCTGCGAGCCCAGGCCGAGGAGCGCGTGGACGAGCCCGCTGTCGCGGACGTAGACCTTGGGGCTCTTGACCAGACGCTTGCCGACGTTTCCCGACCAGGGTTCCAGCCGGCGCACCAGCAGCAAATCGACCATCAGGTCGAGATAGCGCGCCACCGACTGGCCGCTGACCCCGAGGCCCGCCGCGATCCGGGCGGCATTCAGCTGCTGGCCTTGGTTATGGGCCAGCATGGTCCAGAACCAGCGGAGGGTTTCCGAAGGCGCCCGAGGTTGGAACATCGGAATGTCCCGCTCGAGGTAGGTCCGGAGAAACGCTCGGCGCCACGCGAGGCTGGCGTCGTCGTCAGGGGCCAGCAGACTGTCGGGAAACCCGCCCCGCCGCCAGAGCCGGTCAAGGTCGGCCGTGGTGTCGGGGACTTCGCCGACGCCGACTGGGGTGAGTTCGATGTGACTGATCCGTCCCGCGAGCGACTCGGACGACTGGCGCAGCAGCTCCATCGAGGCCGAGCCCAAGACCAAGAACTGTCCGAACCGTTCGCCGGCCTCCCGGCGGCGGTCAACCACCCCTCGGAGCACGGCGAATAGCTCGGGTACCCGCTGGATTTCGTCAAGAATGATCAGGCTGCCGCGATGGGTCTCGAAATACTCGGCCGGGTCGCTGAGCCGGCTTCGGTCGGGGGGGAATTCGAGGTCCAGGTACTGGGTCCGATCGGGGGCAATGGAACGGGCGATCGCCTTGGCCAGGGTAGTTTTTCCGACCTGACGAGGGCCGAGGAGGGCGACCACGGGGAACCGCCCGAGGGCGGTTTTGGCGGCTGCAACGAAGCTTGGCCTGTCTATCATTGTTGTGAATATACCATGATATAGTAGAATTACAACATTAATATCATGAAGGCGTTGCTTTTCGGATGCGCCGGAGAACCATAACGATCTTCCAGCCCTTAACGAGCAAAATCCGCCGCCCTAAGTCGTTGTCAGAAAACACTTTGTACCAGGAATCCCGGCTTGATTCCAGTCGGATCGCCCCACTATATTTGCAGCCCATTAGGCTGCTGGTTCCAGGGCCGGTTTCCAGATCAAATAGGTCGAGTGACCCATGACCACACCGAACTCGCGCGAGCGCATCCTGCCCCGCCCGATCGAAGACGAGATGAAGCAGAGCTTCATCAACTACTCGATGAGCGTGATCGTGTCGCGCGCCCTGCCGGATGTGCGTGACGGCTTGAAGCCGGTCCACCGCCGAATCCTGAACGCGATGAACGAGCTCGGCCTAGTCCCCGGCCGGCCTTATAAGAAGTCAGCCACCGTCGTGGGCGAGGTGTTAGGCAAATACCACCCGCACGGCGACTCGCCGGTGTACGAGGCGATGGTCCGGATGGTCCAGGATTTCTCGCTCCGGTACCCTTTGGTCGACGGCCAAGGCAACTTCGGCTCGGTCGACGGTGATCCCGCGGCGGCCTATCGGTATACCGAAGCCCGGCTGACCCGGGTGGCGGTGGCAATGCTCGAAGACATCGACAAGAACACCGTCGACTTCCAGCCCAACTACGACGATCGGTTGATGGAACCGACCGTTCTTCCGTCGAAGATTCCGAACCTCCTGGTCAACGGGTCGAGCGGGATCGCGGTCGGCATGGCCACCAACATGCCGCCCCACAACCTCCGGGAGATCTGCAAGGCGATCGAGTTGCTGGTCGACCAGCCGGACGCCACGATCCAGGATCTGACCAAGCACGTCAAGGGTCCCGACTTCCCGACCGGCGGCTACATCTACGGGATCCAAGGCATCAAGGAGGCCTACGAAACCGGCCGCGGCAAAGTGGTGATGCGGGCCCGGGCCCAGATCGAGGAGAAGGAATCGTCGGGCAAGTCGGCCATCGTCATTACCGAGCTCCCCTACCAAGTCAACAAAGCCACCCTGGCCAAGTCGATTGCCGATCTGACCATGGACAAGAAGCTCGAGGGCATCTCGGCGGTGCGTGACGAGTCGGACCGGGACGGGATGCGGCTCGTCGTCGAGCTCAAGCGCGACGCGATTCCCCACGTGGTCCTGAACCAGCTCTACAAGCACACGACGATGCAGTCGACCTTCGGGGTCATCAACCTGGCCCTGGTCAAGGGCCAACCCCGGGTCATGAACCTGAAGGAACTGCTCCAGCACTTCATCGCGCATCGCCATGAGATCATCATCCGGCGGTCCCAGTTCGATCTCGATCAAGCCGCGGCCCGCGAGCACATCCTCGAGGGTCTGAAGATCGCCGTCGACAACATCGACGAAGTGGTCGAGATCATCCGAAAGTCCAAGGATGTCGACGAGGCCGACGCCCGGCTCCGGAAACGGTTCAAGCTGTCCGAAAAGCAGAGCGAAGCGATTCTCAACATGCGGCTCGCCAAGCTCACCGGTCTCGAAATCGAGAAGCTGGAAGCGGAGCTCAAGGAAGTCCGGACCATCATCGCGGAACTCCAGTCGATCCTGGCCTCCCGCGAGAAGCGGATGCGGATCCTCAAGGACGAAATGGAAGAGGTCACCAAGAGCTTCGGCGACGACCGGCGGACCGAGATCATTCCGGACCAGTCCGAGTTCTCGGTCGAAGATCTGATCGTCGAAGAAGACATGGTGATCACGATCTCGCACACCGGCTATATCAAGCGGACCCCGGTCTCGACCTACCGGCGGCAACGCCGGGGCGGCAAGGGCCTGACGGGAGCCACCACCAAGGAAGACGACTGGATCGAGCATCTCTTCATTGCCTCGACCCACGACTACGTGATGTTCTTCTCCAACCTGGGACAGGTCTACTGGCTCAAGGTTCACGAGGTGCCGCAAGGTGGCCGCGCCACCCGCGGCAAGCCGATCGTCCAGTGCATCGCGGTGCGGCCTGACGAGCACATCACGGCGCTGGTGCCGGTCCGGGAGTTTGCCGACAACCGCTGGCTCGTGTTCGTGACCCAAAACGGCACCGTGAAGAAGTCGGTGCTATCCGACTACGGCAATCCCCGGGCGAACGGGATCATCGCCATCAACATCGAAACCGGCGATGAGCTGATCGACGTCCAGCTGACCGACGGCAACAACGACATCGTGCTCGCGACCAGCGGCGGGATGAGTATCCGGTTCCACGAGAGCGATGTCCGGGAAATGGGTCGCGCCACCGGCGGCGTCAAAGGCATCGAACTCGACACCGAGGACCGGGTCATCGGCATGGTGGTCATCCGCCGCGATGCGACCCTGTTGGTGGTGAGCGAGAAAGGCTTCGGGAAGCGATCCGAGATTTCCGAGTACCGAGTCCAAAAACGGGGCGGCAAGGGGATCATCACCTTCCACAACACCGACAAGACCGGCCACTGCATGGCCTTGAAGGAAGTCCAGCCGCAGGACGAGCTGATGATGATCACCCGGATCGGGGTGATTATCCGGGTGCCGGTCGACGGGATCCGCGTTATCGGGCGGAATACCCAGGGAGTCCGGGTCATGAACCTCGAAGGGGCCGACTCGATCGTCGGCGTGGCCCGGGTCGTGAAAGAAGAAGAGGGTGAAGTCGACGAGGCCGAGGTCGAGGGGGCCGAGTGACGGTCCCGGTGATTTCCCGCAACGACCTCAAACGAACGGCCGAGGCGCTCCGGGGCATCGCGGTGCGGACCCCGCTGGTCGAGTCGGCCGAACTCGGGCGCCGGTTCGGCGTTCCGGTCTGGGTCAAGTGCGAGCACCACCAGCCGATCGGCGCCTTCAAGATCCGGGGTGCCTACACGGCCATCTCGCGGCTGCCCGCCGACACTCGGGCCCGCGGGATCATCACCCATTCGAGCGGGAATCACGGCCAGGCCGTGGCCTACGTGGCCAAACACTTCGGCGTCCGGGCGGTCATCGTCATGCCCGAGACGGCGCCGGCCATCAAGGTGGCCGGGATTCGAAGCCACGGCGCCGAAATCGTCTTCACCACTCGCAAAGAACGCGAGGCGAAGGCCGCCGAGTTGATCGAGAGGGACGGCCTCGTGCTGGTGGCGCCTTATGACAACTACGATGTCATCATGGGCCAAGGCACCTGCGCCTACGAGATCTTCGAAGACCAGCCACGGACGGCCACGATCATTGCACCGGTCGGTGGCGGCGGAATGATCGCGGGCACCTGCGCCGCCACGCTGGCGATCAAGCCCGACACGGCGGTCTTTGGCGTCGAGCCGGCGGTGTCGCCCAAGCTCGCCGCCGCCCTGGCCGCCGGTCATCCGGTGCCGTTCGAGCCGGCCGAGACCTTGGCCGACGGCCTGATTCCCCCGTCGCTCGGCACCATCACCTTCGAGTATATCCGGCCGGTGGTGAAAGGTGCCGTAGGCCTGACGGAGCCGGAAATCGCGGCCGGCGTCCGGTTCCTGTTCCACTCGATGGGCCTCAAGATCGAGCCGTCGGGGGCCACGCCGGTGGCCGCGCTCTTGGCGGGCAAGATCGTGCCGACCGGCCCCACCGCCTGCATCCTGACCGGCGGCAACGTCGATCCCGCCATCTTCGCCAAACTGGTGGGCTGACGGCGATGATGCACCGAGCCCATATCCTGATCGTCGACGACGACCTGTCGCTCAATCGTTCGTTGGTCTCGATTCTCGGGGCCGAAGGGTACCGGATTACCGGCCGCTATTCGGCCGATGGGCTGACGGAGTTTCTCGATGCCAACGTCGTCGATTTGATGATCCTCGACGTCGGGCTTCCGGGAGTCGACGGACTCTCCGCGCTCGAATTGTTGAAGCATCATCCCCAGCACCGCGACCTCCCGATCCTCGTGCTCTCGGGATCGCCGCCCGGCGAGGTGTCGGTTGAAGCGTTAGGGCTCGGCGCCGCCGATTTCGTGACCAAACCATTCCGGCTCGACGACTTCCTGGCCCGAATCAAGGCCCACCTTCGAGCGGGTCACGAACTGAGCGAGGCCCGCGCCGAGGCCCGGTCGGAGGCGGAAGTGACCACATTGCTCAAGGAAGTGACGGTGGCGGCGTCGCCGGCCGAGATTTATCAAGTCTTGGTGCGGCGAATGTCGAAGGGGCTCCAGATTGCCCGGTGTTCGATCGTGCTCGACGACGAAAACGGCGAGACGGCCACGGTGGTCGCCGCGGTCGAAAGCCCGAGCCTCCGCCACCTGACCGTCGAGCTCCGTCGCTATCCCGAGCTGCTCGGCCCGATGGTGACCCAGGAGCCGCTGCTGATCCATGACGTTCGCGACGATCCAATCTTCGCCCCGGTCCGGGAACTGTGGCGGGTGGAAGGCCGGCTGGTCCCCACGACGTCGGTCGCGGTGGTGCCGTTCAAGGTCCGGTCGAAGCGGGCGGCGGCGTTCTACCTCCGAAGCGCCGGCGACGACGCTCGACTCGAGTCCGAGGACCTGGCGTTTGCCGGCCGGGTTATCGAGGCGGCCGGCCGGATGCTGGACCGGGCCTACGACTTCGAAGAGGCGCTCCGGCGTCGCGACGAAATGCGGCAACTGGCGGAGACCGATCCGCTGACCGGCCTATTCAACCGCCGGGCCCTCCGGGACCGGATGGAAGGTGAGCTGGCCCGAGCGGAGCGCAACACCTCCGTCGTTTCCTGCCTCATGCTCGACATCGATCACTTCAAGCGGCTCAACGACAGCTATGGTCACGACCTCGGCGACCGGGTCCTGGTTCAGCTCGCCGACACGCTCCGCCGGGAACAACGGGCCATGGACGTGCTGGCCCGGCTCGGGGGCGAGGAGTTCCTGGTGGTGCTGCCGGAGACGGGAATTCGGGGCGCCAGGATCTACGCCGAGCGAATCCTTCGAAAGATCAGCTCGGCCACCCTCGGCACGGCCCAGCATCCGGTCCAAATTACCGTGAGCATCGGGATCGCGACCTATCCCGATGAGCGAATATCCGACTCTGACTCGCTGCTTCGCCTGGCCGACACCAACCTCCTCCGAGCAAAGGCGGACGGCCGCAACCGGTATCGCGATTGAGCAAACCGAAGTGCCCTCGCTGCGGGACGAGCTACGACCCGCCGGCCCGATTCTGCATCAAGGACGGCTTTCCTTTGGTGTCGGAGTCCCGGACGACACCAGGACTCCATCGCACCGCCGAAATCGCGGCCGCGAGGGGCACCGGGCCGGATCCGGCGTCGGGATTACAAGGCCGGGTCGTCGATGGGCGCTACGCGATTGAAAAGCGGGTGGGCGAGGGCGGCATGGCCTATGTGTATCGGGCAACCGACCGGGAAACCCGCCAGATCGTGGCCATCAAGGTGCTGATGTCGCGGCTGGCCAACGACGCCGAATCGGTGGCCCGCCTCAAGCGCGAGGCCCAGCTCGCCTTGAAGCTCAACCACCCGAACTGCTGCGGTCTGCTGGCGTACGGCGAGGCCAACGGCCTGCCCTACCTGGTGATGCCTTTCCTCGAGGGCGAGACCCTGGCGACCCGGGAAAATCGGGTCGGCCCGATGCCGGTGGCGGACGCCCTCGGACTGGTGATCCAGCTTTGCCGGGGCCTTCAGCATGCCCACGACCAGGGCGTCATGCACCGCGACCTGAAGCCCGAGAACGTCATGCTGGTGAAGGACGCGGGTCGCGATCGGGCCGTGGTCATGGATTTTGGGCTGGCCAAGGAGCGGATCATCGGCACGGAGCTCGACCGGCTGACCGCCACCGGCATCGTCCTCGGCACCCCGGAGTTCATGAGCCCCGAACAAATTCGCGGCAAGCCGGTCGATCCACGAAGCGATGTCTACGCGTTAGGCGTCATGGCGTTCGAGATGCTGACGGCCGAGCTGCCGTTCGACGGCGCCAGCGCCCAGGAAACGATGCTCAACCACCTAACCGGGCGGCCCCGGCGACTCAAGTCGGTGCGAAAGTCGGTCCCGGATTCGCTCGATCGGGCGCTCGACCGGGCCATGAAGTTCGAGCCGACCGACCGGTTCCAGACCATGGCGGAGTTTGCCGAGGCCCTGAGCCGGGTATCTTGAATGATGCCAAATAATCATCGCGGTCTCGCCTCTTACCTCGCGGTCGGTGCCGTCGCCACCCTGGCCGGCGCGGGGATCACTTGGGCCGTCACGGCCCGTCCGACGCTCGATCCGGTCACCACCCACGGTGAATGGGTCTCCATCAAAAAACCGACCGGCGACTCGGTTCGGGCCTACGTGGCGTATCCGGAGCGGAAAGACAACGCGCCGGCCTTGATCGTCATCCACGAGATCTTTGGCCTGACGGACTGGGAGCCGACGGTGGGCGACCGGCTGGCCGCCAAAGGGTTCGTGGCGATCGTGCCCGACATGCTGTCGTCGCGGTGGGGCATCACCCCGCCCAATCCGGATTCAGGCCGGAAGTTGATGGCGCAGCTTACGCCGGACGGCATTACCGCCGACCTCGACGCGGCGTACGGCTACGTCAGCACGCTCCCCAGCGTCAAGAAGGACAAGGTCGGGGTGATGGGCTTCTGCTGGGGTGGCGGGCAGACGTTTCGCTACACCACCAACAATCCGAAACTCAAAGCGGCCGTCGTCTGTTACGGCCCGAATCCCGACACCACGACGCTCGAGCGGATCAAGGCGCCGATCTTGGGTGTCTATGGCGAGAACGACAACCGGATCAACAGCATGCTGCCCACCGTGGGGCGAATCATGAAGGACCTCGGCAAACCGTTCGCGGCCGACAGCTACCCGGGCACCGGGCACGGCTTCCTCAAGCCCGGGCGGAAGGGCTCCGACACCGATCAGGTGGAAAAGGCCTGGAGCACGATCGAGAAGTTCCTCCACGACAGGCTCGGCAAGTAATTGATTCCGATCCTGCTCCTGCTCCAGGCGGCCCAAGCGCCGCTGGCGGCACGGTACGACAGCGACCGACCCCGGCACGACGCCATCCACTACGACGTGTGGGTGCGGCTGGCCGACTCGGGCAGCGTCTTTCGGGCGGCGGTCACGACCCGGTGGCGGCTGACGGGGCGGGACCCGGTTCGGATCAATTTGGACAGTACCTATCACATTCGGTCGCTGACGCTCGATGGGCGAGCCGCCACGTACCGGCGGCAGGGCACCGATTTGTTGCTGGTGACCTTGCCGGCCGGATCCCAACGTACCGCCACCACCAAGATCGAGTACGAAGGCGCGCCTCCCAAGTTCGTCCGGGAGGGGCGGCGGCAAAGTGGAACCCAGGATGACGGCCTCGTTCAGCGAGGAAGCGGCGCCGACCGGAAAATCTTTGCGGACAACTGGCCGAACCGGGCCCGCAAGTGGCTGGCGGCGCAGGATCACCCGAGCGATAAAGCCACGGTGACGTGGACGATCGAAGCGCCCGGCGGGCTGACCGTGGCGGCCAACGGGACGTTCCTGGGCACCGAGCGGCTGGCCGATGGGTTTACCCGGTGGCGGTTCGCGATCGCCCAGCCGATTCCCGTGCATACCATGGTCCTCGGCGCGGCGCGGATGGCGGTGGCGCAGCTGCCACCGGCGATGTGCGCGGTCCGGTGTGTCCCGGTTTCGGTCTATACCTATCCCGAGGACTCAGCTTGGGCGGTGAACGGACCGTTCAAGCGGGCCTCGGAGATCATCGACTTCTTCAGCACCTTGGTGGCGCCGTTTCCGTACTCCGAACTCCGGCATGTCCAGACCTCGACGATTTTTGGCGGCATGGAAAACACCACCATCATCTTCTACGACGAGGCGGGCTACACCAGCCGACGGCTTCGTGAAGGCACCGTCGCCCACGAAACGGCGCATCAGTGGTTCGGCGACGCGGCCAGCCAGCGGGACTGGCATCATCTCTGGCTCTCCGAAGGCTTTGCGACCTACAGCGGGGCGTTGTGGGAGGAGCACATCGGGGGCGACGCAGCCCTGAGATCGGCCATGAAGGACAACCGGGAGGCGGTGCGCCGGTCGCCGGCCACCGAGCGGCCGATCATCGATCCCAAGGCCACCGACCTGCTCGGGTTGCTGAACAGCAACAACTATCCCAAGGGTGCCTGGGTGTTGCATACGTTGCGGGGCTTGATCGGCGACTCGGCGTTCTTCCGGGGGGTCAGGACGTACTACCGAACGTTCGAGCACGGGAACGCCTTGTCGTCCGACCTGGCGCGGATCATCTCGAAAGAAGCCGGCTCCGACCTGACCTGGTATTTCACTCAGGCGTTGACCCAACCCGGGTATCCCATCATCAAGGTGACCACCAAAGTCGAGGGTGGGCATCTGGTCATCGACTTGGAACAAGTGCAAAAGCCGGCGTGGGGACGGTACCGGCTGCCGAACCTCGAAATCAAAGTGGCCGGCCGGACGATTCGGATCGCGATGCTGGGCCGGACGGCCCGCACGGTGACCCATTGGGATGGCGACGGCGAGCCAGAGGTCGAGGTCGATCCGAACACCTGGTGGTTGCTGGACGTCGCCAAGCCGTGAGACGCGCGTGGTTGACGCTCCTGGCCGCCGGAGCGGGCTGCGGCTTCACGCCGCTGACCAACAAGGTCGAAGTCGGAGACGAAGCCTTCGTCGTGGTTGTGGGCGAAGGGCGGGACGGATCGGTGGACTTGTTCGCGGCGCCGGCGGAGGGGGGCCGGTTCTACCAGTTCACCTTCAATCGGCTGGTCGAGTCGAATCCCACGGTGGCACCCTCGGGCACCACGCTGGCTTTCCTTCGTCAAGCCGGTGATCGGCCCGCACCCGAGCTGATCCTCGTGAGCCTCAAGAACGGTACCGAGACCGAACTCCTCCTCCCGGCCGGGGCGGGGCCGGTCGTTCGGCTCGGCTTTGCCACGACCGACGACTCCTTGGTTGTCGCGACGGAACACGGCCTCTACTTGGTAACGGGTTCCACGGTCACGGCGGTTCCGGCCGGCGCCGTCCAGGCATTCGACAGTCTGACCTACGAGCGGGTGGGCGAGGCTGGATTCGCCAGTCTCCGGCCCTGCCGGTCGGGCACCGGGTGGTGCGTCGCGAAGGCCGACGGCCAAGAAACGGTCCTGCCGGGCGACGCGAACGATCCGATTCGATGGGGCAGCGACGGACTGGCGTATCTCCGCAATGGCACGATCGAAGTGCGGCCGTTAGGCGGCGGCCGAGTCCGTCAGCCGACCTGGTCTAACCAGCCTTCCAAGCTCAGGCAACCCACCCATCACCCCGGGAGCCGCCGGCCGTAGTTTCAGATCCGGTCACCTTGGCGCGCGGCCGCCAGCCGGCTCGTGCCGCTCCAGGGCGCGAACACCGGGAGCAGCAGCATGCCCGGAACCGCGGCCGCCAGCGTGATCAAGAAGAACACCGGCCATCCAGTGGACTGGGCGATTCCACCGGCCGGCGCGACCAGAATATCCCGACTGACGCCCATCAAGCTCGACAGCAGGGCATACTGGGTCGCCGAGAACCGGATATTGCACAGGCTCATCAGGAACGCGATGAAACCAGCCGCCACGAGACCGGTGCAGAAGTTCTCGATCACGATCGTCGCCACCAGAAAGGGATAATTCTTCCCGGCAAGCGCGAGCCCATAATACGCCAGGTTGCTCACCGCCTGGAGCAGGCCCACGATCCAAAGCGCCCGGTTGATTCCGATTCGTGCCACCAACGCGCCGCTTGCCAGGGCCCCGACGATCGTGGCCACGATGCCGAGCCCGCCCTGGATGGCGCCGACATCGGTTTGGGTAAAACCGAGATCAAGTAAGAACGGCGTGGCAATGCTCGCGGCGAGGTAGTCCGGGAGCTTGTAGAGGACGATGAAGAGCAATCCGAGCACGGCCTGGCTGGGTCCCGCCCGCCCGATGAATTCCCGGAACGGGAGGACCACCGCATCGGCGAAGGTGGCCGGCGCCGGCTCGGCCGGCACCGGCTCCGGAGCCCAGACGGCCGCCGCGATCCCGATGGCCATCAGCGCCGACAACGCCAGGTAGACCATCGGCCAGGGCATCCGATCGGCCAGCATGAACGCCAGGGCCCCGGTCGCCAGTAACGCCACCCGGTAGCCGGTAACCCAGATCGCGGCCCCGGCGCCGGTTTCGCGCTCGGACAGGACATCGGTTCGATAGGCATCGATGACCAGGTCCTGCGATGCACTGAAGAACGCGATCAACAACGCATTGACCGCGAGCAGCTGCAATCCGAGACATGGGTTCTGCAGCGACATGGCGGCGATCGCGAGCACGAGGCCAACCTGGGTGATCACCAGCCAGCCGCGACGACGGCCCAAGAACGGCGGGACGTAGCGATCGATCAGCGGAGCCCAGATCCATTTAAGAGAGTACGGCAACGCCACTAAGCTGAAGAGCCCGATCGTGGTGAGGTCGACCCGCTCGACCCGCATCCAGGCCTGGAGGGTCCGGCTGGTCAAATAGAGCGGCAATCCGGAGGCAAATCCGAGCAGCGCCAGCACCACCATCTTGCGCTGCGCGAAGACGGTCCGGCTCACGAGTCGGCAGTCCGTTGCTCGGCCTTCGCGATCAAGGCGGCCGCCGCGAGGTCACCGGTCACGTTGAAGACCGTCGCCGCCAAATCGGGAATCACGTCCACGGCGATCAGGATCCCGATGCCCTCGGGCGGGAGGCCCACGGCCAGGAATAGGGGCGTCAGCATCAGGAACGCCCCCCGCGGCACACCCGGGGCCCCGAACGCCAGGAAGACCCCGGCGACGGCAATCATCGCGAACGAGAGGACACTCAGGTGAACCTGATAGAACCAGCCGACAAACGAGGCGCCGAGGAGCCATACCACCGGGGCGGAAAGCTTGAAGATCGATACCGCGAGCGGCATCACGAATCCGCTGACTCGCTTCGGAATCCCCAGTCCCTGCTCGGCCGCCTCAACCAGGGCGGGGAGCGAGGCAATTGACGAACTCGAACTCATCCCGATCATCTGGACCGGCAAAGCGGCCTTGGCGAAAACCCGGATCGGAATCCCGGCGCCGATCGCCACGACCGGATAGAGCAGCAGGGTGAAGGCAAGGCAGGTGGCGGCGTACACCACGATGTAGAATCCGATCGCGCCCGCGGCACTCAGTCCGGTTCGGGCCGCCAGGGTAAACATCAGCGCGAATACGCCGACCGGCGCCAAGCCGATGACCCACCGGACCATCACCAGCATCGCCTCGGAAAGGGCCCGAAAGAACCGGAGCAAGGTGTCACGCGACTCGGTGGGCGTGTGCCCGATGGCCAGCGCGAGAATGATCGTGAAGATGATGAGGGGCACCATCGCCCCGTCGGCCGCGGCAGCGATCGGGTTGGTGGGCAGCAGGGTCGTGAGCCACTGACCGAACGAGACACTTTGTCCGCCCGCCGCCAGCTGTCCGGCTGCCTCGGCGGCGCCGGGCGGCAACGGGGGAGCCTGGCTCGGATCGCGGGGCAAGAGCCGAAACAGTTGGGGGACGAGCGGCGTGGCCAGCACCGCCGCGCCGGCAAGCAACCCCACGAAAACCAGCAACGTTCGTCCGCCGATCCGGCCAATCGACCGGGTCTCCGTGGCCGAGGCGACGGCCGTGATCAGGAGCGAAATGACCAGCGGCAGCACCGTCATCCGAATCGCGTTGATCCAGAGAGTGCCGATCGGGCCGAGAATCTCGACGCCGCGCTGCAGCATGGCGTTGCCGGAGGCCGCCGCTAACGCGCCGAGGAGCAGCCCGGCCACGAGGGCTGTGAGCACCCGGGTATTGTTCATCCGGGGAGCGGGCGGGAGCTGATCGCGTCCCACGCGGCCTCGAGGGTGGCCACGGCGCTCGGGTGATCGGGCGTCCATTCCTTAGCGGCGACCCGCTCGACCGCAAAGGCCACCACCGCGAGCCAGATCGCACCCCACAACTCCGCCGACCCAGGGCGGACGGCGCCTTCCTGCTTCCCAGTCGCCACGAGCTGGGTCATGGCCTCCCGGACGTCCCGTGCCAGGAGGTGGGTCTGGTCCTCGAGATTGGGTCCGTCAGGGCGGCGAAGCAGCATCAGCACCATGGCAGCGTCCTTGGCTACCTGTTCGACCAGCCGGCGGGCAATCCGCCCGAGTCGTTCCTTGGTTGACATCCGAACTCCGTCAACCGGCCGGATGACCGCGATGCCCCATTTGAGGGCGTGTCGGTAGGCCTCGTTGAAGAGCGCTTCTTTTCCGGCAAAGTGACGATAGATCGTGGCTTCAGCGGTCTCGGCGCGACCGGCCAGCTCAAGGGTCGTCGTCCCCCGATAGCCAGCCGTGGTAAAGAGCTCCAGGGCCGCCCGAACCAACCGCTCGCGAGTGGCAATGGCGTCTTTCCGAAGCGGGGTTCGAGCGGGGCCGGTCATGGCCGCGGAATTCTACTTCGCCAAGAGCGGGGCCGCTTGACCACCGTTACCTTGGGGTGCCGAGAGTCGACCAATTTCGGGTTGTCTTCGGAGCGGAACTGCGCGAGGCACGATGGAACCGGATTTTCAAGCGCTCTGGGAGGAAGCTCTTCCCTGGGGCTCGTTCTTCAATCAAGGCATGGACCAGCGTAACCTCTGGGACGGCGTTTACCGCCACGTCCAGATTCCCGACTGGGCTATCACGGCGGCGGCCCGTCCGGGCGGGCTTCGCCTGCTGGTCATCAGCGAGGATTGGTGCGGCGACGCGGCCAACACGGTGCCGGTGCTCGTCGGGCTGGCCGACAAGGTCCCGGGGGTCGAGCTCAGAATTCTCCCGCGCGACCAGTACCCCGCGGTCATGGATCGGTATCTGACCAACGGCTCCCGGTCGATTCCGATCGCCATCGGCCTCGATCAAGATTTTCGGGAATTGGGCCACTGGGGCCCCCGTCCCTCCGAACTCCAGGCCTGGGTCATGGCCAACAAGGATACGATGCCCAAAGATCAACGATACGCGGAAGCCCGCCGCTGGTATGCCCGCGACAAGGGCCACTCGACGCTCCGCGAAGTCCTTGCGGCCATGGGGCAATAACCGATGCGAATCTTCGTCACCGGCGCCACCGGATACATCGGGTTCCACGCCGCCACCGCGCTCCGGCGGGCCGGCCACCAGGTCACGGCGCTGGTCCGAACCACCGAGAAGGCCCGGCGATTGGCGGCCTCTGAAATCGAGTCGGTAGTTGGGACGATGGAAGATCCGGGATCCTATCGCGCGGCCGCCGGCCGATGCTCAGTGGCGGTGCACATTGCCGTTGACTACGCCGGCGATGTGTTTGCCCAGGACCAGCTGACGGTCGAGACCCTGCTCGCCGCCCGGCCCGAACTCCTGATCTACACCAGCGGCATCTGGGTCTATGGCTCGACCGGACGCACGGCGGCCGACGAATCGGCGCCGCTCAACCCGCCGATCCGGGTCAGCCGCCGGCCCGAGATGGAGCGGATCGCCCTCGGCTCGTCGACGGTCCGCGGCATCGTGCTGCGGCCGGGCTGCGTCTACGGCCAGGAGGGTGGAATGTTCGCCGACTGGTTTGCCCCGGCGGCAAAAGGCGAGGCTCCGACCATCGTGGGCGACGGCACCAACCGGTGGCCGCTGGTCCACGTCGACGATCTCGCGGACGCCTACGTCCGGGCGGCGGAATCCACGCTGCGGAGTGAGGTCATCAACGTGACCGACCGGTCGCGGGAGACGGTGACGACCATGGTGACCGCTTTGTCGGAGGCCGCCGGCTATCACGGGGCGCCTCGCTACTTGGCCGCCGCGGAAGCCGCCACAACGTTAGGGACGTTCGCGGAATGCCTGACGCTCGATCAACACGTCGATTCGAGCAAGGCGGTCAGGGTGCTCGGCTGGCAGCCCCGGCATGGCGGGTTCTCGGATCAGGCGGCCGAGTATTTCGACGCCTGGAAAGCCCGGGACTAGAACGCCCAGCCGGTTCCCATCGAGAAATTGAAGCCGTGCTTCCCGCCCGCGAAGTTCAGGGTGAGCACGGCCGAACGAAGCACCCGAATTGCCAGACCACCGCCGCCGCCGAATTGGGTGGTCCGACCCCGGAGAACCGATCGGGGATCCTCGAAGCCGGCATAGTCGACGAACCCGAGTACCGTCACCGCGCCCAGGTCGCCCGCGTTCAGCAGATCGTGGCGAATCTCGACGCTGAACAGCTCGACATCGGTCCCCGCGATGGCCCCGGCCGGGAAGCTCCGGTGGCCATCGGCACCCGCCAGGTTGAACTCCCGCTCCCAGCCCGGCACCACGCTCAGCGCGCTCAGGGGCGCTCGTCCTTCCCGCGTCAGGGCCAACACCCGCCCCGCCAGCACGGTCCCCTCCCGGAGCGACACATAGGCCCGGACGTGGGCGTATCCGAAGCCATGCCACGACTTGGTGTCAGACGTGCCTAACGGCGATTCCCGGGCGCTGCCCACGCCGCCGCCGACCTCGGCGAGCAGGCCGTTCGAAGGCGTGCCCTCATGGTCCCGAGAGTCGTAGAGCAACGCCGGACGAAGCGTGAGATTGGTCCGGCCAATCGGGCTGGAGGCGCCGGCCAAGGCCCTAAACTCGGTCCGGTCGAGGAACGTCCCGAAGGCCAGCCGCAGGGGGCCGTGGAGGGTCCGGGTGACCTCGGCCCGCGCGAAATATCGATCTCGATGGACCCGGAACGCCTCGGCATTGGGATCCGTCAGGTCGTCGGCCAGCTCCAGATCCCGGCCCACCCCGTAATTGCCGAACCGGCCGGTGCGCTCAGCCCCGACGCCGGCGTGGAAGCGCCAGCCGGGCGCGAGGGCGGGCCCCCGAAACTCGAGCCGCCCAAACCGGCTGCCTAACGTTCCGACTCCGGCTTCGGCCGAGATCGCTCCCCCGAAGGTGACCGGGTTGACGACGTCGGCCGCGTCGCTCTTGCTGAGGAAGTAGGGGGCGTTCCGGGTTCGTTGCCACCGGGCTACGAACATGACGCCGTCACCGGGATTTCCCATGACGTAGGGGAAGTAGCTCGACTTCCACGGCTCCTGGGCCGCCAGCGGCTGAGCCACCAGCACGACGGCCACCCACCATCCGAACCGCCTCATGCCTGGTCGAACAACGCGGCCGAATCGTACAACTTGGCCTCTCGGGCATCGGCGGCGGCGTATTGCGACGGATAGAGCGATGCCCCGCCGAAGTCGCCGGCCTTGGTGACCGCATAGAAATTGAGTTGGTAGCGGGGCCGGCCCCGCTCGTTGAGCAACCGCGGCGGGGTCAGGGCAACGACCCGCTTCAGCGCCGCCAACCCGGCATCGGCCGGTTTCATTCCCTGGCGCATGAACTCGACCACCAGAAATCCCCCGCAGCTCATAATGTTCGCCTCACCGAGCCCGGTCGAACCGGCCGCCCCGATCAGGTTATCGGTGTATTGTCCCGCGCCGATGATCGGCGAGTCACCGGCCCGTCCCGGAATCTTGAACGCGAGGCCGCTGGTGGTCGTGATCGACGAGACGTCTCCCCGTTCGTTGACCAGGTTCATGTTGATGGTTCCCGTCGGCCGGATGCCCACGGGCTCGGTTGGGGCGACATCGACGTAGTCATCGGCATGGCCCCGGTTGGCCCGCCACCGGAGCCAAATTTCCCGCGACTTCGGGGTCAGGAGATCCTCCTCCTTGAAGCCGTACGAAAGGGCAAACCGCTTGGCGCCCTCGCCGACCAGGAGGATGTGGTTGGTGTACTTCATGACCAGCCGGGCCACTTCGCTCGGCGTCTTGATGCCCTCGAGGCACGCGACCGCCCCGGCCCGCTTGGTGGGTCCGTGCATGCAGCTCGCGTCGAGTTGCACCACGCCCTCCTCGTTGGGGAGCCCGCCGTACCCGACCGAGGTGTCCTCGGGATCGAGTTCCTGGATCTTGACCCCTTCGACCCCAGCATCGAGGGTGTCGACCCCCTCCTTCATCAACTCGATCGCGCGGGCCACCCCCCGAATCCCGTTGGTGGACGAGACGGCGGCGAGCTTCGAGGCGTTGAGGCGGATGATCGCGGGAGCCGGAAAGGCCGAGGCCGATTCGAGCCTGGGAGCCGCCACCGCCGCGGCGGCAACTCCCAGAAAGGTGCGGCGGTCGAGGGAATCGGACACGGGGCGCTCCGCGAAACAGGGTAAGCCGGCTTTCCAGACCCAGGAATGTGGTCGATCACCGACCGCCGTTCAACTTGCCGAGTCGGAGGCCGATGCGATAGGTTCGACGCCATGACATTTGGGAAGAATTTCCTGCCGGGCCCGACCGGGGTCCACCCCGACCTGCTCGACGCGATGGTGGCGCCGATGATCGCCCATTATGGGCCCCGAATGCGCCCGTTCCTCGAGGAAATCCAGCCCCCGCTGCGGGCGATGTTCGGGACCAGCCAGCCGGTGTTCACGGTCACCTGTTCCGGCACTGGATTGCTCGAGGCGGCCATCCGGAACGCCGTTCGCGAGCGAGTGCTGGTGGTCGTGACCGGATATTTCGGTGAATACTGGGCCACGATCGCG
>JAYTTT010000148.1:0-9050 GCA_043744895.1 Gemmatimonadota bacterium | reverse complement strand
CGGCAGCATCGAGTACTCGGCCGTGACCCAGCCGAGGCCGCTGCCCTTCTTGAAGGGCGGCACGCCTTGTTCGACCGAGGCGGTACAGTGCACCAAGGTGCCGCCGAACCGGACGAGGCAGGATCCCTCAGCGTATGGATTGGCATTGCGTTCCAGGACGACCGGTCGAAGCTGGTCGGGGGTTCGGCCGTCAGCGCGATTCACGAATTCGCTCCACGAGTGAGGTAGTCGAACGATCAGGCACGAGCGGGATCAGGACGACCCGGCCGCCCCGGCTTTCCACGAAGGATGCCCCGACGACGGCGTCGCGGGAATAATCCCCACCCTTGACCAGCACATCGGGCTCGATCGCCTCAATGAGCGACGCTGGAGTCGGCTCGGCGAACACGACGACCCGGTCGACGGCGTCGAGGCCGGCCAGGACCCGGGCCCGGTCGGCGGCGGAAACGAAAGGGCGACCGGCTCCCTTGCCTAACGACCTGGCGGAGTCGTCATCGTTGACCCCGACGACCAAGCCGTCGCCCAGGGCCCGGGCCGCTTCGAGATAGTCGACGTGGCCCCGGTGGAGCAAGTCGAATACCCCGTTGGTGAAGACGACCGGGCCGGTCATCCGGACCCGCCACGCGACCGCATCCGGCACGGTCACGACCTTGCCGGCCGTCACTGGGTGTGGGTGGCGGACGGTTTGAAGGTGACCGTCTTGTTGAGGAAGGGGATGTTGAGCTTCTCGGTGTACACCGTCGAGATCGTGATCGTCCGCGGGTAGACGTCGGTCCGCTTGATGTCGAATTGCTTGGCCTGGGCCGGGAGCCCGATTTCGTCGGCGGCCAGCCGCAGGTTCCTGAGAATCTCTTCAGTCGGCTGGGCCTGGGCAAAGAGGGCGGCAGTGTCGATCTTGTCCTTGATGGCATAGAACCGGTAGTAGACCCGGCCCACCTGCATGCCGTAGTAGACCGCCGTGATGGTGAGCAGGAGCGAGACGAGACAGCCCGCCGTGCTCACGCCGCGGGAATTCCGAACCGAAGTTACCATTGGGACTGGGCTCCATCGACAATGTCCGTGATCAACTTCTCGATCGCTTTCTTGCGGCCCTCGATTTCGCTCGAGGTGTAGTCGCCCTCGACCATGAGACCGTTCCGTTCCCAGAGAATCTTGTTGTTCTTCTGATCGAAGATCTGCACGTTGATCGTGATCTGAACCTTCCGGCGGGTTACCGACACATTCTGATTCTGATCATTGCCGGCAAAGGCGAGCGGAATATCCGGGTCGTAACGCTGGATCGACCCTTTGACCAAGGCATCGGCCAACGCTTCGCCGGACGGCCTCAGGCCGAGGCGATTCTGCACGGCCTCTCGGACGGCCCGGTTGATTTCCGAGGTCAGCGACGGCTCGGCCGTCAAGTTGTCGAACGGCAGCACCGCGACGGTCTTGACGGTCGGTGGAAACCCGGTGCCACCGCCGAAGCCGTAGAGGCAACCGGACATGCCGGCGCAGAGGCTAAGGCTGAGGAGGAGTCCAGGTATCCGGCGCAAAGATCAGGGCTTTCTGGTTCGAGGAAAAGGTGATGTCGAGGCGCACCGGACCGCTCGGGACGACCAGCCGGGCCGTTTGGGGGCGGCCGTCGGGGCCGAAGATGGTCTCCACGGTGCCAATGGTCTTCCCGGCCTGGCGGACCTCGGCAATCAGGCGCGGCGCGGTGCCGGTGGTCCGAACATAGTCAACCGTGTCGGCTCCGGCGTGGTACTGCCAGGCGGTAAGCGCCGGGTCGGCAAAGCGCCGGACCGTCGCGTCGCTCGCGGGTTCTCGCACCACGCCGAGCAGCGCCCAAAACAACGGATAGTTCGGGACCAAGCGTTTGACATCGTTCTCCGGCTGGGCCCACAGGGCGGTGTCGCCGCTCACGAAGGCCGCCGCCCGGCCCGAGCCAAGGGGACCCTGGACGTCAAGGCGGGCCGAGTCGGGGTGCGCGAACCGAACCCGGCCCCGGCCGCCGGCCGCGCCCTGGTCGTCCCGGAACTGCCACCGGAACCGAATCTCCCGGCCCTCGGTCGGCACGGTGGCCCGCGACCACGCCACCGCGCTATCCCGCGAGGCGGCTACCAAGCCGACGGGCCGAGGAACGGTAATCGCGCCACCGCCACCGCAGGCCGCCAGAACCAGCGACCCCAGAACGAGCATTGGCCTCATTCTTGGATGATACACGGGCTCGGCACTCGGCGCTCGGCGCTCGGCACTCGGCGGGTTAGCGGCGGGCCGAGTGCCGAGTGCCGAGCGCCGAGTGCCGAGATCTCCTATTTTCGGGTCCATGCTCGGAACCCAGATGGTGGTGGTCTCGGACGCCCACTTTGGGGCGGCGTCGCCGGAGGACGGGGCGGCGTTCCTCGACTTTCTTGAAATGGTTCCCTCCCTCGGGGACTGCTTGCTGGTCAACGGCGACCTGTTTGACTTCTGGTTCTCGTATCGGCGGGTTATTCCCCGGGCCGGCTTTCTGGTGACCGCGGCGCTGGCCTCGCTTCGGCGCCGGCTTCCGGTGGTCATGACCGGCGGGAACCACGACCGGTGGGGCGATTCCTTCTGGCAACAGGACGCCGGGATCGAGTACTCGGCCGGCGACCTCCGGTTCCGCCTCGGAGCGGCCGGGGTCCTGGCGCTCCACGGCGATGGGCTGGCGGAAGAGCACCGGTCGGCCGTCCTGATGCACCGGATCACCAAGCACCCCTTCACGGCCGGCGCGTTCCGGCTGATCCACCCCGATGTCGGATTTTGGCTGGTCGACAAAATGAGCCGGCGCCTGGCCGATTCAACTCGCGATCCGGCGGTGCTCGACCGGGCCCAGGTTCGTCAGGCTGCCTGGGCCAAAGCCCGGATGGCCACCGAGGCGGCCATCGGGCTCTTGATCATGTCCCACACCCATCGAGCCGAGACGGCCGAGCTCTTTCCGGGCCGCCACTACCTCAATCCCGGGGCCTGGGTCGAGGGCCGGCGCTACGCGGTGGCCGGCCCGTCCGGCATCGAACTCCGCCAGTATTCGTAGCACCCGCCTAACGCTGAAGCGCCCGGCCCTTACCGAATCCGGAACGGGATCGACGCGCCGGCGGCCAGGCCGCCGCCCGGAAGGGGCGTGACCTGGAACTTGACGTCCGAGGGGAACTCGTGCAGTTGGGTGGCGACGAAGGCTTCGAGGCCGGCAAAGAGGTGATTGAAGCCGAGCAGCACCAACCAATCCTGGCGCTGGGTTCGTTTCCCGACGATCCGGGCCGAGTCGGCCGACACCCGGGTTAGGTACTTGAGCTCTCGGATGGTCTTGACCGACATGCCGAGCGACAGTCCCTCGATCGAGAGGAAGATGGCGCCCGTCAGTTTGCGGTCGAGGCGGGCCTGGGCCCAGCCGGGCACGGCCAGCGACATCAGAAAAGACGGGAGCGGCTTGATCGGCCGGCTCATCACGTTCGAGGAATCAGGGGGCACCGGCACAGGGACGGGGGCCTGGGCCTCGAGGACCGTGGGCGCGGTCAGGAGGACGAGGAGCACGCCGAACCGGCGCCGGTGGCGGGAGCGTGTGGGAATCGAACCCACCGAAGCCGCCAGAGGCGTCTCCATCGCGGTTTTGAAGACCGGCCGAGCCACCAGGCCCGATCCGCCCCCGAGTCGCGGCATCAACGAGCCGCGATGCACTCGATTTCGACCCGGACTCCCCGTGGGAGCCCGGACACGGCCACGGTCGAACGGGCCGGACGATGGTCGCCGAAGGCTTGGCCGTAGACTTCGTTCATGGCGGCAAAGTCCGCCATGTCGACCAGGAAGACCGTGGTCTTGGCCACCTTCGACAGGCTCGTTCCGGCCGCTTCGAGCACCGCGGCCAAATTCTTCATGACCTGGACCGTCTGTTCCGGCACGCCACCCGGTACGACCTGCATGGAGGCGGGGTCGAGGGCGATCTGGCCGGCGGTGTACACCATGCCCCCGACGACGGTGGCCTGGGCGTAGGGGCCGATCGCTTGGGGCGCGGATGTAGTGCTGACGATTTCAATCGACATGGTTCGTTCCTGTTAGAAGAGTCCCTCAATCCGGCCGTCCGCATGGACCCGGATCGCCTCGGCCGACGGCACCTTGGCCAGGCCGGGCATCGTCATGATCTCCCCGGCCAGCGCCACCACGAATCCGGCGCCGGCCGAAGGATAGACGTCTTTGATCGTGATCCGGAAGCCTTTGGGCCGGCCGAGTTTGGCCGGATCGTCGGAGAAGGAATACTGGGTCTTGGCAATACACACCGGGGTGCTCCCCAGTCCGATGGCGTCGCAGAGGGCGATGTTCCGGTCGGCGGCGGCGCTGTAGTCGACCCCGTCGGCCCCGTAGATTTCCTTGGCGATGATTTCGATCTTGGCCTTGATGGGAAGGGCCGTGTCATAGATCGGCTTGAACCGGGCCTTCCCTTCGGCCAACACACCCAGGACTTCCTTGGCGACCGCTTCCCCGCCCTTGCCGCCTTTGGCCCAGACATCGGACAGGGCCGAGCGGACGCCCCAGGTCGTTGCCGCCGCCAGAACCGTGGCGATCTCTTCGTCCGAGTCGCTGACGAATCGATTGAGCGCCACGATCACCGGGAGCCCGTACTTGCCGAGATTCTGGACGTGCCCTTCGAGATTGACCAAGCCCCGGATCAGCGCGGCGACGTCCGGAGTGCTCAACTGATCTTTCTTGACGCCGCCGTGCATCTTGAGGGCCCGGACCGTGGCCACGATTACCGCGGCCTCTGGATTGAGCCCGCCGATCCGGCACTTGATGTCGAGAAACTTTTCGGCGCCCAGATCGGCGCCAAACCCGGCTTCGGTCACCACGATGTCGCCTAACGAGAGGCCGAGCTTGGTCGCCACGATGGTATTGCACCCGTGAGCGATGTTCCCGAACGGGCCGCCGTGGACCAGCGCCGGGCCGCCTTCGAGGGTCTGCACCAGGTTCGGGATGATCGCATCTTTGAGCAACAGGGTCATCGCGCCCGAGGCTTTGAGATCGGCCGCGGTCACCGGCTTTTTGTCGCGGGTGAACCCGACCACGATCCGGGCGAGCCGGGCTTCGAGGTCCTCCAGGTCGGTGGCCAGGCAGAGGATGGCCATCACTTCGCTGCCGGGCACGATCACGAACCGTTCTTCGCGCGACGGCCCCCCGTTGAGCCCGCCGAGCCCGACGACGATCTGGCGGAGGGCCCGGTCGTTCATGTCGATGGTCCGCGGCCAGGTGATGCGGCGGGCGTCGAGGCCCAGCGCATTCCCGTGGTGAATGTGGTTGTCGAGCATGGCCGAGAGGAGATTGTGAGCGGAGGTGATCGCGTGGAAGTCTCCGGTAAAGTGGAGATTGATCTCGTCCATCGGAATGACCTGGGCGTACCCGCCGCCCGCGGCACCGCCCTTGACCCCGAAGACCGGACCTAACGACGGCTCCCGGATACAGATCACGGCCTTCTGGCCGAGCCGCCGGAGGGCCTGTCCCAACCCCACGGTGACCGTGGACTTCCCTTCCCCAGCGGGCGTCGGGTTAATGCCGGTCACCAGCACCAGGCGGCCCTTGGGCGACCGGGCCCGAATCGCTTCAGGAGTGATCTTGGCCTTGTACTTCCCATAGGGAAGAATCTCGTCGGCGCTCAGGCCGAGCTCCGCCGCGACCTCGGCAATGGGACGGGGGCGGGCCGCTTGGGCAATCGCGATATCTGAAGGAACACCGGACACGAAGGACCTCCTCTGGAAGTTCAGTGGAGCGAAAGCCGGGCGCCGAAGACTCGCACCGAGTTCGCCACCAAGGTGGCGGCCAAGGCGTCTTCGTCCTGGGCCATGACCTGAGCCAACCGGCGGGCCGTGGCCCGAACGTACGCCGGTTCGTTGCGCCGGCCCCGGAACGGCACCGGGGCGAGGTACGGGGCATCGGTCTCGACCAGGAGCCGGTCGAGCGGCACGTCGCGAACGGCGGGATCGAGCGGCCAGGACTTGAACGTGATCATCCCGCTCAAGCTGATGTAGTGCCCGAGCGCTACGGCCCGCCGAAGCAGGTCCGGGCCACTCGAGAACGAGTGCATGATGGCGACGACATTCGGATGGTTGGCCAGGACCGCGGCCATGTCCTCGTCCGCGCTCCGGGCGTGGATCACCACCGGCTTGGCCGCCGCGCGGGCGATTTCGAGCTGGGCCTCGAACGCCGTTCGTTGGGCCTCGCGGGGCGAGTAATCGTAGTGATAGTCGAGCCCCATCTCGCCGGCGGCAACCACCCGCGGGTCCCGGAGCGCCTCGGCGAGCCAGGCTGCCATCTGTGGGTTCCACCGTTTGGCTTCATGCGGATGAAGGCCCGCGGTCGCCGACAGCGCCGGAGCGAACCGGTCGACGAGTCCGAGCGCCCGCTCATACGTCTCGGGCGATTCCCCGATCACGACCGCGTGGACAATGCCCTCGGCACCCATTCGCGAAACCACCTCGCCGACCTCGGCAGCGAAGGCCGGGTCGGCGAGGTGGCAATGCGTGTCGACGAGCGACGACACGGGAACCGGGGAGCCGCTCGTCAGCCCACCGGCTGGGGACGCCGTACCCCGGAGGCCGTCGGCACGCTTCGGGCACCGCGGGCGCTGACGATGCCTTCACCGACCTTCGGCGGCCACTTGGTTTCGATCCACAGCAGCACCGGTGCCGCAATGAAGATCGACGAGAACGTGCCGGTAAAGACCCCGAAGAACATGACCAGGGCGAACGGCCGGATAACCGCACCACCGAAGATCGCCAGGGCCAGCAGAGTCGAGAGTGTCGTCCCATGGGTCAGGATGCTTCGGGGCAGCGTCTCGTTGATCGACCGATTGAGGATCGCGGCGAAGTCGTCGTGGCGGTACTTGCGAAGGTTCTCGCGGGCCCGGTCGAAGATGATGATGGTGTCGTTGAGCGAATAACCGACCATCGTCAAGAACGCAGCCACGACCACGAGACTCACTTCCAGCTTGACCACCGACACGAACGCAATGGTGGTCAGCACGTCATGCGCTGTGGCGATGACGGCCGCCAGTCCGAACCGCCACTCGAACCGGTACGCCAGGTAGGCGAGCACGGCGAAGAACGAGAGAAAGATGGCCAGAAACGCCTGGGTTCGCAGTTCTCCGCCGACCTTCGGGCCGACGCTTTCGGTTCGGGTGATCTCGAACTTCCCGGCGCCGAGGCTCTTCTCGAGGCCGGCCTTCACGACCACTGCCGCCGTCTGGGTGTTGTTGGCGTCCTTCTCACCCTCGGCGACATGGGCCCGGACCACGAACTCGCCCGGCTTCCCGAAGTCGGATACCTCGGGCCCTCCGAGGCCCTTTCGAATCTGGTCGACCGTGATGCTGGGATCGGTCTTGAGCTGCAGCAGGGTGCCGCCCGTGAACTCGACGCTGTACTTGATACCGGTTCCGATGAGGAACGCCACCCCGACCGCCAGAATGGCGCCGGTCAGGCCGTAGGCGTAACGCCGCATCGAAATGAAGTCGTAGGCCGCGTCTTTGAACCACCGCACCGAACCGACCGAGAGCGTAGTGGCGTCCGGCTTCCGCTGGATCCACCACAGGTAAAACGTCCGGGTCACGAAGATTGCCGTGAACATCGAGGCGAAGATGCCGACGATCAGGGTCACCGCGAAGCCCTTGACCGGGCCGGTGCCGAACTGGAACAGAAAGAGTGCCGTTAAGACCGCGCACAAGTTCGAGTCGACGATGGCCGGCATCGCGTGCCGGAACCCTTCTTCGAGCGAAAGGCGAACCGTCTTGCCGAGGGCCAATTCTTCCCGGATTCGCTCGAAAATAAGTACGTTGGCGTCGACCGCGATGCCGATCGAGAGAATGAAGCCCGCCAAGCCGGGCAGTGTCAGGGTGGCGTTGAATAGCGCCAAGACGCCCATCGTAATAAGTCCGTAGATGACCAGCGCCCCGACCGCCAGCACGCCGCTCCAGGCGTAATACCCGAGCATGATGAGGATCACCAAGGCGGTGCCGATGATGCCCGCGAGGACGCCGCTATTGATCGAGTCCTGACCGAGGCTCGGGCCCACCTGCCGCTCGTCGATGATCTTGAGGGGAGTGGGCAGCGCCCCGGCCCGGAGCGTCAGCGCCAGATCTTGCGCCTCCTGCAAGGATCGGCCACCAAGCTGAATCCGCCCCTGCCGATCGATCCGGCTCTGGATGACCGGCGGCCGGCCCTGGACCTCGTTGTCGAGGAGGATGGCCATGTAGTCGCCGACATGCCGCCCGGTTTCCTGGCCGAACTTGCGGCCGCCGGCCCGGTCGAGCTCGAAATTGACTTCGGCGCCGTTGGTGAGCGGGTCGACCTGGGCGGTCGCGTTGACCAGGCTGGCCCCGGTGATGATCGGCTTGTCTTCGAGGGCGTAGAGCAACCGGTAGCTCGAGGTCCCGACGTTGGTGGGCTGAGTGGCCCACCGGAAGTCGACGTTGCGCGGCCACAATCGGCGAACCTCGGGACGGTGAAGGAGGCTGTCCGCATACCGCTTGGCGCTCTCCTTGACCGCGTATTCACCGGGCATCGACTGGACCCCGGCCACCCCGGCCGGCTCGATCATTGAGGCGAACACGCCCCCCTTCACCGTGATGGTGTCGGTGGCCGCGGCCTTTTTCGTCGAATCGCCGCCGAGAAGTTCCTGCACCGCCGAGGGCTTCCCAGTGACCCCGGCCGCGGCGGCGGTGATCCCGAGATCCCGAAGAGCCCGATCCATGGTCGGGATCGTCCTTTCGAGTGCCTGGGTCTTGTCGGTGATCCGGAATTCAAGGAAGGCGGCCCGCTGGACCAGCGCCTTGGCGCGGGCGGGATCTTTGAGCCCGGGAAGTTCGACCACGATCCGGTCGTTGCCGACCTTCTGAATCAACGGCTCGAGGACCCCGAATTCATCGTAGCGTTTCCGCAAGACGGTCAGCGCGAGGTCGAGATCCTTGCTTGGATCGGCGGAGGTCCGCTCGGACTGATCGAGTTCGAGCCCAAGATGCATCCCGCCTTGGAGGTCGAGCCCCAAATTGACAATCGATCCGGCCTGGGTCTCGG
>JAYTTT010000147.1:0-2346 GCA_043744895.1 Gemmatimonadota bacterium | reverse complement strand
CCGGATATATGGCTCCGCCAGCGACTCCATCCGAATGGCCGTCATGACCCGGGTCTCGACCCCCATCTTCTCCAAGATATCCTGGAGGGCGAGCGCATTGATGACGGTGGCCAACATCCCCATGTAGTCGGCGTTGACCCGGTCGAGACCTTCCTTGCTGGCATGGGTGCCTCGAACGATGTTGCCCCCACCGACCACGAGCCCCACGTGGATCCCCTGGGCGTGGACCCCTTTGATCTGGCCGGCGAGGCCCTCGACCACGCCATAGTCGAGGCCTTGGCCCCGATCGCCGGCCAGGGCCTCGCCCGAAATTTTGAGGAGAGCCCGGCGATAGGCCAGTGCCATCAGGCCTCTCCGACCTTGAACCGAACAAACCGCTTGACGGCCACGGAGGCGCCGAGCAGCTTGGCCGTTGCCTTGATCAAGTCCCCGACCGTCTGGCTTTCGTCCTTCACGAACGGCTGGCCCATCAGGGTCCGCTCGGCGACGAACTTCCGGAGCTTGCCGTCGACGATCTTGCTCCGGATCGCTTCGGGCTTACCCTCGGCGGCCACCTGCTCCTCAGCGATCCGGCGCTCCCGAGCGAGGAGATCGGCCGGAATATCCGCCTCGGCGATGCCGGTCGGATCGGCCGACGCGATGTGGAGCGCGACATCCTTGGCCAACGTCGTCAGCGGCTCGCCGGCCGGACCCTCGACATCAATGAGCACGCCAACCTGGCCGTTGTGATGGAGATACGACGCCACGACTCCGCTCGACTGGGAGAACCGAGCATACCGCGCGAGCGTCATGGCCTCGCCGGTCGTGCCCGACACGCTCTTGACCGACTCCGCGACCGTGCTGTCGCGGAAGGCCTGCCCGTCGATCGACCCAGCTTTCACCCCTTCCGGAGCATGGTGAGCCACGTGCCGGCTCAAGTCCCCGGCAAGATTGAGAAAGCCGTCGGTCTTGGCGACGAAATCGGTCTCGCAATTGAGCTCGATCATGCCACCCGACCCGCCATCAGCCGCTAGGTCGATCACGACGAGGCCTTGCATGGCACTTCGGCCGGCTCGCTTCTCGGCCTTCGCGATGCCTTTCTTCCGAAGCAGCTCGCCGGCTTTCTCCATGTCGCCTTGGGTTTCCTCGAGCACCGCTTTGCAGTCGCCGATGCCGGCTCCCGTACGGGCCCGGAGTTCGCTGATGTCTTTGGGACTCGTCTTATAGCTCATAAACCGTCAGGCATTCGTTAGGTGTTAGTCCTCGGCTGAACCGGCATCGTGCCGGGTCAGGTCCTCATACGATGCCGCCGCGAACAACCCAGGGGTCATTGCGCGGCGGGGCAAATCATCCCAACCCGAGGGACCGAGCGGGTTCGGTTATCCCTCTGCCGCCGGTTCGGCGTCGGTTTTGAGCCGCGCCGCGATGGCTTCCGGCTTCGGCCGCCGTTTCCGGGCCGCCGCACCGCCAGCTGGGGCGGCGGCGCCGGCCGGAGCCGCTGCCGCACCGGGCCGACGACGACGCCGGTCTTCGGCATCGCCCTCGGAACCCTCGCCGGTGCTGTAGGTCTGGGCGTCGCCGTCTTCGCTTCCCTCGCGGGACGGCGCCGCCATCCGGGCCTCGCGGAGAATATCGGCCAGCGCCTGGGTGATCAGCCCCACCGAGCGGATCGCGTCGTCGTTGCCGGGAATCGGCACCGTGATGACGTCAGGATCCGCGTTGGTATCGACAATGGCGACGACGGGAATCCCCAGCTTGTTGGCCTCGAGAATCGCAATCCGCTCTTTCTTGGCGTCGACGACGAACAGCGCGCCCGGAAGCCGGCCCATGTTCTTGACGCCTTCGAGGTACCGCGACAACTTGACCCGCTCCCGTTCGAACAGGAGCTTTTCCTTCTTGGTATAGTTGTCGAAATCGCCGTCCGACGCGCCCTGCTCAAGCTCCCGAAGCCGGCGAATCTGTTTCTTGATGGTCTGGAAGTTGGTGAGGGTGCCCCCCAACCACCGTTCGGTGACGTAGAGCGCGCCGCAGGCCACCGCGTCGGTCTGGACCAGCGCCTTGAGCTGCTTCTTGGTACAGACAAAGAGGACGCTGTCGCCCTTCATGACGACACCCCGCAACAACTCCTGGGCCTTGGCGATCTGGGCCTGGGTCTTTTGGAGGTCGATCAGGTAGATGCCGGATCGTTCGGCGAAGATGAACCGGCGCATCTTGGGGTTCCAGCGCCGGGTCTGGTGACCGAAATGAACGCCCGCTTCGAGGAGTTCCTGCAGTTGCGGCAAAGCCATGCGTGTTACCGAATTCCTTCCAATTGTCGGGTTAGATCCGCCACCGCCATCGTTTCGGCCACGAACCCCAGAGGGGCAC
>JAYTTT010000146.1:0-9075 GCA_043744895.1 Gemmatimonadota bacterium | reverse complement strand
CAAATGGCCGCGGCCCTCGAATTGTTCCCGATCATGAGCCGGATCCACATGCTCCGTACCTGGGCCGGGATCGTCGATGTCGCGCCCGATGCATCCCCGATCGTCGGGCTGACCCCGATCCGCGATCTGTTCGTGAATTGCGGCTGGGGCACCGGCGGCTTCAAAGCGACGCCGGGGTCCGGATGGGTATTCGCCGATACCATCGCCAACGGAACGCCGCACCCCTTGGTCGTGCCGTTCTCCCTCGAGCGGTTCGAGACCGGCGCCCTGATCGACGAACACGGCGCGGCCGCCGTGGCACACTAGAGAGCCCGACCCATGCTCCAGATTCGCTGCCCGTGGTGCGGCCCCCGAGAAGAAAACGAGTTCCACTACGGGGGCGAAGCGCACGTCTCCTACCCCGGCTCCGACACCGATGACGCGGCCTGGGCCCGCTTCCTCTTCTATCGCGACAACCCGGCCGGCCCCTTGGCCGAACGATGGGTTCACGTCGCCGGGTGCCGCCGTTGGTTTCACGTCGTTCGGGACACGATGACCAGCGACATGCTCGGATCGTACCTTACCTCCGAGAAGCCCAAGGACGCTCGATGAAGCGGCTTCCCACGGGCGGCACCATCGATCGAACCACCCGGTGGTCGTTCTCCTGGAACGGTCAGCCGTTGACCGCCCATCCCGGCGACACCCTGGCCTCGGCCCTGTTGGCGAACGGGATCGCGATCGTCGGCTCGAGCGTGTCCCTGATGCGGCCCCGCGGCGTCATGAGCGCCGGCGCCGAAGAGGCTCACGCATTTGCCCAGCTCGGCGAGGGCGGCGAAACCGAGCCGCTGGTCCGTGCCACCTTGGTCGAGATCTTCGACGGACTGGTCGCCCGCGGGCTCGCCACCAAGGGCGTGCTCCAGCATGGCATTGACCACGCCCGATCCGATCGGCGTTCCGGCCACTGCGACGTGCTCGTCGTCGGTGGCGGTCCCGCGGGGCTCGCCGCCGCGACCGTGGCCGCCGCCGCCGGCGCTCGGGTGATCCTGGCCGAGCACCGGGCCGAGCTCGGCGGAGCCCTCGGCGGTGACCACGATCAGATCGATGGCCGGAACGCCGGACTGTGGATTACCGCCACTGAAGCGGCACTCGCCGCGAACCCCGAAGTGCGGATCCTCAAGCGAACCACTGCGATGGTAGCCCTCGACCAAAACGGGATGATCCTGGTCGAGCGACGCCAAAGCCCGAGGCTCTGGCAGGTGCGGGCCCGGCAGATCATCCTGGCCACCGGCGCGTTGGAGCGCCCGGTCATCTTCCAGGACAACGACCGGCCCGGCATCATGCTGGCCGGAGCAGTTCGGAGGTACCTCCACCAGTTTGCGCTGGCTCCGGAACGCACGGTGGTCTTTACCACCAACGACGACGCCTATCGCACCGCCATCGACTTGGTCGAAGCCGGCCAGACCGTCGCGGCCGTCATCGACCCGCGCCCGAATCCCGACGGCGTCCTGGCCGAACAGGCTCGGGCCACGGGGATCGACGTCATCGCTGGGTCGGTGGTGGTTGGGACCGAGGCAGATGCCACCGGCGTGCTGGTTGCCGTGGCGGTTGCTCCAAGCGGCGGCGGCGAGCCTCACCGAATCGAGTGCGACGTCCTGGCCGTGTCCGGCGGCTTCGACCCGGTTCTCGATTTGCACCACCAGCGCCGGGGCAAGGTCCATTGGGATGATGCGCTCGCGGCCTTCACGCCGAGCGAACCGATCAGTGGCTACCATGTCGCTGGCGCCGCCGCCGGCCGGTTGGCGCTCGCCGACTGCCTGAGCACCGGCCAGTTGGCTGGACACGCCGCCGCGGTGGCCGCGGGGTTTTCGCCCGCGGCGGCCGAGGTGCCGTCGGCCCCGTCGACCCGGATCGCGGCGCCGGCGCCCGTCTGGCAGGTTCCGGCCCCGGACCAGGACGAAAGCCGCTCGTTCGTCGACCTCCATCGCGACGTGACCGTGGCCGGTGTCAACCGAGCACTCACCGCCGGGATCCGCTCGGTCGAGCATCTCAAGCGGTACACCCTGATCGGCACCGGCGTCGAACAAGGCCGCACCTCCAAGGTGAACGCCGGGGTCCTGGCCGCCCGGTTCCAGGACGGCCCGATGGGCACTTCCAGCGCCCGGCCCCCAGTCGAGCCGATCGCGTTCGCCACCCTGGCCGGCCGGGCCCGGGGCCACCTGCTCGATCCGATTCGGACCACCTCGATCCATCCGGCCCATGTCGCCGAGGGCGCCGTCTTCGAGAACGTCGGCCAATGGAAACGCCCCCGGTACTATCCCCGCCCCGGCGAGTCGATGGCGGACGCCGTGCACCGCGAATGCCGGGCGGCCCGCCAAGGCGTCGCGATGATGGATGCGTCGACGTTAGGCAAGATCGACGTCCAGGGCCCCGACGCCGCCGAGTTCCTGGAACGGCTCTACGTCAATCGGATCGCCAACCTGAAGCCGGGACGGGCCCGGTACAGCGCCATGTGCCGGCTCGACGGAATCCTGTTCGACGACGGCGTCGTCATGCGCCTGGCCCCCGACCGATTTTTCGTGACGACCTCGACCAGCCACGCGGGCCCCGTCATGGAGTGGATGGAGGAATGGCTCCAGACCGAGTGGTCTGATCTCAAGGTTTGGCTCACGTCGATCACCGAGCAATGGGCCACGATTGCCCTGGTCGGTCCAGAGGCCCGCGCCGTCCTGGCCGCAGCCGAGACCGACCTCGACCTCTCCGCGGGGGCGTTTCCCTTCATGGCGGTGCGGTTCGGAACCGTAGCTGGATTGCAAGCCCAGGTGGCCCGGGTGAGCTTTTCCGGCGAGCTGGCCTTCGAGGTCAGCGTGCCCAGCTACCAAGGCGCCGCGCTCTGGAACGCCCTGATGACCGCCGGCGCCGGCCGCGGCATCACGCCCTACGGGCTCGAAGCACTGAGCATCCTCCGCGCCGAAAAGGGTTACCTCATCGTGGGCCAGGATACCGATGCCAGCACGACCCCCGCCGACGCCGGACTCGGCTGGATGATCGCCAAGGACAAGGAATTCATCGGAAAACGGTCGCTCCGCCGGAAAGCCATGGCGGCCTCGGGCCGGCTCCAGTTGGTCGGCGTGCTCCCGGCCGATCCCTCGACGGTGGTGCCGGAGGGGGCCCAATTGGTGGCCGACCCGGGCCAGCCGAAGCCCATGACGATCCTCGGCCACATCACCTCGAGCTTCTGGAGCCCGACGTTAGGCCGAAGCTTCGGATTGGCGATGGTGAAGGGGGGCCTGGAACGGCAAGGCCAAACGCTTTTTGCGCCCGTCGGCGCCCACCCGGTACCCGTCACCATCGTTGGGCCGGTGTTCTACGATCCTGAAGGAGCCCGCCGTGATGGGTAGCCGACTCACTCCCCTCCCCCGGTTGGCCCAGATTTCGTTCCGGGTCACCGGTCACTCCGGGCTACTCGTGGCGCGGGCCCTGGGACTCGACCGACTGCCAAAGGCCAACCAGTTCGCGGCCGCTGACGGGTGCAATGTCCTCTGGCTCGGACCAGATGAGTTCCTCGCGGTCGGCACCGACGACCTCCGGGCCTCGCTCGAAATCCGGCTCCGGGACGCAATTTCGGCCGGTGAAGGCGCCGTGGTCGATGTCTCCGCCAACCGAACGGGCATGCTGCTGTCCGGGCCGGACGCTCGCGACGTTTTGGCGGGTTGCTGTGCGATCGACTTGCACCCGCGGGCGTTTCGAGCGGGTTCCTGCGCGGGAACCCTGATTGCCAAGGCCCAAGCCCTGATCGCCCAGGTTGACGACGGCCCAACCTTCCTGATCCTGGTGCGCCCGTCGTTTGCCGAATACGTGAAGAGCTGGCTGCTGCAGTAAACAACGCTTGTTATATTCAGCCCCATGCAACCAGCCTTGGCGACGTTCAAAGACAAGATCGGCCAGCCGATCGGCAGCTCCCCGTGGTTTCTCATCGATCAGGCCCGGATCGACCTCTTCGCGAAGGCCACGGAAGACCCCGACCCGATGCACATCGATCCGGCGTGGTGCGCGGCCAAGAGTCCCTTTAAGACGACGATTGCCTTCGGCTTCCTGACCGCCTCGATGCTGACCCACCTGAGCCACCAGGCAATGGGCTGGCTCAGCAACCTGGGCGCGGACGAGGGCGGCTATGCTCTCAACTACGGGTTCGATCGGCTCCGCTTGGTCGAGCCGGTGCCCGTCAACAGCCGGATTCGCGCCCACTTCACCCTCCTGGAATGGAACGAAGTGCGTCCGGGCGAGATTCGCTCGAAGTATGGCGTCTCGGTGGAAATCGAGGGCAAGGCCCGGCCCGCCCTCGTGGCCGAATGGCTCGGGATGTGGATTACCGGCGACGGGCACCGGCGGATCGAGACGAAGCACGGGGGCTGACCAATGCCGCCAGTCTTTCGCCGCCCGCACCGGCCCCGGCCGGAGTCGGAACGGGTTCCCGCCCTCCGATTGATCAGCGACTATCCGAGGTACTGGGCCAGCGCTCGGCCCGGCGCCGAAGCGGTCGTGTCAGGGTCGGCGTTTGAATGGACCTGATTGCGGCAAATTGCTTAACAGGTCCCGCCGAGCATACCTTAGGTTGGCATCGCCTCTTTAAGGATGGGTCCGATGCCGGTGACCGCGAAGCTATCCCGAAAGTTCTACGACACGTTGGGGGACGATGTTGCCAACGAACTCGTTGCATGGTTCAACGCCGTGGATTTGACCTACCGGACCGACCTCCGCGAGCTCAATGAGCTCAACCACGGCCGGTTCGAGGCCAAGCTCGCCGAGGGCATGGCCGGTATCCGTGCCGACTTCGAGCGACAGATCGGCGAGGTCCGATCCGAGCTGGGCGAACTCCGGTCGGACCTCAAGGCTGAGATCAGAACCCTCGAGTCGAAGCTCAGGGCTGAGATTGGGAGCCTCGAATGGGGCCTCAAGGCCGAGATCGGAAGCCTGCGGTCGGAACTCAAGCGCGACATTGCAGAGGCCAGGATGGCAACCGAGGCCCTCGGCCTCCAGTTACGCTTGGAAATGGCCGCCCAACGCGCCGACCTGATCAAGTGGATGTTCCTCTTTTGGGTCGGCACCGTCGCCGTCGGGGTGGCCACCCGGTTCCTCTAGTTTCGGCTAGATTTCCCGGATGACCGATCCGAAGCCCTACTCGCTCGACGACAAATACCTCCTCGACGACGGCATCGTCGCCCTCTCGGGGGTCCAGGCCCTGGTTCGCCTCCCGATCGACCAGCACAAGGCCGACGCCCGCGCCGGACTCAACACCGCCACCCTGATCTCCGGGTACCGGGGCTCCCCGCTCGGTGGGTTCGACTTCCTGCTCCAAGCGTCCAAGCGAATCCTCGAGCAGCACCAAGTCCGGTTCCTCCCCGGCGTCAACGAAGACCTCGGTGCCACCGCCATCTTCGGGTCCCAACTCGCCAACCTGATGCCGTCACCGAAATACGACGGCGTCCTCGGCATCTGGTACGGCAAAGGCCCCGGCGTCGACCGGTCGGGCGACGCGTTCCGACACGCGAACCTGACCGGCGTCGGCAAGAACGGCGGCGTCCTGGCCGTCGCCGGCGACGACCCCGCGTCCAAGTCCTCGACCGTCCCCTCGGCGTCGGAGATCGCACTCTACGACGCCCAGATGCCGGTCCTCTTCCCCGGCGACGTCCAGGAAGTCATCGACTTGGGCAGCGTCGGGTTTGCCCTGTCGCGCTATTCCGGGCTCTGGGTCGGCTTCAAGATGACCACCAACGTGGCCGACGAGTTCGGTACCGCCCGGATCACCGCCGGCCGGCACCAATGGAAGCGGCCGGATTTCGAGTTCAACGGCAAGCCGTGGCAGCCGACCCAGTCGCACACCCTGTTTGCCCCGTACAACCTCCAGCTCGAACAGGAACTGATGGAGGGCCGGCTCCAAGCGGCCCACCGGTTCGGCGCCGCCAACGAGTTGAACCGGGTGACGGTGAATCCACCTAACGCCTGGCTCGGCATCGCCGCCGCCGGCAAGACCTATCTCGATGTCCGGGAAGCCCTGGCCCGGCTCGGCTTTTCCGACGACGACCTGGTTCGGTACGGGATCCGGCTCTTCAAGATCGGGATGCTCTACCCGATGGAGCCCACCTCGGCCCAGGCCTTTGCCGCGGGGGTCGAGGAAGTCCTGGTGGTCGAGGAAAAGCGCTCGTTCGTGGAGCTGATGCTGCGGGACGTCCTCTATCACCAAGCCAACCACCCCCGGATCGTCGGCAAGGTCGACGAGGTGGGCCGGCTCTTGGTGCCGAGTCACGGCGAAGTCGACGCCGACCTGATCGCGCCGATCCTGGCCGCCCGGCTTCGGCAGAGACTCCCCGCTGAGGTGATGGCCGGCCGGCTCGAGCGGCTCCGGCCGTCGACCGACGCTGCGGTCCAGCCGATGGGGCTCGGCGCCCAGCGGCTTTCGTATTTCTGTTCCGGCTGTCCCCACAACCGGTCGACCGTGGTGCCCGAGGGGTCGATCGCGGCGGCCGGGATCGGCTGCCACGGCATGGCGGTGACCATGGAGCGGATCGGGGCCGGGTTCACCCAGATGGGCGCCGAGGGGGCGCAGTGGGTCGGAGCGTCGTACTTCAGCAACACGCCGCACATTTTTCAGAACATTGGGGACGGGACCTTGTTCCACTCCGGGTCCCTGGCCATTCGCCAGGCCGTCGCGGCCGGGACCTCGATTACCTACAAGATCCTCTATAACGGGGCCGTCGCGATGACCGGCGGCCAGATGGCCGACGGCGCGATCGCGATTCCCGACCTGACGCGCGAGCTCCAGGCCGAGGGCGTTGGCCGGACCATCGTGTTGACGGACGAGGTCGAGCGGTACCGGGGGATCACCCTGGCGACTGGGGTGGACCTCTGGCCCCGGGAGCGGCTCGATGAGGCCCAGAAGCTCCTCCGCGAGATCAAGGGCGTGACCGCGCTCATTTACGATCAGCATTGTGCTGCCGATCTCCGGCGGAAGCGGAAACGGGGCTTGGCGCCCGAGCGGCCGATGCGGGTCTTGATCAACGAGCGGATCTGCGAGGGCTGCGGCGACTGTGGGGCCAAGTCGAATTGTCTGAGCGTGGCGCCGGTCGAGACTGAGTTCGGGCGGAAGACCCAGATCCATCAGTCGTCCTGCAACACTGACTACTCGTGCCTGGACGGGGACTGCCCGGCGTTTGTGACGGTGGTGCCGGCGGCGGGGCCGAAGCCGAAGCGGGCTGGGCATCAGTTCGAGCCATTGGGGCCGAGTTTTCCGGCGGTTCACGCGGAGGCGCGGAGGGGGGTGACCAATCTTTACTTCATGGGGATTGGAGGCACGGGGGTTGTTACCGTCAATCAGGTGCTGGGGACGGCGGCGTTGCTCGAGCACAAAGGGGTTCGGTGTCTCGATCAGACGGGTCTGAGCCAAAAGGGGGGTGCGGTGGTGTCGCACCTCAAGATCTTCGACGGCGAGGCGGCGGGTTCGAACAAGGTCGGGATCGGCGAGGCGGATGGGTACATCGGGTTCGACGTCCTGACCGCGAGCGACCTCCGGCATTTGGTGCGGGCACGGCCCGATCGGACCGTGGCGATCGTGTCGTCGAGTCATGTGGCGACCGGGTTGATGGTTCGGAATCCGTTGGTCGAGTTCCCGGCCGACTCGGTGCTGCACGCTCGGATCGACGCGGTGACTCGGGCTGGGGAGAACGTGTACTTCGATGCGGAGCGGCTGGCGGAGTTTCTGTTTGGGTCGCACATGATGGCGAACTTCATCGTGGTGGGGGCGGCGTATCAGGCTGGGTTGATTCCGCTCGCGGCGGAGAATATCGAGAAGGCGCTCGAACTGAACGGCACCGCGGCCCAGGCCAACATCCAGGCCTTTCGGGTTGGGCGGCAGGTCGTGGTGGATCCCGCTTGGGCCGACCGGCTGGTGACGTCCCGGGCCGCCTCCGCTGAGCCTAAGGGTCCCGCGAACCCGCCAGTCATCCAGGCCATCATCGGCCAGACCGGAGCCACCGGCGAGACCAGGCGTTTGTTGGAGATCCGGGTGCCCGACCTGGTGGCCTACCAGAACGAGGCCTACGCCAAGCAGTATGCTGATTTCGTGGCGATGGTCTGGAAGAAGGAGCGGGGGTTTGGGGTCGATACCGCTTTGTCGGCGGCGGTGGCGCGGTATCTGTACAAGCTCATGGCATATAAGGACGAGTATGAGGTGGCGCGGTTGGCGCTCGATCCCAAGCTTGACGAGGCGTTGGCCGAGAGTTTCGGGGCCGGGGCGGTGATGAGTTATCGGCTCCATCCGCCGGTGTTGCGGGCGATGGGGATGAAGAAGAAGATCGCGTTGGGGAGGTGGTTCCGGGGGGTGTTCCGATTGCTGTACGCGGCCCGCGGGCTTCGGGGAACGGCGTTCGATCTGTTTGGGCGGGATGGCATCCGGAGGTTGGAACGGGAGTTGATCGGCGAGTATCGTGGGCTGATCGAGACCGCCGTGGCGGGTCTGTCGGCTACCAGTTACGAGCAGGCGGTCAGATTGGCTCGAACCCCGGACATGATTCGAGGGTACGAAGGCGTCAAGCGAAAGAACGTTGAGCGTTTCCGGCAGGCGGTCCGAACGATCCACGATCCCGTCGCGACGACCCCGAGCCCCAGGGCGGCATCGTTGGTCACGCTCGGCGGGTGATTGCCCTCCGGACGGAAGAACGTGGGTGTCGACGAAATATCCGCACCCCGAGTCCTGACAGGAGATATCTACGCAGCCTAAGCCTTGGAAGCTCTTCGAACAGCTGGTCGCCAGGATCGAACAGCTAGCGGCGCCACATGCGGTCGTGAAGTCACCGGACACCCTGCTCGACCTACGAACGGGCGCTGATCGAGAAGTTGATGCAACAGTTCGGTACAGAATCGGGTCGGTGGAAGCCCTCATCGTCCTTGAGTGCCGCAAGCGACAGAACGTGCAGGACGTCACCTGGATCGAACAGCTAGTAGGTAAGCGAAGTGGAATTGGTGCTGACGTGATTGTAGCCGTGTCGGAAACGGGCTTCTCGAAGGGTGCAATAGCGGCTGCCAAGAACGAACGCATTCAAC
>JAYTTT010000145.1:0-2356 GCA_043744895.1 Gemmatimonadota bacterium | reverse complement strand
TGGCGGCGGTCATGGGACTGATTGCCGAGGTCAGAGGTTGGGGCACCGCCCGCCTTTGGGGCGGGGTCGAGCTGGCCGTCATCGGCGCGATCCTCGGGCTCACGATGTGGGGCAAGCACCGGCGGTTCCACGAGCGGTGGATCGACTATCGGTTGCTGGCGGAGCAAGTCCGCCATCTCACGTTCCTCTGGCCGCTCGGGGTCACCAGCGCGTCCGCGCGGCTGCCGGCCAACCCGGGGAGCGACGATCCCCGAGTCCGGTGGCCCGGATGGTACTATCGCGCCTTGGTCCGCCAGTTGGGCTTCGGGGCCAGGACATTCGCCTCCGACCATCTGGCCAACGGCCGCTACTTGCTTCGCGATCTCGAGATCCAGGACCAACGGGTCTACCACGACCAGAACTCAGGACGGCTGGAACACCTCGCCGACGTCGTCCACGGGCGCACCGAAGTCCTGTTCGGCGTAGCGGGTGTGGTTGCCATCCTCCACGTCGCGCACTTGAGCGACTCGTTTCTCTATACGGCGGGGCTCACGGCCCTGTCCGTGTTTCTGCCGGCGCGCGCGGCCGCGCTCCACGGCTGGGCGGGCCACGCCGATTTTCACGCCGCGGCCCTCCGGTCAGCGGAAATCGAACTCCGGTTGGAGGAGCTGGAACGGGCGATCGACGGGCTGCTCGAGGTCTCGACGACCACCCTGGGGCCGGCGGCCCTGGCCGCGGCCCGGACCATGGAGAGCGAACTGGGAAGCTGGCGGGCGACTTCGCTGAGCCGCCCCTTGGAGCGGGTCTAGGGCCAGAGTTTGTCGACGTAGTGGGGCAGCATGCGGCGCCACCACGGCCAGTCATGATTGACGTCCTGGCCCCACACATCGAGGGTGTGGGGAACGCTCTTCCGGTGGAGCAGCTCGGAGAGCCGCCGGGAGCAGTCGGGCGCCTCGTAGGCGCCTTGGCCGGTGACGATGACGATGTTGCTTCGGGTCCGGAGGTTCTCGAGGGGGCTGCCTTCGAGCCGCTCGAGGTAGGACATCGGATTGTTGAGGTAGCAGTTATCGTCCGAGTAGCCCCTGAAATAATCGGGCGCGAGGTCGTAAAATCCGCTCATCGCGATGGTCGCATCGAACAGATCCGGACGCCGAAACAGCGCGTTGGCGGCGTGGTAGGCGCCGAAGCTCGCCCCCGATGTGGCGATCCGGGCCCCCGGATTGTCCACCACGCTCCGAATCCACGGCACCAACTCGTCCTCGACGTAGCGGGCGTAGAGGGCTTGGCGCCGGGCCTGCTCCTGGACCGGAAGGGTCCGGTCCATCCAGGCGAGCTTGTTGATGCTTTCGATCGAGATCACCCGAACCCGGCCGGCCATGATCGCCGGCTCGATCGACTTGATCAGGAAGAACCGCTCGCATTCCAGATAGTCGGCGGCCGCGGTCGGGAAGAGCAGGAGCGGGTGACCGGCGTGACCGTAGAGCACGACCGGCATATCCATGCCGAGGGTTGGACTCCGCCAGCCATCAAGGCGGCGGGGAAGGGCGGGGTCGATGTACTGGTAGGACATGGTCTACAGCCTCGGAAGGGTCACGCCCAGCTGCCCCTGATACTTGCCGGCTTTGTCTTTGTAGCTCGTTTCGCAGACGTCGTCGGCATCGGCTTCGAAGAACAACACCTGGCAAATGCCCTCGTTGGCATAGACCTTGGCCGGCAACGGCGTGGTGTTGGAGATCTCCAGGGTCACGTGGCCCTCCCACTCGGGCTCGAACGGCGTGACGTTGGTAATGATGCCACATCGAGCGTAGGTGGATTTGCCGACGCAGATCGTCAGGACGTTCCGGGGAATCCGGAAATACTCGACCGACCGCGCCAGGGCAAAGCTGTTCGGCGGCACGATGCAGACGTCGCCCTCGAATTCGACGAAGCTGTTGGGATCGAATCCTTTGGGGTCGACAATGGCCGAGAGTGCGTTGGTGAAGATCTTGAATTCGCGAGCCACTCGCATGTCGTACCCGTAGGACGACACCCCGTAGGAAATAACCTTCCGCCCGTGGGCGTCGGCTTGCCTGACCTGGGCGTCGGTGAACGGTTCGATCATGGCGTGTTCGTGCGCCATCCGGCGAATCCAGCGGTCGGACTTGATGGACATCCGTGGGTTCCAGGCGTGGGGTTTGAGGAGCGGACCGCGGAATATAGCTCACCGCTGATTTCGGAGTGCCTCGACCTGGGTCCGGGCCCGATCGAGCAGGGCGGAGGACGAATCGCCCCCGTTCCAGAGGTCGATCAGGCGCTGGTAGCGGGCGACGGCGGCCTTTCGGTCGCCCAGTTCGGCGGCCAGGTCCGCAGCGGTGATGAGTCCCGCCAGCCACTCGAG